>JAKAEO010000268.1 GCA_021818285.1 Myxococcales bacterium
GGGGATCGGGCCGGAGGAGCTGGCGCGGCTCTTCACGCCGTTCTTCACCACCAAGCCGAGCGGCACCGGCCTGGGCCTGGCCACGGTGCAGCGGGTGGTGGACGCGCACGGCGGGACGGTCTCGGCCGCGTCGGTCCCCGGCCAGGGGGCCCGCTTCTCCGTCCGCCTCCCCCCGGCGCCCGCCGCCACTCCCGGCGCCGCGCCCGCCCGCCCGGCGTGAGCCGGCGGAGCCGGGCGAGGTAGGATGGCCCATGGCCTCGATCCTCGTCGTCGACGACGAGCAGTCCATGCGCGAGTTCCTGGAGATCCTGCTGCGCAAGCAGGGGCACGAGGTCTCCACCGCCTCCGGCGTGAAGGGGGCCCTGGCCCGGGCCGCCGCCGTGCCGCTCGACCTGGTGCTCAGCGACCTGCGCCTGGGCGGGGAGTCGGGGCTGGAGATCCTCCGCCAGGTGAAGGCGGCCTCTCCGTCCACCGAGGTGGTGATGCTCACCGCCTTCGCCACCACCGAGAACGCCATCCAGGCGATGAAGCTCGGCGCCCACGACTACGTCACCAAGCCCTTCAAGGTGGACGAGCTGCTGCTGGTGGTGGAGAAGGCGCTGGAGCACCGGGCCCTGCTCGCCGAGAACCGGGTGCTGCGCCACCGGGTCGGCGAGCGGCGCCCCGGGGCCGACGACATCCTCGGGGAGGCCCCGGCCGTCCAGGAGGTCCGCCGCCTGGTGGACAAGGTGGCCGCCGGCCGCACCACCGTGCTGGTCACCGGGGAGAGCGGCACCGGCAAGGAGGTGGTGGCGCGCGCCATCCACGCCCGCGGGGACCGCCACGCCCAGCCCTTCGTGGCGGTGAACTGCGGCGCCATCCCCGAGGGGCTCATCGAGAGCGAGCTCTTCGGCCACGAGCGGGGCGCCTTCACCGGGGCCAGCGAGCAGAAGCCGGGCCTCTTCGAGGTCGCCGGGAGCGGGACCCTCTTCCTCGACGAGGTGGGCGAGCTGCCCCCGCAGCTTCAGGTGAAGCTGCTGCGCGCCCTGCAGGAGCGCAAGATCCGGCGGGTGGGCGGGAACGCCGACCTCCCGGTGCAGGCCCGGGTCGTCGCCGCGACCAACCGCAGCCTCGAGGAGGAGGTGAAGGCCGGACGCTTCCGGGAGGACCTCTTCTACCGGCTGGACGTCATCCAGATCCGCATGCCGCCCTTGCGGGAGCGGCGCGGCGACGTGCCCCTCTTCGTCGACCTGTTCCTGGAGCGCTTCGCGCAGGAGGCGGGCCGCGAGCGGCCCGGGCTGGCCCCCGAGACCGCGCGGCTGCTCCAGGCCTGGGACTACCCCGGGAACCTCCGGGAGCTGGCCAACGTGGTGGAGCGGGCGGTGACCCTGGGCGACGGGCCGGTGATCGGGCCGGAGGCGCTGCCGCCGGCGATGCGCGGCGGCGCGGTCCCGGCCGCGCCGCTCCCCGCCGAGCTCCCGCCGGAGGGGCTCGACCTCCAGGCGCACCTCGACGCCGTCGAGCGGCGCGTGCTGGAGCAGGCCCTGGCCCGCACCCACGGGGTGCGGACCGAGGCGGCGCGCCTGCTCCGGCTCACCTTCCGCTCGCTGCGCTACCGGCTCGCCAAGTACGGCATCGCCGAGCCCTGAGCCGCCGCGGCCCCGGGTCGGGGATCCCGGCCGCTACTCGCACTGGCCCGAGTTCGGCACGTGGCGGCAGGCGTGGAGCGTGCGGGGCACCTCCAGCCAGTAGACCGGCTCCGAGATCTCGCTGCGCGTCCCCAGGGTCATCGAGGTCGGCGGCGAGCCGGCGTCCACCTGCAGCGTCGAGTAGGAGATGCTGCCGCTGGGGCTGAAGGTGATGCGCACGGTGGCGGCGGTGGGCGGAGCCGTGGTGCTCCGCGGCGACGCGCGGTAGACGTTCCCGCTCGAGGCGTAGCCGCAGCTGGCGCCGGGCACGCCGGAGACGAAGTCGGCCACGTAGCCGTAGGTGACCGGCGTGCCCAGCGCGCCCGAGCAGGGATCGGTCGAGGTGGTGGCGCCGTACGGCCGGAACCCGCCCCAGGCGGTGCAGCCCAGCACCACCGTGGCCCCCGACCCGGTCTTCTCGTCGTTCCAGGGCGGGGCCGGCGAGCAGCTCGAGAGCGGGCAGACGTCCCCGTACTCGTAGAACCAGCCGGCGTCGGAGGAGGTGGCGGAGCAGGTCGCCACCCCGCCGACCACCGGCGCGCCCGGCAGGCAGGCGGTCGAGACCAGCTGCGGGCTGGACGGCGCGTAGGTCACCACCGCCTTGGTGGTGTCCCGGAGCGAGCAGGTGCTGCCGGCCGGCCCGGCGCAGGTCCCCGAGTAGGCGACGTCGGTGAAGCGGTTCCGGTCGAAGGTCCGGGCGTCGGCGGCCGTCCGGAACATCTTCTGGGGCACGCCGCCGTAGGACCAGACGCCGTAGAAGCGGTTGCGCGGCGGGGTGGCGAAGCTCCCGGAGGCCGCCCACTCCCCCCCGGGGGCGCTGGTGCAGGCCCCGGCCGCGGTGCAGGTGACGGTGCTGGTGGTGGTCGCGGTGGCGGAGCCGGGGCAGGTCCGCGTGGTGGCGGTGGTCGAGACGTACTGGTTGGTCGGCGCCGCGGCGCAGGCCGCCACCGCCGGGGCCGCCGGGCAGGCGGAGGTGCTGGAGGTGGCGGGCAGCGTGTAGGTCCCGGTGGCGCCGGAGCAGGAGAAGGCGCCGGTGCTGTTGCAGGACCCGTAGTTGTCGGTGGTGCTGGCGGAGATGGTGCAGCCAGCCTGGCAGCACCCGACCAGGTCGTCGCTGGTGCAGCTGCCCGTCTGGTTCATCATCCGCTCGCGGTTCCCGCCCCCCAGGAAGGTGCGGAGCGTGCGGCTGGTGGGCTCGAAGGCGTTGGCGGTCATGTAGAAGAACTCGGTCCGGCCGGCGACGCCCTGCAGGTCGTCGGTCCGCCGCTGCTGCTCGAAGGTGCGGGCCGCGAACCAGTTGGTCACCAGGCCGGTGCCGGCGTCGACGGTGCCGGGATCCCACAGCCGCGCCACCCAGAGGTTGCCGCCCAGGTCGCCCCAGGTCGCGGTGTCGAAGAAGCCGTCGGCGTCGGAGCTGGCCTGGGTCGGATCGCCGATGTCCACCATGGAGATCCCGGCCGGCACCGGGAACATGCTGGTCCCCGACCCGTAGCCCTGCTGGGCCTTGAAGTCGTCGTCGGTGAAGCGCCAGAGGGTCTTGCCGGTCCAGGCGTCCACCATGAACACGGCGCGCCCCCGGTCCATGGCCGGATCGAAGCCGCCGTTGATCATCACCACCCAGCGCTCCTCCCAGCCGCGCGGGTCGCCGGCGTTCGCCAGCTTCACCGGCCCGATGGGCGGCGGGCGCGGCGCGAAGTCGCTCCAGGATTGGCCCATGTAGGTGGCGTCCTGGGAGGCCGGGCGGGGGAAGCCCTCGTTCACGGTGCCGTCGGCGTTCGGGAAGAGCCAGAGCGCCACCGGGTTGGTCGGGTCGGTGACGTCCAGCGCGTGGTACTGCGTCCCGCCGGTGCGCTCCCCGAAGATCGCCACCGTGTGGTACTCGCCCTTCTGCTTCTTGAAGTCGCCGTTCGCGTCCACCCAGATGTCCCGCACCATCACCGAGCCGTCCACCATGTACTGGTGCCGGTCGAGGAGCCCGGCGAGGCGCGGCAGCAGGTCGGGCGGGATGAAGGCCCACAGCTCCGCGCCCGTGCCGTT
>JAKAEO010000050.1 GCA_021818285.1 Myxococcales bacterium
CCGGCCCAGGCCGGCGCCCCGGAGCCGGCGTCGCGCGCCGCCGGCAGCAGCGCCAGGGCCTCGGGGCCGCCAAGCGGCAGCCCCACGGCGTCGTCGCGGATCCCCGGGAACACGTAGGCCGGCACCACGGCGCGGCCCGCGGCGGTGGTGAGGGAGAGCCGGTCGCCGGTGGCGACGCCGAGCCGCTTCGCCGTCGCCGGGGAGATCTCGGCCCAGGGGCTCCAGGAGACGCTCGACATGGTGTCGGGGATCTCGCGGAGCCAGGGGAGGTCGGCGGATCGCCCGTCGCCCCGCAGCGTGGTGGGGAAGAGGACCAGGTCGAGCTCCGCGCCCACCGCCGCGGGCGCCGCGGGCGGGAGCGCGAGGAATCGCTCCGCGGCGCCGCGCGCCAGCTCCGGCAGGCGCCGGGCGCCCGAGGCGTCGGTCCAGACGCCCCCTCGCTGGAGGGCGGCGCGCCAGGCGAGGTCGGCGTCGGCCGGCGCGCCGGTGGCCCGCCGGGCGAGCGGGCCGTCGCGACCCTGGAGGAGGTCGTGGAGATCGGTGGAGGGCGCCAGCGGTGGGGCGAGCTGCAGCCGCTCCGCCAGCTCCAGCAGCACCTGCGCGGCCGGCCGGGTGTCGGCGATGGGCAGCATCACCGGCTGCGCCAGCTGGAGGACGCCGGCGCGCGGCGCCAGGTCCCCGAACGACTCCAGGGTGTGCTGGTCGGGCAGCACCAGGTGGGCCCGCGCCGTCGTCGCGTCGGGCCGGAGCGCGAAGCTCACCACGAGCGGCACCTTGCCGAGCGCCTCGGCCGCCTTCAGCGCCGCCGGCAGCCGGCCCAGCGGGTCGACCCCCTGGACGAGGAGGACGTCGACCTCCCCGGCGGCCATGGCGGCCACCAGCGCCTCGGCGTCGGCGCCGGTCGAGGGGACGTCGGCGGCCGGGTCCAGGCCGTAGGCCAGGCTCTTCCCGAAGTTCCCGAGCGCCAGGTCGAGGAGCAGCAGCACGGCCGCCAGGGCCGTGGCGTCGGGCCCCTGGCTGGCCGGACCCGGCCCGAGCAGCGCCGACGGCCGGCGCCGCGCCAGGCTGCGGGCCAGCAGCTCGATCTCGGCCGCGGCCACGCCGGACCGCGCCGCCAGCTCCAGGGGGTCGAGCCGCGCCAGCGCCGGGAAGAGGGCCCGGACGTCGGCCGCCAGGCCGGGGACGTCGTGGGCCGGGTCGAGGATCCAGCGCAGCAGCGCCAGCGCCAGGGGCAGCTCCCCCCCGGCGCGGGTGCGGAGCCAGGCGTCGGCCGAGGCGCCGGTGAGCGACAGGCGCGGCCCGACCCACACCAGCCGGGTCCGGTCGTCGCCCAGCCGGCCCCGCCCGGCCGCGAACTGGCGCGTCAGCTCCACCGGGGAAAGCCAGGTCTCGAGGAAGTCGGCGCCGAAGGAGACCACGGTGTGGGCGGCGGAGAGGTCCGGGATGGGCAGCTCGCGCCGCCCGAACAGGGCCTCGCTGGCGGCGCGGATCGGCGCCGGGTCGAAGGGCTCCAGCACCAGCCGATCGCCGGGCCGGCCGCCCACGGCGGCGACGAAGGAGCGCTGCAGCTCCCCCGCGGCGCCCGGCTCGGCGCGGGTGACGAGCCGCACCCGGCCCGGCCCGCGGGCGCGCGCCGCCCGGACGGCCTGGGCGAGCCGCTCCTCGGCGTCGTCCCACCCCAGGGGCGCCAGCGCGCCGCCGGGACCGCGCTGCATCGGCCCCGTGAAGCGCTCCGGGTGGTAGAGGGCCTGGAGGGCCGCCTGGCCGCGGGCGCACAGCGCGCCGCCGCCGATGGGATCCTCGGGGTTCCCCTCCAGCTTCACCGCCCGCCCCTCGCGCGTCCGCGCGGTGACGCCGCAGCCGGCCGCGCACTCGCGGCAGGCGGTCCGGTAGTAGAGCGGCACGCCGGGGACGATGTCGTCGGCCGGGACCAGCAGCGGGACCAGCTTCTGCGTGGCCGCCTTCGGGGAGCAGCCCGCCGTCACGCCGGCGGCGGCGGCGATCTTCAGGAAGCTCCGGCGGGGCATGCCGCCCGTCGAGGAATCGGACATGGGCCCCTCACTTGTGGCAGGTGATGCACTCGGTCATGTGCGCCCGCTCCAGCGGCCGCTCCGCCTGCTTCCGCCGGTGGCACTGGAGGCACCAGCCCATGGTCAGCGGCGAGACCTGGCGCACGACGTCCATGGTCTCGACCGCGCCGTGGCACTCGCTGCACACCACGCCCGAGCGGATGTGCCGCTCGTGGTTGAAGTAGACGTGGTCCGGCAGCCGGTGGACCCGGACCCACTCGATGGGCTTGTCCTCGTCGAGGTGCCGGAGGAGCACCTGGATGTCGGCCGTCAGGGCCGGCTCCTCCTTGTCCTCCTTCACGAACTTGTGGCAGCCCTGGCACCGGGCCATCGAGGGGACGCCCGCCACCGGCCCGCGCTCGACGTAACCGTGGCAGGCGGTGCAGCCGATGGCGTTCAGGCCGGCGTGGACCCGGTGGCTGAACCGGATCGGCTGGACCGGCGGCGGCGGGAGCGAATCCCCGCACTGGAGCAGCGGCAGGACGGCGGCCGCCAGGAGGGCCGGCCCGGCGCGGGATGCGTGCACGGCTCCCCCGGTCAGCGCTTGAGCGAGAAGTTCTCCGTGAGGGCCTTGCCGGCCACCACCGTGACGGTGCGGTCGGGCGCCTTGAGCTTGTCGCCGTTCCAGACCGCGAGCTGCCAGGTGCCCGGCGGCACGTCGTGGATGGCGAAGTGGCCCTTGGCGTCCACCGCCGCGGCGTACGGGTTCTGGCCCACGAAGACGTAGCCCAGCATCTCCGGGTGGATGCTGCAGAGCTGGGTGTAGGCGCCGGTCTTCTTGAAGGTGTAGCTCGCCGACTGGTCCTGCTTGAACGAGCCGAGGTTGTACCCCTCTCCGTCCGGCGAGTAGACGTTGTGGGCCACCTTGTCGTGGTTCAGGAACTTCACCGTGTCGCCCTGCGCGACGGCCAGGACGTGGGGAACGAACTGCATCCCCCGCTGGTCCATCTCGTGGGTCCGGGGCGCGTGGGTGCCGGGGACGTTCTTCAGGTACACCACGGTGTCGGGCAGGTACTTGGCCGGCGTGGCCTCGACCTTGCCGGAGATGGTGCCCCCGGCGGCGCGGGCGGGCCCGGCGGCGAGCAGCCCGGCGGCGAGGAGGAGGGCGGCGATCGGTGAGCGGCGAGAGGACATGGCGTGGCTCCGTGCGGCGGCTAGAGTGCCCATGCGAGGAATACGGTGATCGACTCGAGCTCGTTCAGCTTCGCGGCGGGGTCGGCCCCGGTCGGCGTGATCACCAGCGCCCCCGAGTCGCCGCTGCCGCCGCTCCAGGCGGCCGGCGCGCCGCCGGGGCTGGGGAAGCCGCGCGCCTGCTCGACGTTCCCGGCCAGCACCAGCTTCACGTTGGGGCGGATCAGGAAGGCGATGGCCGGCATCCAGTGCAGGTCGCTGACGCTGCTCCCGCCGCTGGGCTTGAGGCTCATCCGCTCGACGCGCAGGGCCGGCACCAGCCAGGGGTAGACGACGTAGCTCAGCTCACCGTAGGCGACGCCCGCCGTCACCTTGCCGAGCGCGTCGGTGCCGTGGCCGTGCGACTGCCCGTAGTAGCCGACGTCCAGCTCGGCCGAGCCGAACGTCGCCCGCGCCCCGCCTCCCACGGTGAAGGAGACGTCGTTGCTGGCGGTGCCGGTCGCGCCGGGCGTCGGGAACCATTCGTTCGAGTGGTAGGCGAAGGCGTGGACGGTGAGGGACTCCTCCGCCCACGGGCGCATGGCGTCCTGCGGGCCGGCGTCCCCCTCCCCGTCCAGCCGCATCCCGCCGAGCTTGGCCCCGGCCGACAGGTACCAGTTCTCGGCGTTGAAGCGCTGGCCGAAGCTGTTCTTCCCGTTGCTGATCCCGGCGGCGTACTGGAAGCGGCCGCCGAGGACGCCGTTCACCTCCGCGCCCTTGTAGCTGTCCACCAGGACGAACGGGTCGGTGCTGAGCCCGTAGAGCCCGGTCACGGGGAGGACCGGGATCTGCGCGTCGGCGGCGTAGGAGGAGTGGGGGCCGAAGCTGGAGAGCGTCGGGAAGCCCTTCCCGACCACGAGGTTCACCGCGTGCGGCGGCCCCACCAGGTCGTTGAACAGCAGCTGGGCGTGCTCGAGCGAGAACGACCCGTCGTCGCCGAAGGTCAGCTCGCCCCAGGTGGTGACGGTGTCGGAGAGCGCGGCCCCGAGCCAGAGGTGGCCCTCCGCCACCAGGTCGTCGAGCGAGCTGCGCACCGGCGCGCCCCCGGCCGCGGCGCTGGTCCGCGGGAGGGACGCGGTCTTGTCGGGGAAGAGGCTCGCCTGGCCGTTGAACCCGATGGCCACGGGCACGGAGCCGGGGATGCTGGCGGGCCAGACGGCGTTGGGGAAGGACTTCTTGTTCGCCTCCTGGCCCAGCGGCACCGTCTCCTGCTTCACCTGGTCGCTGTCCACGCCCGGGAAGCGGTAGCCGTTCCGCCGGAAGGCCTCTCCGAACGGCGTGAGCTTCGGGTAGACGGTGTGGCAGGTGAGGCAGCTCGTGCCGTACTTGCGGGCAAAGGCGGGGATGGCGCGCGCGGGGGACGCCGCCGCGAGTCCCACGACGGCGAGCGCGGCCAGGGTGCTGCGCGCCAGCGACTTCCGCGTCGACATGGCCTTCCCTCCAGGTCCCGTGGGTTCCCTCGACCCCGTCGCTTCTGGCTGGAACACGACCGTCCGGCCTGACCATACCGCCGCGACCGGCACGGCGAACGGCTCATCGGGGTCGGAGTTGACGTTCCGTCACCTGACACGTGGCGTTGGCCCTTCTCGCCGAGGCCGCGATGACTCCTCCGGACGGGCGGTTGGAAGCTGCGACGCGCCGCCTCGGGACCCCGACCCGGGCGGGCCCGGCGCGATCCGGGGAGACTGACCAATTGGGGGCCACGACCTCGAGCGCGCCGGGATCGACGTACCCCGGGGGGGCTGGACTAGACTGCGCGCCGGCCTCCCGCGATCCCGCGGCGGCGCCGAGGAGGTGGACGTGAACCGGAACACGCTGCTGGCAATCGGTGCGGGCCTGATCGTCGTCGCCGGGCTCACGGGCTACATCATCGGCTACGGCCGCGGCCTGGACGCCGGCCTGCGCGGCGCCGGCCCCGCGGCGATGGCCGGCGGGGCCGCCCCGTCGGCGCTCCCGCCCCTCCCCGGAGGGCCCCCCGGGATGCCGCCCGGGATGCCGTCCGGCATGCCCTCCGCGCCCGAGCCGACGCCCGACCTGGTCGCGCGCATCGACGTCGGGCGCCGGCTGGTGGCCGCCGACCCCAAGAACCGGGCGGCATGGGTGCAGCTCGGCAACGACTACTTCGACACCCACCAGCGCGAGAGGGCCATCGAGGCCTACGCCAAGGCGCTGGAGCTCGACCCCAACGACCCCAACGTCATCACCGACCAGGGCGTGATGTACCGGGAGCTGGGCGACTACGACCGCGCCATCGCCGCCTTCGAGAAGGCGAACAAGCTCGACCGCAACCACGTCCAGAGCCTCTACAACCTGGGCGTGGTCTGGGCCCTCGACAAGCACGACGTCGCCAAGGGCACGGCGGCCTGGAAGAAGGTCATCGAGATCGCGCCCACCAGCCCGCAGGCCGCCCAGGCGCGCCAGGCGCTGGCCGACCTGGCCAGGTCTCCCCGCTGACGGCGAGGCTGTCGCACGGCCCTGTCCGGGGCCCTTGCGCGCCCCGCCGGGCGGGCGTTCGCTGGGGATGGGGAATCCTCCCCCGGGAGCGCATCATGACGAAGGCAGAGCTGTTCCGGTACCTCGCCGAGCGTTCCGGCCTGAAGCGCGCGGCCGCGACCAGGACCACGCCGGCGATCCCCGCGGTGCCGCCGCACCGCCACAACGAGTCGGAGCGGGCGAGCCGCAAGGCGCAGTACGCCCTCGAGGACTCGGCCGGGCGCCCGTCGAGGAAGTCCACGCGCAAGTCGTCGAACCGCCAGAAGAACGACGTGCGCTTCCGGATGCAGCGCCAGACGCGCGAGGCGCAGGGCGCCTCCCGGCCCCGCTGACTCCGGGCCGGGAGGGGCGCTACGCCGCCGGCGGGGGCGCGGGCGGCGGGGGAGGAGCGGAGCCGGCCTCGGGGGAGGCCTCCTCCTCCGGGCCGATGTAGCCACCGCCGCTCGACTGCAGGTCCAGCGCCACCGCGAGCAGGTACAGGGCCAGCGCCAGGACGGCGATGCCCTGGCCGATGCTCATGGCCAGCACCAGCATCAGCGGGTTCGGGAAGACGATCGACGCCGCCATGAAGACCATGGCCACCAGCGTCCCGACCACGGAGAAGAACACCATCTTCTTCGCCATCTGGTGTTTCACTTCTTCTCCTCCTTCTGCGCGCCGCCCTTCGCGCCGGGCCGCCGGGAGAGCGCCAGCGGGTGCACGTCGCTGTGGCAGTCGATGCAGTTCAGGTCGCCCGACCGGATCTGCTCCACCGCGTCCCCGTGGTCCTCCAGGTACTTCTTGCCGGTGGTGGAGTGGCACTGCATGCAGGTGGCGCTCTTGAAGGGCTTGTAGAGGTGGATGGGCGGGCCGCCCTCGCCGTCGGGGCCGGTGTTCGCGTACTCGGTGATGTACATGAACAGGTGGCGCATGCCGTTCAGCTTGGTGGTGATGGTCCCGAACATCTTGTAGTCGGCGTGGCAGGTGTAGCAGCTGTTCTCGCCGAAGCGCATGTTGCGGCTGTGGAGCGCCGCCAGGCTGTTGGACTTCGGGTCCTCGGCGTCGCGCACGTACGGCCCCATGACGTGGCAGGAGCCGCAGAACGGGCGCGAGAGGGTGTACTCGAAGCTGGCGATGTTGCCGGTGAGCGAGACGATCCCGGGGAAGACGCCCAGCCCCAGGAAGAGCAGCGCCTTGGTCACCCGGTGCAGGTGGGGACGCCGCACCAGGTACCAGACGCCGATGATGGCGGAGAAGCCCGCGGAGACGAGGGCGACGGCCTTGAGGAGCTGCTCGGTGGTGTGGATGGGGAACACGGACGATCCTGATCGGTGCGAGGGGAGGCGGGTCCGGCCGGCGCGCGGGGCGCCGGCCTCACTTCACGACGACCGGACCCTCGGTGATCTCCGGCGAGCCGGAGACGAAGCCGCCGGCGTTGGTCTTGACCCACTCCGCCGCCACCTTGTCCGACTGCACGATGCCGTCGCGGGTCTCGAACAGGCTCAGCGAGGCCCACCAGCCGTCGCCCTCGTCGATGGCGATGTAGGAGATGAAGCCGGGCACCTTGCGGATCACGTTGATGAAGGAGGCGTTCACCTTCTCGTTGAACTCCTTCGGCTTGGTGAGCTTGTAGCGCCTGATGGTCCCGTACATGAGTCCTCCTGGCCGGACGCGGCCGGCTGCTCGGCCCGTGCTTCGTGGGGAGACGGATGCGTCATGTTACCGCGGAGGGGCGAGGGCGCCGACCCCCCATCGAGGGGAGGCCGCGACGGCCCGGCGACCTACGCGATCTCCAGCCAGCCGAACCAGGCCGGGTGGTTGGCCTTGTACCACTCCAGCACCCGCCGGATGGCCTGCTGCTTCTCCCGGGGGATCACCTTCTCGTCCACCCGGCCGAACAGCACCCGCATCCGGTCGCCGTCGTGCTCCAGCGCGTTGGGCAGCATGGTCTGCAGCTCGTTCCGGATGCGGCCCGAGTCGGAGATCTTCACCGGCCGGGTGGTGTGGTCCACGCCGGAGAGGAAGCGCACCAGCAGCGGGCTGAAGACGTGGCGCGCCTCCTCCACCGTCTCCATGAGACGGAAGGTGAAGGTGATCCGGCTCGACGCCTTCCGGGTGGCGAGCTTGGTCGTCACCCGGTAGACGCGGTCGGCCACCTGGGTGACGCCCTCGATGCCGGTGTACGGGTCGTCGCACATGTAGCCGATGCTGGCGAGCACGCTCCAGTCCTTCTGCGGGAGGAAGTCGTCGGCCGCCAGCACCCGCTTCCCCATCGGCATGTTGGAGGCCGCCGCCTCGCCGATGTCCTCGGCGAAGGTCTGGATGCGCCCGGCGTCCACCACGCCCCCGCCGAAGAGCTCGCCCACCCGCCGGGCGAAGTCCGGCGCCGCGGGGTCGAGCTGCATGAGCTTGGCCTCGTCGCCGCAGGGCAGCTCGAAGCTGGGCGTGAACATCGCCATCGACGACTCGACGTCCAGCACCTCGGACAGGCTGGCCGCCTGCACCGCCTCGGCGGTGGCGGCGTAGCCGTCGCAGAGGAAGCAGTGGGAGGCCCCGGCCGCGTCCTTCCAGCCGCCCACCAGGAAGGTGGGGGCATAGGTCCCGGAGTCGGTGAAGACCGGCAGGCCCGAGGGGGCCTTCCAGCCGTCCTCCACCAGGTGGACGCCCAGCCCCTGCCACTCCTCCCAGAGCTTGCCGAGCCGGCCCACCCGGCTCTTGCCGCGGAGGGTCCAGACGTGGACGTTCTCGCGGCGGATGCCCGGGTAGGCCGCCTCGATGGCGGTCATCACCTGCCGGCGCGGCGTCCGGTAGTCGAGCCGGACCGAGCCCTCCTCCGCCGCCCGCGCCACCCGCCGCGGGACGGTGATGCAGCCCATGTACGACTCGTAGGGGCGCGCGACCCGCAGCGGCGAGTCGAAGAGGTGGAAGACCGCCATCGGGCCGGTGAGCTTCCCCTCGGCGAAGCGCGAGGTGTTCTCCAGGGTGTCCACCGCCGCGCCCCAGAGGGTGATGCCGCGGTCCCGCAGCCAGCCGTGGAACTGCTCGAAGGTGTGCCCCTTCTCGTTGAGGAGCCGGCGGACGCGGCGGTCCACGGTGCGCGCCACCTCGGGCCGGGCGTAGACCCGCCCGAAGCCGAGCAGCGGGTTCGCCCCCATCTCCGGCGTCTCGCCCGCCTTGGGCATGAGCCCCTCGCCCAGCGAGACCATGATGGCGTGGTTCTCGGGCAGGGTGCGCGTGAGGTGCCAGAGCCCCTCGCTCATCACGTAGGCGCTGATGGCGTCGGCCGCCTTCTTGGCCTGGTTGTAGGCCATCTTGTCCTTGCCCGCCCCCTCGCCGAAGCCGCCGAAGAGCCGGGTGCCGAGCGCGGTCGCGGCGCTGGTCATCGCCAGGCAGCGGGCGATGCCGCGGGGCGCGAAGGTGTAGGCCGAGACCGGCTCCTCCTGCGCCCGCGCCACCTCGACGTCCTCGAGCCAGAGGTGGAAGCGCAGCAGCACCGGGCGGGTGTCGAAGGCCCACTGGGCGATGACGGTGCGCTTGTCGATGTCGGTCACGGGCCCCTCCGGCGGGTGGCGCGAGGTGGGTGGGATCGCGGGCGGCCATTCTAGACGACCGGCGCCGGAGGCGGTGGCCGTTCGGCGCGCTGACGCGCCGCGCGAACGAGGCTTGCCCAACCTTCGGGGGCCGTGACACCATCCCGGGTCCCTTCCGCCACCACCGCAGAGGAGCCCGAACGATGAGCGCCGCCCCCCTCCACCCGCTCGCCCAGGCCGCCAACGAGGCGCTCGCCAAGGACTGCCCGGCCGTGCTCGGCATGCTGTCGGAGCGCGGCAAGCGCTTCTTCTTCCCGGCCAAGGGCATCCTGGCCCAGGGGGCCGAGGCCAAGCAGAAGGCCAAGACCGCCAACGCCACCGTGGGCATCGCCACCGAGAACGGCGCGCCCATGCACCTGGCCTGCGTCCACAAGTACTACCAGGGGCTCGCGCCCACCGAGATCTACGACTACGCGCCGAGCTACGGGAAGCCGGAACTTCGCACCGCCTGGGCGCGGAAGCAGCGGGCCCAGACGCCCTCGCTGGGCGACCAGCCGACCTCGAACCCGGTGGTCACCAACGCGCTGACCCACGGCCTCGGCCTGGTGGGCGACCTCTTCCTCGATCCGGGCGACGAGGTGCTGTCCAGCGACCTGATGTGGGAGAACTACAACCTGAACTGGGAGACCCGGCTCGGGGCCCACTACAACTACTACCCGTTCTTCGACGCCGGGCTGCGCGGCTACAACCTGAAGGGCTTCGGCGAGGCGCTGGCCCGCTTCCGCGGCCGCAAGCTGGTGGTGTCGCTGAACTTCCCCAACAACCCGTCGGGCTACACCCCGACGCGCGCCGAGGCCCGGGGCATCTGCGACGCCCTGAAGGCCGAGGCCGACGCCGGCACCCGGCTGGTGGTGGTGGTGGACGACGCCTACTACGGGATGTTCTTCGACGACGCCTGCGAGACCGAGTCGCTCTTCGGCCGGCTGGCCCGCGCCTCGGAGAACCTGCTGGCGGTGAAGATCGACGGCGCCACCAAGGAGGAGTTCGTCTGGGGGCTGCGCGTCGGCTTCATCACCTTCGGGGTGAAGAACGGCACCGCCGCCGCCTACAAGGCGCTGGAGGACAAGACCGCCGGGCTGATCCGCGCCTACGTCTCGAACATCTCCAACCCCGGCCAGTCCATCGTCCTCAAGGCGCTCAACGACCCGGAGTTCCACGCCCAGCAGGCCGAGAAGGTGGCGCTGCTGCGCTCCCGGGCGGCGGCGACGGCGCGGGAGTGCCGCAAGGCCGAGTACGCCGACTGCTGGGACGTCTACCCCTTCAACAGCGGCTACTTCATGTGCCTGCGGCTCAAGGAGGCCGACGCCGACACCGTGCGGGTGCGGCTGCTCGACGACCACGGCGTGGGCACCATCGCCCTGGGCAAGCAGGAGCTGCGCATCGCCTTCTCCTGCCTCACCGAGGCGCAGATCCCGGCGGTGTTCGCCTCCGCCGCCAAGGCGGTGCGCGCCGTCCGGGGGCGGTGAGGCGGGGCGCCGGCCCATGACGGTCCGCATCGAGGACATCGGCCGCTCGGTCCGCGAGACGGCCTACGCCGTGCGCGGCCCCATCGTCGCCCGCGCCCAGGAGCTGGAGCGGCAGGGGCGCCGGGTCGTCTACTGCAACATCGGCAACCCCCAGGCGCTCTCGCAGCGGCCGCTCACCTGGATCCGCCAGGTCCTGGCCCTGGCGGAGTACCCGGAGCTCATGGACCGGGCGCCCCCGGGCCTCTTCCCCGAGGACGCGGTGGCCGCCGCCCGGCGGGTGGTGGAGGGCACGCAGCACGGGCTGGGCGCGTACACCGACAGCAAGGGCTACCGCTTCGTCCGGGAGGCCGTGGCGGCGTTCATCCAGGCGCGCGACGGCATCCCGGCCGACCCCGAGGCCATCTTCCTCACCGACGGGGCCAGCAAGGCGGTGCAGACGGTGCTCCGCCTGCTCGTGGACGGGCCCGGGGACGGCATCCTCATCCCCACGCCGCAGTACCCGCTCTACTCCGCCACCATCACCCTCTACGGCGGCGCGCAGATCCCCTACCCGCTCGACGAGGCCCACGGCTGGTCGCTGCGGCGGGAGAGCCTGGAGGCGGCCATCGCCCGGGCGCGGGCCGCCGGCGTCCGGCCGCGCGCCATCTGCGTCATCAACCCCGGCAACCCCTCGGGCGCGGTGCTCTCCGAGGCGAACGTGGCCATGGTCCTGGAGCTGGCCCGGGCCCACGGCCTCGCCGTCCTGGCCGACGAGGTCTACCAGGAGAACGTCTACCGGCCCGGCGACCGCTTCGTCTCCTTCGCCAGCCTGCTGGTGAAGGGTGGCTTCCGCGACGTGTCGCTCTTCAGCTTCCACTCCACCTCCAAGGGGCTCCTCGGCGAGTGCGGCCACCGGGGCGGGTACGTCGAGGCGCGCAACGTCCCCGGCAAGGTGATGGACGAGATCACCAAGCTCCAGTCGGTGGCGCTCTGCGCGAACTCCGCCGGCCAGATCGTCACCTACCTCATGGTCTCGCCCCCGGGGCCGGACGGCGCGTCGCGGGCCGGGTGGGAGCGGGAGCGCCGCGAGATCAAGGAGTCCCTGGCCCGCCGGGCCGCCATCGTCGAGGAGGGGTTGAACCGGGTCCCGGGCATCCGCTGCAACCCGGTGACCGGGGCGATGTACGCCTTCCCCCGCATCGAGCTCCCGCCCGGCGTGGGCGACGCCGAGTGGTGCCTGGCGCTGCTGGAGGAGACCGGGATCTGCGTGGTCCCGGGGTCCGGCTTCGGCCAGGCCGAGGGGACGTTCCACTTCCGCACCACCATCCTGCCGCCGGCCGGGGAGCTCCAGGCGGTGGTGGAGCGGATCGCCTCCTTCCACGCGGCCTTCACGGCGCGCTGGAAGGCGCCGGCGACGCCCTAGCCGGCGCGGCCGGCCGGGGCCGGGGGACGCGCGCGGCGCCGCGGCGGACCGGGCGTCACGGGTCCGGCCGGTGGCGCAGCGCCACCGAGTTCAGGCAGTAGCGCAGGCCGGTGGGCGGCGGCCCGTCGGGGAAGACGTGGCCGAGGTGGCCGTCGCAGCGGCCGCAGCGCACCTCGGTGCGGACCATGCCGTGGGAGAGGTCGCGGTGCTCGACCACCGCCCCGGGGGTCACCGGCCGGGTGAAGGACGGCCAGCCGGTGCCCGACTCGAACTTCTCGCCCGACCGGAACAGCGGGCTCCCGCACCCGGCGCAGAGGTAGGTTCCCGGCTCGTGGGTGCCGACGAAGCAGCCCGTCCAGGGCCGCTCCGTCCCGTGGCCGCGCAGCACCTCGTACTCCTCGGCGGTGAGCCTGCGCCTCCACTCCTCGTCGCCGAGCACGAGCTTCGCGTCCATCGCCGACGCATAACCTGCGCGCACCCCTGGCGCACGCTCCGGGTGGGCGGCGCCGGTGTGGACGCGGCGCGCCAGGATGCCACGCCCCTTTCCGCCGCCGGTGCGGCGTGGCGGATCCATACTGCGCGCACCGATCGCGGCCCTCCGGCCGCGGGGAGACGCCATGACCCACCACCTGCCGAATCCCGCGGGCCTCCAGCAGGCCCTCCCGTCGGGCGCCGCGCTGCTGCACGACCCGCTCCTCAACAAGGGCACCGCCTTCACGCTGGCCGAGCGGCACGCGCTCGGCCTCGAGGGGCTCCTGCCCCCGCACGTCCACACCCTGGAGGAGCAGGTGGCGCGGGTGATGGACAACTACCGCAACAAGCAGACCGACCTCGAGCGGTACATCCACCTGGTCTCGCTGCAGGACCGCAACGAGACGCTCTTCTACCGGGTGGTGGTGGACCACATCGAGGAGCTGATGCCCATCATCTACACCCCCACGGTCGGGCAGGCCTGCCAGCAGTGGGGCCACCTCTTCCGGCGGCCGCGCGGGCTCTACGTCTCCTGGCGCGACCGCGGCCGCATCGCCGCGCTGCTGCGGAACTGGCCCCACGGCGACGTGCGGGTGATCGTGGTCACCGACGGCGAGCGCATCCTCGGGCTCGGCGACCAGGGCGTCGGCGGCATGGGCATCCCGGTGGGGAAGCTCTCCCTCTACACCGCCTGCGCCGGCATCGACCCGGCCCGCACCCTCCCGGTGATGCTCGACGTCGGCACCGAGAACGAGGGCTACCTGCGCGACCCGCTCTACATGGGGCTGCGCCAGAAGCGGGTGCGGGGGCCGGACTTCGACGCCTTCGTCGGCGAGTTCATCGAGGCGGTGCGCGAGGTGATGCCGCGCGCCCTGATCCAGTTCGAGGACTTCGCCAACCTGAACGCCTTCCGGCTGCTGGAGCAGTGGCGCGAGAAGGTCTGCACCTTCAACGACGACATCCAGGGCACCGCGGCGGTGACGCTGGCCGGCCTCTACTCGGCCCAGCGCCTCACCGGGAAGAAGCTGCGGGAGCAGACCATCCTCTTCCTGGGAGCCGGCGAGGCCGGCGTGGGCATCGGCGAGCTCATCGTCTCGGCGATGATCGAGGAGGGGGCGACGCCCGAGGAGGCGCGGCGGCGCTGCTGGTTCGTCGACAGCCAGGGGCTGGTGGTGCGGAGCCGCAAGGGGATGGCCGCGCACAAGCTCCGCTTCGCCCACGACGCCGCGCCGGCCCCCGACCTGCTCTCGGCGCTGGAGGCGCTGGCGCCGACGGCGATCGTCGGCGTCTCCACCGTGGCGCGCGCCTTCAACCGGCCGGTCATCGAGGCGATGGCGCGCGTCAACGACCGCCCCATCGTCTTCGCGCTCTCCAACCCCACCTCCAAGTCGGAGTGCACCGCCGAGGAGGCCTACGGCTGGTCCGGCGGGCGGGCCGTCTTCGCGAGCGGGAGCCCCTTCCCGCCCTGCGCCGTGGGCGGGAAGACCTTCGTCCCCGGCCAGGGGAACAACTCGTACATCTTCCCGGGCGTGGGGCTGGGGGTGGTGGCCTGCCAGGCGCGCCACGTCACCGACCGGATGTTCGCGGCGGCGGCGCGGACCCTGGCGGAGCTGGTGGAGCCCTCCGACCTGGCGATGGGGCGCATCTACCCCTCGCTCACCCGCATCCGCGAGGTGTCGGCCCGGATCGGCGTGGCGGTGGCCGAGGTGGCCTTCCGCGACGGGCTCGCCGGCATCGAGCGGCCGGCCGACGTGCCGGCGCTGGTGCGCGGCGCGATGTGGACGCCGGAGTACCCGGTCTACGTCTAGGGCGACCTCCGCGCCGCCGGGATGCCGTACCGGCGGAGCTTCCGGGCGATCATGTTGTGCGAGGTGCCCAGGTGGGCGGCGAGCCGCCGGCTCGAGGGGTGGAGCGGGTAGAGGCGGGAGAGCAGCGCGCGCTCGAAGCCGGCGACCGCCTCGGCCCAGCTCCCCGCCGCCTCGCCCGGGCCGGCCGCCGCGGCCGGGCCGCCGCCGGCGGCCGGCTCGCCCGGCGTCACCCTCGATCCCGCCAGCTCCAGGTCGGGGGCGTCGATGACCGGGCCGTCCGACGTCGCCACCGCCCGGAAGACGACGTTGTGGAGCTGCCGGACGTTTCCGGGCCAGGGCTGGGCGCGCAGCGCCGCCGCCGCGGCGGGGGTGAGGCGGCAGGGGGGGCGCTGCACCTGGGCGCAGGCGCGCTCGACGAAGTGGCGGGCGAGCAGCAGGACGTCGTCGCCGCGCTCGCGCAGCGGCGGCACGTCGAGGTGGACCACGTCGAGGCGGTAGTAGAGATCCTCGCGGAAGGCGCCGTCGGCCACCATGCGCGCCAGGTCCCGGTGGGTGGCGGAGAGCACCCGCACGTCCACCTTCAGCTCGCGGTCGCCGCCCACGCGCCGGAAGCGCCCGTCGTTGAGGAAGCGCAGCAGCTTGGCCTGGAGGTACGGCGACATCTCCCCGATCTCGTCGAGGAAGATGGTGCCGGTATCGGCCATCTCCAGCAGGCCCGGGCGGCCGCCGCGCTGGGCGCCGGTGAAGGAGCCCGGGGCGTAGCCGAACAGCTCGCTCTCGGCCAGGCTCTCCGGCAGGGCGGCGCAGTTCAGCGCCAGGAAGGGGGCGTCGCGCCGCCCGCTCGCCAGGTGGCAGGCGTGGGCGATGAGCTCCTTGCCGCTCCCGGTCTCGCCGCGGATGAGGATGGGCGCCTCCACCGGCGCCACCCGCGCGGCGCGGGCCTTGAGCGCCCGCAGCGGCGGCGAGTCGCCGAGGATGGCGTCGAAGCCGCCGCCGGCGGGGAAGGCCCGCAGCGCCTGGAGCCGCTCGCCGACGCGGCGCGGGGCCTGCAGCGTGAGCACCCCGCCGGCGAGCGCCGAGCCGGCCTCCCCCGGTCCCTCCCGGACCGGGCTGGCGTCGAGGAGGAAGGGCTCGCCGCCGAGCAGCACCTCCCGGACCGGGACGCGGAAGCCGGCCTCGACCAGCTCGCGCTCGAGGCGCGCGTCGTGGAAGAGGTCGGCGAGCGCCCGGCCCGGCAGCTCCGCGGCGGCCACGCCGGCCACCGCCGAGGCGACGGCGTTGGCGGCGGTGACCTTGCCGTGGGCGTCGACGGCCAGGACCGGGTCGGCCATGGCGGCGAGCAGCGCGTCGAGGTGCAGCCGCTGGCGCGCGCCCGGAAGGAGGTCGACCTCCCCGACGTCGATGACGTCGGGGAGCCGCTGCAGGGCGGCGCGGAGCTCCGGCAGGTCGGCCGGCCCCACCGTGGGGGCGTCGGCGTAGAGATGCTGCCGGTCCACCTCGACGGCGTTCAGGTAGAGGCCGCGGCCGGAGAGCACGCCGAGGATGGACTGGGCGATGCCGACGCGATCCCGGAACCGGATGCCGAGCCTCATGGCGCTCCTCCAGAGCCGGCGAGCGTCCGTATCCCATGAGATACGGACTGCACCCACCTGCAATCGTGTCCGATTCAGCTTACGCGGCAACGGCGGCGACGTCCTACGTCATCTAATCGATACGTCGTATCTCTCGGATGACATTCTGCCACAACATACTGCCAGGCATGAGGATTTCGCCTGCGGCCGCCGTGCGGGCCGGGCCCGAGTCACCGGGAAGGTACGGAACCCGCCGGCCGCCCACCGGAACCGCGCGCGGAATCCCGGTGCCGGGCACGGCTCATCCTGCCGTGATTTCAGGAGAATCCAGCGCGCGTCGAATGGCGGGCACCGTGGCACCTCCCTTGCGATGAATGGCGTCCGGGAGCCCACGTGCCGCGCCTCGCCGACCCCCGCTTCGCCGCCGACTGCGCCATCCTCGTGGACGGCCACCGCATCCCGGCGCGGGCCGGCGAGAGCGTCACCTCGGCGCTCCTCGCCGCCGGCCGGCCGCTCCTCGGGCGCAGCGCCAAGTACCACCGCCCCAGGGGCCCCTTCTGCCTCGCCTCCTCCTGCGCCTCCTGCCTGGTGCGGGTGGACGGCCAGCCCAACGTGCGGGCCTGCGAGACGCCCTGCCGCGAGGGGCTCCGGGTCGAGACACAGAACACGCTCGGCGGCGCCTCCCACGACCTGCTCGGCGCCATCGACCTCCTCTCGCCGCACGGGATCGACCACCACCACCTCGCCACCTGGAACGAGCTGGTGAACCGGCTGGCGGTGGGCGCGTCGCGGCGGCTCGCCGGCCTGGGGCAGCTCCCGCGCGAGGCGCCGCCGCCCTGGGAGCCGGCGCGGGAGGAGCGCTACGACGCGGTGGTGGTCGGCGCCGGCCCGGCCGGCCTGGGCGCGGCCGAGGCGCTGGCGCGCGGCGGCGCCCGGCTGCTCCTCTGCGACCGGGAGGCGCGCCTCGGCGGCCGCCTGCGCTGCCGGCTGGAGCTGCCGGGCGACCCGCCGCTCGCCTGGACCGGCGAGGTGGCCGCGGCGGTGCGGCGCGCCGGCGGCGAGGTGGCGGCCGGCGCCACGGTCCTCGGGCTCTGGCCCGACGCCGCGGGGCGGCTCGCGGCGGTGGCGGAGCGGGGCCCCTCCCCGCGGCTGCGCCTGGTGCGGGCGCCGCGCTGGGTCCTGGCGTGCGGGACCTGGGCCCAGCCACCCCTCTTCGAGGGCAACGACCTGCCCGGCATCTTCGCCGCGCGCGGCCTGCTCGCGGCGCTGGCCGAGGACGGCGTCGTGCCGGGCGAGCGGGCCGCGGTGCTGGGAGAGGGGGCGGAGGCCGAGGCGACGGCGGCGCGGCTGCGGGAGGCCGGCATGTCGGCGGAGCGCGTCGAGGGCGAGGTGGAGCGGGCCCGCGGCGGGCGCCGGCTGGGCGCGCTGCTGCTCGCCGGCGGGCGCCGCCTGCGCTGCGACACCCTGGCGGTGGCGACGCCGCGCCTGGCCGCCGATTACCGCACATCTCGCGCCCCCGTCTGACCGCTTGCGCTCGGGCCCGTCGACATGGGAGAGGGGGACTTGAACACCATGAACCAGCCGCGTGCTCGCGTGAGAATAGCTCATGCGACCGCGCCG
>JAKAEO010000051.1 GCA_021818285.1 Myxococcales bacterium
CCGCCACCCCCTGGCCGGCGGTCCGGGCCTCGGCGGCGCGCACCGCCGCCTCGATCCGGTCCCGGGCCGCCTCGCCGAAGAAGCGCTCGATCATGGAGCCTCCCTCACCAGCCGCCGCTGGCGCCGCCGCCCGAGAAGCCGCCGCCGCCGCCGCTCCAGCCGCCGCCGCCACCCCCGAACCCGCCGCCGAGCCCGCCTCCCAGGCCGCCGCCCAGCCCGCCGCCCCACCCGCCCCAGCCGCCCCAGGGGCCGCGCGGGCCGCGCCGCCGGGGGCCGACGAGGGAGCTGACGACGCCGCTGCCGATCATCAGCAGCACCAGGACCACGAAGGCCACGGTGGCCCAGGGCGGGCCTCCGGCGCGGCCCGTCCGGCGCGGCGCCTGGACGCCCTGGGGCATGGCGCCGAGCGCCGAGAGGATCTCCACGCCGGCGGCGTAGAGCCCCTCGCCGTAGCGCCGCTCCCGGAAGGCCGGGGCGATGGTGTTGCGGATGATGCGGCCGGACTGGGCGTCGGTGAGCCCGCCCTCGATGCCGCCGCCCACCTCGATGCGGACCTTTCGATCCTCCAGGGCCACCAGCACCAGGACCCCGTTGTCCCGGCCCTTGCTGCCGATGCGCCAGGCCTCGGCCACCTTCATGCTGAAGTCCTCCAGGGCGTCGCCGTCCAGCGAGCGGACGACGAGGTACTGGAGCTGGACCCCGCGGCCGCCGTCCCGGTCCCGCGCCGCCCGGCACAGGTCGGCGAGCGCCCGGGCCGAGCGGGCGTCGAGCAGCCCGGCCTCGTCCACCACCGGACCGGTGAGGCGCGGCACCTCGCGCGCCGGGACGGCCGACGCGGCGCAGAGCAGGAGCGCGGCGGCGAGGAGGCGCGCAGCGGCGGGGGGGCGCGCGGCCATGGCCGGGGCCCGGCGCCGCTAGAACTTCACCTGGGGTGCCTTCTCGGCGCCGGGGGTGGTGGCGGCGAACTGCGCCTTGGGCTGCTTGTGGTAGAGCAGCGCGTTGGTCCAGCTGGTCGGCGGGACGGTGACCAGGTCGTTGAACCTCCGGATCTCCTCGATGTAGCGCCGGCGCGCCACGCCGATGCGGTTCTCGGTGCCCTCGAGCTGCACCTGGAGGTCCTGGAAGTTCTGGTTGGCGCGGATCTGCGGGTAGGACTCGGCCACCGCCATGAGCCGGCCCAGCGCGCTCTTCAGCCCGGCCTGCGCCTCCTCGAACTTCTTCATGTTCTCGGGGGTGAGCTGGTCGACGCTGAGCTGGATCTGGGTGGCCCGGGCGCGGGCCGCGATCACCGCCTCCAGCGTGTCCTTCTCGTGGGCCGCCGCCCCCTTCACCGTCTCCACCAGGTTGGGCACCAGGTCGGCGCGGCGCTGGTACTGGTTCTGCACCTCGGCCCAGGCCGCGGAGACGGCGTTCTCGCCCTGGGGAATCGACTGCACGCCACAGGCCGCCAGCGACAGCGCGGCGGCGACCGCCAGGATCCTCGTGGGAGCTCGCATGCCGTGAGGGTAATGCAGCCCGCGCGCGTGTAAAGTGCTTCCGGTGAAGCCACCCCCCGGATGGAGCCGGTACTACCGGATCGTCGCACGCGTCCCGCGCGGGCGCGTCGTCACCTACGGGGGCGTCGCCGCGCTGGCGGGGCGGCCGCGCGGCGCCCGCGAGGTGGGCTACGCGCTCTCCGCGCTCCGCGGCGCGCTCCACGACCTGCCCTGGCACCGGGTGCTGGGCAAGCGGGCCGGCGAGTGGGCCGCCGTGTCGCTGCTCGACGCCGTCGGCGCCGCCGCGCAGCGCGACCTGCTGGAGCGGGAGGGCGTCGCCTTCGACGCCCGCGGCCGGGTGTCGCTGGCGCGCCACGGCTGGAGCCCGCGCCGCCGCCCGGCTCGCCGCCGGAAGGGAGGCAGGACATGAGCCCCGTGGTCCGCGTGCTGGTGACCGGCGGCACCTTCGACAAGGAGTACGACGAGCTGTCGGGCAAGCTCTTCTTCCGGGAGACCCACCTCCCGGAGATGCTGCGGCGCGGGCGCTGCGAGCTGCCGGTGGCGGTCGAGACCCTGATGATGATCGACAGCCTGGAGATGACCGGGGCCGACCGGGCGCGGGTGGTGGAGCGGTGCCGGGCCGCCCCCGAGGCGCGGCTGGTGGTGACCCACGGCACCGACACCATGGCCGAGACCGCCCGGGCGCTGCACGCCGCGGCGCTGGGGAAGACGGTGGTGCTCACCGGCGCCATGGTGCCCTACGCCTTCGGCAGCTCCGACGGCCTCTTCAACCTGGGCAGCGCCCTCTCCTTCGCCCAGGTGCTGCCGCCCGGCGTCTACGTGGCCATGAACGGCCGGCTCCTGGCCGGCGACCGGGTGCGCAAGGACCGGCGCGCCGGGATCTTCGTCGAGGAGTGAGGCGGCGCCCGGCGCGATGACCGCCCTCCCCGCCCTCTCCGGCGCCCAGGTGGCCGCGGCCTGGGTCCTCTTCCTGGCGAGCTACCTGGTCTTCGCCCTGGGGAAGTTCCCGGGGCTGAAGATCGACCGGCCGGGCGCGGCCGTCATCGGCGGGGTGGCGATGGTGGCGACGCGCGTGGTCCGGCCCGCCGACGCGCTCGGCCACGTCGACTTCGGCACCGTGGTGCTGCTCTTCTCGATGATGGTGGTGGTCGAGGCCCTGCGGCTGGCCGGCTTCTTCGCGTGGAGCGCCGAGGCGCTGCTGCGCCACCTGGGGCCGTCGCGGCTGCTCCCGGCGGTGATCTTCACCAGCGGGATCTTCTCGGCCTTCTTCGTGAACGACGTCGTCTGCCTGGTGATGGTGCCGTTCGTGCTCGGCATCACCCGCCGGCTGCGGCTGCCGCCGGTGCCCTACCTGCTGGCGGTGGCCACCGCCTCGAACATCGGCAGCGTCGCCACCGTCACCGGGAATCCGCAGAACATGCTCATCGGCTCCACCTCGGGGATCTCCTACCGCGACTTCCTGCTGCACCTCGGGCCGGTGGCGCTGCTCGGCCTCCTGGTGGACTGGGCCCTCATCGCCTGGCTGCACCGGGGCGCGGCCGCGCCGGCGGGGGCCGCCGCCGAGCCCATCCCGCTGCCGCCCCTCGACCTCACCCGCCTCGCCAAGCCCACCGCGGTGGCCGCCGGCGTGGTGATCGCCTTCTTCCTGGGCGTGCCTCCGGCGCTGGCGGCGGCCCTGGGGGCGGCGGCGCTGCTCGTCTCCCGCTCCCTGGAGCCGCGCCGGCTCTACGGCGAGGTGGACTGGGGCCTGCTGGTCTTCTTCGTGGGGCTGTTCGTCGTCGTCGGCGGGGCCGAGCGGGCCGGCCTCACCGACCGGCTGCTCGACCTGGCGCGCCGCTGGGACCTGCAGCGCCCGGCGGTCTTCACCGGAGCGGTGGCGCTGCTCTCCAACGTGGTGAGCAACGTCCCGGCGGTGATGCTGCTGAAGTCGCTGGTGCCGGGCCTCGCCGACCCCCACGCCGGCTGGCTGCTGCTGGCCATGGCCTCGACCCTGGCCGGGAACCTCACCATCACCGGCTCGGTGGCGAACCTCATCGTCGCGGAGAGCGCCCGGCCCGAGGTCCGGATCGGCTTCCGGGACTTCCTGCGGGTGGGCGTCCCGGTCACCGCCGCCACCCTGCTCGTCGGGTGGGGGTGGCTGGCGTGGGTGCGGTGAGGCTCACCCGACCGGCAGCGGCCCGACGCGCCAGATCTCCTCGGCGTACTGCCGGATGGTCCGGTCGGAGCTGAACTTCCCGGTGCGGGCCACGTTGAGGATGGCCTTGCGGGTCCAGCTCTCCACGTCCAGCCAGGCCTTCGAGACCCGCTCCTGCGCCTCGAGGTAGGCGCGGAAGTCGGCCAGCACCAGCCAGGTGTCGCCGCCGTTCAGCAGCGAGTCGACGATGGGCTGGAAGAGGCGCGGCTCGGCGGGCGAGAAGGTCCCCGAGCCGATGGCGTCGAGGACCGCCTTCAGCTCCCGGTCGCTCCGGTAGAGCTCCCAGGGATCGTAGCCCCGGGCCCGGAGCGCCTTGACCTCGTCGACGGTGAGGCCGAAGAGGAAGAAGTTGTCGGCCCCGACCTCCTCCCGGATCTCCACGTTGGCGCCGTCGAGCGTGCCGATGGTGAGCGCGCCGTTCATGGCGAACTTCATGTTCCCGGTGCCCGAGGCCTCCTTGCCGGCGGTGGAGATCTGCTCCGAGAGGTCGGCCGCCGGGAAGATCCGCTCGGCCAGGCTCACCCGGTAGTTGCGCAGGAAGGCCACGGTGATGCGCCCGCGCACGTCCACGTCGTGGTTCACCACCTCGGCCACCGCGTTGACCAGCTTGATGATCGCCTTGGCCATCTGGTAGCCGGGCGCCGCCTTGCCGCCGAAGACGTAGGTCCGCGCCACCGGCGAGTAGCCGGGGTCGGCCTTGATGCGCAGGTACTGGGCCACGATCTGGAGGACGTTGAGGAGCTGCCGCTTGTACTCGTGCAGCCGCTTCACCTGGACGTCGAAGAGGGTGTCCGGGTCCACGGTGAGGCCGCACTCCTCCCGGACGATGGCGGCGAGCCGCTCCTTGTTGGCCCGCTTCACCGCCCGGAACTGGCGGCGGAAGGCCTCGTCGGCCGCCAGCGGCTCGAGCCGCTTCAGCTCGTCGATGTCGGTCTCCCATCCCGGCCCCAGGCACTCGGTGATCACCCGGGCCAGCTCCGGGTTGGCCTGGAGCAGCCAGCGCCGCGGGGTGACGCCGTTGGTCTTGTTGTTGAAGCGGTCGGGCCAGAGCTGGTGGAAGTCGCGGAACAGCTCGGCCTTGAGCAGCTCGGTGTGCAGGGCGGCCACGCCGTTGACGCTGTGGGAGCCGACCACCGCCAGGTGGGCCATCCGCACCTGGCGCACCGGCCCCTCCTCGACGAGCGACATCCGGGCCACCGCCGCCGGGTCCACGCCCTTGCCCCGGACCTCCTCCAGGAAGCGCCGGTTCACCTCCAGGATGATCTCCAGGTGGCGCGGCAGCACCCGGCCGAACAGCTCGAGCGGCCACCGCTCCAGCGCCTCGGGCAGGAGGGTGTGATTGGTGTAGCCGAAGGTGGCCCGGCAGGTGGCCCAGGCCCTCTCCCAGGGCAGCTCGTGGTCGTCCACCAGCACCCGCATCAGCTCGGCGATGGCGATGGCCGGGTGGGTGTCGTTGAGCTGGATGGCCACCTTGTCGGCGAAGGCCTCGAAGTCGGGCCGCTCCTTCAGGTAGCGCTCGACGATGTCGTGGATGGAGCAGGCCACGAAGAAGTACTGCTGCTGCAGCCGCAGCTCCTTGCCCATGACGGTGAGGTCGTTGGGGTAGAGCACCTTGGAGATGTTCTCCGAGACGTTCTTCTCCTCCACCGCCGCCAGGTAGTCGCCCCGGTTGAAGTCGCCCAGGTCGAACTCCTGCGAGGCCCGGGCCCGCCAGAGGCGCAGGGTGTTGACGGTGTCGTTGCGGAAGCCGGCGATGGGGGTGTCGTAGGGCATCCCCAGCACCTGCCGGGCGTCCACCCAGCGCACCCGCTCGCGCCCCCGCGCGTCCACGAAGCGCTCGGTGCGCCCGAAGAACTTCACCGGCAGCTGGTGCTCGGGGCGCGGGATCTCCCAGGGGTTGCCGAAGCGCAGCCACTCCTCGGGCCGCTCCACCTGCCAGCCGTCGCGGATCTCCTGGTCGAAGATGCCGAACTCGTAGCGGATGCCGTAGCCGTAGGCGGGCAGCGCCAGGGTGGCCATGGAGTCGAGGAAGCAGGCGGCCAGCCGCCCCAGGCCGCCGTTGCCCAGGCCGGCGTCCGGCTCCTCCGGGTAGAGGTCGTCGAGCTCCAGCCCCAGCCCGTCCAGCGCCTCGCGCATGGTGTCGAGCAGCCCCAGGTTGATGAGGTTCGACTCCAGCGCCTTGCCCAGCAGGAACTCCATCGACAGGTAGTAGACGCGCTTGGCGTCCGACCGGTAGTAGTGCTGCTGGGTCTGCACCCAGCGGCGCATCATCCGGTCGCGCACCGCGTAGGCCACCGCGAAGTAGCGGTCCATGGCGGTGGCGGTGTGCTCGTCCTTGCCCTGCGAGAACTGCAGGTGGTCGGCCACCGCGCGCCGGACCGAGTCCACGTCGGTGGCGGTCCGGCTGTTGGGCAGCTCGCGCGCCCGCTCCAGGGCGCGCTCCAGCGCGTTCCCCTCCCCCTTGCGCGGTGCGCTCATGGTCCGGTCACGCCTTCCGCAGTGCCGCGGCCAGCTCGGCGTAGAGGTGGATGGCGCTCACCGTGGCCTTGCCGAAGTCGGCGAGGTCCAGCGACTCGTCCTCGGAGTGGGCGTTGGAGTACGGGTCCTCGACGCCGATGAGCAGCGCCGGAACCCCGCCCAGCGCCTTGGCGAAGGGCTCGACGAAGCCGATGGAGCCGCCGGTGCCGATGAAGAGCGGCTCGACCCCGAAGCCCGCCTTCAGGGCGCGGGCCGCGGCGGCGAAGGCCGGGTGGCCGATGTCGGTCTTCCAGGCGCCGCCGTGCTCGTCCGCCTTGACGGAGACCTCCACGCCCCAGGGGGCCGCCCTCTCGAGCGCCCTCACCAGCAGCTTGAGCGAGCGCTTCGGGTCCATGTCCGGCACCAGCCGCAGCCCCACCCGCGCCCAGGCCGAGTCGACGATGATGTTGCGCGCCTCCTTGCGGGAGGAGGCCTGGATGGCGTTCACGGCGACGGCCGGCCGGAACCAGTTCTCCTCCAGCGGGTGGCGCTTGCCGAGCAGCTTCACGCCCTTCCTCATCCCGGCCTGGCGCACGAACTCCTTGCGGCTCATGGGCAGGCGGGCCAGGGCCCGCTTCTCCTTGGCGTTGAGCGGCTTCACCTGGTCGTAGATGCCGGGGATGGCGATGGAGCCGTCCGGCCTCGAGAGCGAGGCCAGCATCCGCGCCAGGGCCATCGAGGCGTCGGGCACCGGGCCGCCCCACATGCCGGAGTGCAGGCTGGTGCGCAGCGCCCTGACCTCCACCTCCACCACCACCAGCCCGCGCAGGGCGATGGTCACCGAGGGCAGGCCGGTGTCGAAGTTGCCGGTGTCGGTGAGCACCATGGCGTCGGCCGAGAGCTTCGACCGGTACTTCTCGATGAAGGCGGGCAGGTGGTCGGACCCGACCTCCTCCTCGCCCTCGATGAGGATGCGGACGTTGACGGGCAGCTCGCCGGCGCCGCGCAGCCAGGAGTCCACCGCCCCGGCGTGGACCACGATGCCGGCCTTGTCGTCGGCGGCGCCGCGCCCCCAGAGCCGGCCGTCGCGCCGGGTGGGCTCGAAGGCCGGGGTGGTCCACCGCTCCGGGTCGCCGGCCGGCTGCACGTCGTGGTGCGCGTAGAGGAGGACGGTCGGCGCCTTCGGGTCGCGGAGGCGCTCGCCGTAGACGTAGGGGTGCGCCCCGTCGACCCGGAGCAGCTCGACGTTCTCGAAGCCGCGGCGGGCGAGCAGCGCGGCCACGGCCTCGGCGCTCCGCCCCACCTCCTCGGCCGGGAAGCCGGCGAAGGAGACCGAGGGGATGCGCACCAGCGCCTCCAGGTCGGCGAGGTACTCCTCGGCGTGGGCGCGCTGGTGGTCGACGGCACGGACGACGTTCGGCTCGGTCATTCGCGGTTGCCTCTCGGAGGTGGTGGGTCCCGGCGGGGTCTCCCGGCCGGCGAGCGGGGCAGATGATATGAAGCCTTGGTGCGGGGATCCACGACTCGTCCAGGGGCGGCGCCTTTTCCCCGCCTGCGCGCCGCCCTGGGCGTCACCCGGCTGGCCCGGGTGACCCTCCTCGACCGCGCCGGCGTGGAGGTGGCCTGCGCCATCCGGCCGCGGGGCCACGTCCTCCAGGTCTCGAACGGCAAGGGGGAGCGCTTCGCCGAGGCGGCCCGGGGCGCGGTGCTGGAGGCGGCGGAGCTGCACGCGTCGGAGCACCCGCCGCCGGGCGCGGGGCCGCTGGCGCTGGTCCCGGCGCGCGACCTCCTCTCGGGCGCGGAGCGGCTGGTGCCGGCCCGCGCCGTCTACTGCCCGGCGCCGGGCGAGCGGCCGGTCGCGGGGCCGGAGGCGCGCTGGACCTCGAACGGCATGGGGGCCCACCGCTCCCGCGGCGCGGCGCTCCTGCACGCGCTGCTCGAGGCGGTGGAGCGCGACCAGCTGGCGCGGGCGCTGCCGCGCCTCTGGACGCGGGGCGCGGTGGCGCGGCGGATGATCGACCGGCGCTCGCTCGCCCGAGCGGCGCCGCGGGCGGCGCGGGTCGCGGCGAAGGTCGAGGCGGGCGGGTTCGAGGTGTTCCTGTTCGACCTCGGCCACCGCCTCCCCCTCCCCGTCGCCGGCGCCCTGCTGTTCGACCTCGAGCGCGGCGCCCTCCCGGTGACCGCCGGCTACGCCTGCGCCCTGTCGCCCGACGCGGCCCTGCGCGGCGCCCTGCTCGAGGCGGCCCAGTCGCGCCTCACCGACATCCACGGGGCCCGCGAGGACGTCGAGCCCATGGACCGGGAGGCGGCGCGGCTCCTGCGCCGCTGGTGCGAGGGGGTGCGTCCGGTCCGCACCGCGGCCGGGCTGGCCCGCGTCCGGGCCCGTGGCGCCGCGGCGGCGATCGCCGCGGTGCTGCGCCGGCTGCGCCGGGCCGGCGTCCGGGAGGTGGCGGCGATCGACCTGGCCATACCCGGTGCCGGCGTCCACGTGGTGAAGGTGCTGGTTCCCGGCTTCCGCCTGTCGGAGCTGCTGTGAGGGCGAGGCGGGGAGGCGGGTCGGCGGCCGGATCGGGGTCGAGGTCGAGGTCGGGGTCGAGGTCGAGATCGAGGTCGGGGTCGAGATCCCGGGACCTCGTCGTCTTCCTGGGCCCTTCCCTCCCCGCCGCCGAGGCGCGGGCCATCGCCCCCTGCACCCTCCTCCCGCCGGCGCGCCAGGGCGACGTGTGGCGGGCGCTCGCCCTGCGGCCGCGGGCCATCGCGCTGGTGGACGGCCTCTTCGAGCAGGTGCCCTCGGTCTGGCACCGCGAGCTCCTCGACGCGCTCGGCGCCGGCGTGCGGGTCCTGGGCGGCGCCAGCATGGGGGCGCTGCGGGCCGCCGAGCTGGCCCCCTTCGGCATGACCGGCGTCGGGACCATCGCCCGCTGGGTGGCGGAGGGGCGCGTCGACGACGACGCCGTGGCGCTGCTCCACGCCGGTCCGGAGCACGGCTGGGCGCCCTTCACCGTGCCCCTGGTCAACGTCCTCCACGCCGCCGCCCGGGCCCGGGCCGCCGGCGTGCTCTCGGCCCGCGAGGCGCGGGCGCTGGAGGCGGCCGCGCTCCGCCTCTTCTACCAGGATCGCACCTGGCCGGCCTTGCTCGCGGCCCTCGGACGGCGCTGGACTGCGGCGGCGCGGGCGCGCTGGGCGGCGTGGGCGGCCGGCGGCCTCCCCGACCTCAAGGCCGAGGACGCGCGGGCGACGATCCGGGCGGCGGCGCGGGCGGAGCGCCGGGCCGCCCGGCGCCGTTGACGCTCAGGCCAGCGCCCGCTCGATCCGCTCCAGCGCCTCGGGGGGCAGGATCACGCCCGAGGCCCGGGCGTTCTCCTCCACCTGCTCCGGCCGGGTGGCGCCGATGATGGCCGAGGTCACCTCGGGGCGGCGCAGCACCCAGGCCAGCGCCAGCTGGGCCAGGGAGAGCCCCAGCTCCGCGGCGACGGGGCGCAGCCGCTCCACGCGCGCCAGGTTCTCCGGGGTGAGGCGCGAGTGGATGAAGGTGCCCATGGCCTGGCTGGCGGCGCGGGAGCCGGCCGGCGGCGCCTCGCCGGCCCGGTACTTGCCGGTGAGGATGCCCTGGGCCAGCGGCGACCAGACGATCTGGCCGATCCCCTCCCGGGCGCAGAGCGGGAAGACCTCCCGCTCCCAGTCCCGGTGGAGCATCGAGTACTGCGGCTGGCTGGAGACGAAGCGCGCCCCGGGCAGCGCCAGGGCCGCCCGGATGTGGCCGGGGTTCCACTCGGAGAAGCCCAGCCAGCGGACCTTGCCCTGCCGCACCGCCTCGTCCAGCGCTCCCACCGTCTCGGCGACCGGGACCTCCGAGTCCCAGCGGTGGCACTGGTAGAGATCGACGTGGTCCACGCCCAGCCGCTTCAGCGAGGCGTCGAGCTGCGTGCGCACCTGCTGCGCCGAGAGGCCGCGCCCGCCGTCGGGCATGGGGAAGAAGAGCTTGGTGGCGAGGACGTAGGAGTCGCGGGGGCGCCCCCGCAGCACCTCGCCGAGGAAGCGCTCGGCGGCGCCGCCCGAGTAGACGTTGGCGGTGTCGATGAAGTTCACCCCGAGGTCGAAGGCCCGGGAGACGCAGGCCTCGGCCTGGGCGCGGGAGACCCCGCCGCCGTAGGTGAGCCAGGAGCCGAGACAGATCTCCGAGACCCGGAGATCGCTGCCGCCGAGCATGCGGTACCGCACGGTCACCTCCGGCGCCGGCGTGGCGGGGCGGCGCGCTCCCCGGGGGGCTAGAACAGCCCCAGCACCAGCCGGGCCGACTCGCTCATCCGGTCGGGCGTCCACATGGGCTCGAAGACCAGCTGCACGTCGGCCTCCCTCACCCCGGGCAGCCCCGCGACCTTGCGCCGGACGTCCTCGACGATCATCGGCCCGACGCCGCAGGCCGGGGCGGTGAGGGTCATCTGCACCGTCACCTTGTGGCCCCCCTCGCGCAGGGGGGTGGACACCACGTGGTAGACCAGCCCCAGGTCGACGATGTTGGCGGGGATCTCCGGGTCGTAGACGGTGCGCAGCTCGTCCCAGACCTTCTCCTCGTCGAAGGGCCCCTCCTGCCGGTTGGAGCGGGCCTCCTCGGCCTCCTTCGCCAGCTCGACGTAGGCGGGGCCCAGGGCGTCGGCGTCCTTGCCGTCCACGCGCGCCAGGCCGCCGCGCTCGGTCATCACCGTGAAGTTCCCGTCCTGGACGTGCTGCAGGATGACGTAGGCGCCGGGCGACAGCGAGACGCGCTCACCGGTCGGGATCTGGGTGATCTCGACGCTGCGCAGCAGGGTGATGGGCTCGCGGCGGACTTCCATGTGCATCGCTCACTCCGTGGAGGCGACCTGGCCCTGGTCGCCCAGGGCGTTGTGGAGCGTGTGCCAGGCGAGGCTGGCGCACTTCACGCGGGTGGGGAACTGGCTCACGCCGGAGAGCACCGCCAGCTTGCCGACGGCCTCCAGCCGCTCCGGGTCGGGCCCCTCGGTGATGAGCCGGTGGACCGCGCCGAAGAGCCGCTCGGCCTCGGCCACCGTCCGGCCCTTCACCGCGCCGGTCATCAGCGAGGCGGAGGCCTTGGAGATGGCGCAGCCCTGCCCCTCGAAGGCGATGTCGGCGATGCGGTCCCCCTCCAGCCGGAGGTAGAGCCGGTAGTGGTCGCCGCAGAGCGGGTTCAGCCCCTCCGCCTCGCGGGTCGCCCCCTCCAGGCGGTGGAAGTTCCGCGGCCGGCGGCCGTGGTCCAGGATGACCTCCTGGTACAGGTCGTCGAGCTCGGCGCTCACGCGAACATCCTCCGGACCTTCTCCAGGCCGGCCGCCAGGGCTTCCAGGTCCGAGCGCAGGTTGTAGAGGCCCAGCGAGGCCCGGACGGTGGCCGGGATGCCCAGCCGGATCATCAGGGGCTGGGCGCAGTGGTGGCCGGTGCGCACCGCCACGCCCTCCCGGTCCAGCACGGTGCCGACGTCGTGGGGGTGGACGTCGCCGAGGAGGAAGGAGATCACGCCCGCCTTCTCCGGGGCGGTGCCCACCAGCCGCAGCCCGGGGACGCGGGAGAGCAGCTCCGTCCCGTAGCGGAGCAGGTCGTGCTCGTGGGCCAGCGCCCCGGCCAGGTCCAGCCCCTGGAGCCAGTCCACCGCCGCGCCCAGCCCGACGGCGCCGGCGATGGGCGGGGTCCCGGCCTCGAACTTGTGCGGCAGCGCGTTGTAGGTGGTCTTCTCGAAGGTCACCGAGAGGATCATGTCGCCGCCGCCCTGCCAGGGCGGCATGGCCTCCAGGTGCTCGCGCTTCCCCCAGAGCACGCCGATGCCGGTGGGGCCGTACATCTTGTGGCCGCTGAAGGCGTAGAAGTCGCAGCCCAGGTCGCGGACGTCCACCGGGAGGTGGGGGATGCCCTGGGCGCCGTCCACCACCACCGGCACGCCCTTCCGGTGGGCCAGCGCGCAGATCTCCTTCACCGGGTTCACCGTGCCCAGGGCGTTGGACACCTGGGTGAGGGCGAGGAGCCGGGTGCGGGGGCCGAGGAGCCGCTCCAGCTCGGCGAGGAGGAGCACGCCGCGGTCGTCCACCGGGACCACCACCAGCCGGGCGCCCCTCTCCTCGGCCAGCATCTGCCAGGGGACGATGTTGGAGTGGTGCTCCAGGGTGGTGAGGAGGATCTCGTCCCCGGCCCGGACCCGCTGGCGCCCGAAGGTCTGGGCCACCAGGTTCAGCGCCTCGGTGGTGCCGCGGGTGAAGAGGACCTCGGCGGCGTCGCCGGCGCCGATGAAGCGGCGCACCTTCTCCCGCGCCCCCTCGTAGGCCGCGGTGGCCCGCTCGCTGAGGAGGTGGACGCCGCGGTGGACGTTGGCGTGGTCGCGCTCGTAGTAGCGCGACACCGCGTCGATGACGGCGCGGGGCTTCTGCGACGAGGCGGCGCTGTCCAGGAACGCCAGCGGCTTGCCGCGGATCTCCTGGCGCAGGATGGGGAACTCGGCGCGGACCTTCACCGGGTCGAAGGCGGCGGCGGCCGGGGCCGCGGGACGCGGCGCGGCGGCCGGGCCGGTGGCGGCGGGCGTGGCGGTCATGCGGCCTCCAGGAGCCGCCCGCCGTCGGGGAGCCGGGCGGTGACCAGCCGCCGCACCTCGGCCCGCACCTGCTCCGGCAGCCGCTCGACCATCTCGGCGGCGAAGGCCCAGGTCAGCATGGCGCGCGCCGTGGAGCGGTCGACGCCGCGGGAGCGCAGGTAGAAGAGGGCCTCCTCGTCCAGCTGACCCACCGTCCCGCCGTGCGAGCACTTCACGTCGTCGGCGAGGATCTCCAGCTGCGGGCGGGCGTCCACGGTGGCGTCCTCCGAGAGCAGGAGGTTGGAGCTCACCTGGCCGGCGTCGGTCTTCTGCGCCCCGGGCCGCACCAGCACCCGGCCGGTGAAGACGCCGCGCGCCTGGCCGTCGAGGACCCCCTTGAAGAGCTCGCGGCTGGTGCCCCGGGGGCGGGCGTGGTCCACGTGGACGAAGTGGTCGTGGACCTGGGCGCCGCCGGCCACGTACAGCCCGTCCACCAGGTTCTCGGTGCCCTCGCCGTCGAGGAGGGCGCGGGCCTCGAAGCGGGCCACCCGCGCGCCCAGGGCCACCGAGCGGGCGGCGAAGCGGGTGCCCGCCCCCTGGGTGACGCCCAGCAGCCCGACGTGGAAGGCCTCGGGCGCCTCGCGCTGCAGGCGCACCAGCTCCACCCGGCTCTCGTCGCCCAGCCACAGCTCGGTGAGGCCGGCCGCGAGGTAGCTCCCCTCGCCGGCGAAGCGCTCCACCACCGTCGCCCGGACGCCGCGCCCGGCGACCACCAGCGCCCGCGGGAAGGCGGCGGCCGGCCCCGCGCCCGCCACCGTCCAGTGGACGAGCTGGACCGGCGCCGGCAGGGCGGCGCCGTCGGGCAGGAGCAGCACCGCCCCGTCCTCGAAGAGGGCGGCGTTCAGCGCGGCGAAGGCGTGATCGCGGAAGGGGGCCCGGCCCAGGAAGGGCTCGAGGGCGGCCGGCCGCTCGCGGAGCGCCGCCGTCAGGCTCCCCGCGAAGGCCCCGGCCGGCAGCCCGGAGAGGTCGGAGAGCGCCGCATCGAGCCGGCCGTTGACCAGCACCAGCCGCGGCGCCGGGGGCAGGCCGCCGAGCCGCTCCACCGCGGCGGCGTCGGGCCGCGCCGGCGCCGCCGGGGCCAGCTCCAGCGCCGCGAGCCCGGCCAGGCTGGTGTAGCGCCACTCCTCGTGGCGGGTGGTGGGGAGCTTGAGCCGGCGGAAGTCGTCGGCCCCGGCGCGGCGCAGCGCCGCCGCGAAGGCGGGCCCGCCCGCCGCCGGGGCGTCGAGGGCCCGCGCCAGGCTCTCCTCGGCGCGGCTCACGGCGCCCTCGCCTCGCCGCGGGGCGGGGCCAGCTGCTCGTAGCCGCTCCGCTCCAGCTCGTGGGCCAGCTCCGGGCCGCCGCTCTTCACGATGCGCCCCGCCGCCATCACGTGGACGACGTCCGGCTTCACGTGGTCGAGCAACCGCTGGTAGTGGGTGACCAGGATGGTGGCCCGGTCCTTCGCGCGCAGGGCGTTGACGCCGCCGGCCACGACCTTGAGGGCGTCGATATCCAGGCCCGAGTCGATCTCGTCGAGGATGGCGAGCCGGGGCTCCAGCACCGCCATCTGCAGGATCTCGTTCTTCTTCTTCTCGCCGCCGGAGAAGCCCTCGTTCACCGCCCGCTGCACGAAGCTCTGGTCCCACTTCACCAGCTTGAGCTTCTCCTTGGCGAGCGCCAGGAAGTCCATGGCGTCGAGCTCCTCCTGGCCCCGCGCCCGCCGCACGGCGTTGAGCGCGGTGCGCAGGAAGTAGAGGTTGGCGACCCCGGGGATCTCCACCGGGTACTGGAAGCCGAGGAAGAGGCCGGCGGCGGCCCGCTTCTCGGCCGGCAGCGCCAGGAGGTCCTGGCCGTCGAAGGTGACGGTGCCGGCGGTCACCTCGACCACCTCGCGCCCGGCCAGCACCGAGGCCAGCGTGCTCTTGCCCGAGCCGTTCGGCCCCATGATGGCGTGGACCTCGCCGGCGTTCACCGCGAGGTCGAGCCCGTGGAGGATCTCGCGGTCCCCGATCTTCGCCTTCAGTCCCTGGATGCGCAGCATGTCCGTCGTTCCCCCTGCCTAGCCGACCGAGCCTTCCAGGCTCATTCCGAGAAGCTTCTGGGCTTCCACCGCGAACTCCATGGGGAGCTCCTTCAGCACCCGGCGGGCGAAGCCGTTGACGATCATCGACACCGCGTCCTCCTCGGAGAGGCCGCGCTGCCGGCAGTAGAAGAGCTGGTCCTCGGCGATGCGCGAGGTGGTGGCCTCGTGCTCCACCTGGCCGGTGGGGTTCTTCACCTCGATGTACGGGAAGGTGTGGGCCCCGCACTCGTCGCCGATGAGCAGCGAGTCGCACTGCGAGTGGTTGCGCGCGCCGGTGGCCCCCTTCTGCATCCGCACCAGGCCGCGGTAGGTGTTCTGCCCCCGGCCGGCGCTGATCCCCTTGGACACGATGGTCGAGCGGGTGCGCTTGCCGATGTGGATCATCTTGGTGCCGGTGTCGGCCTGCTGCCGGTGGTTGGCGAGCGCCACCGAGTAGAACTCCCCCACGCTGTCGTCGCCCTGGAGGATGCAGGAGGGGTACTTCCAGGTGATGGCCGAGCCGGTCTCCACCTGGGTCCAGGAGATCTTGGCCCGCTCCATCGCCTTGGCCCGCTTGGTGACGAAGTTGAAGATGCCGCCCCGCCCCTCGGCGTCGCCCGGGTACCAGTTCTGCACCGTGGAGTACTTGATCTCCGCGCCGGGCAGGGCCACCAGCTCCACCACCGCGGCGTGCAGCTGGTTCTCGTCGCGCATGGGGGCGGTGCAGCCCTCCAGGTAGGAGACGTACGAGCCCTCGTCGGCGACGATCAGCGTCCGCTCGAACTGGCCGGTGTTCTCGGCGTTGATGCGGAAGTAGGTGGAGAGCTCCATGGGGCAGCGCACGCCCCTGGGCACGTAGACGAAGCTGCCGTCGGAGAAGACCGCGCTGTTCAGCGCCGCGAAGAAGTTGTCGCCGGCCGGGACCACCGAGCCGAGCCACCTCTCCACCAGGTCGGGGTGGTCCTTCACCGCCTCGGAGAAGGAGCAGAAGACGATCCCCTTCTCCGCCAGCTTCCCCTTGTAGGTGGTGGCCACCGAGACCGAGTCGAAGACCGCGTCCACCGCCACGCCGGCGAGGCGCGCCTGCTCGGCGAGCGGGATGCCCAGCTTCTCGAAGGCCCGCTTCAGCTCGGGGTCCACCTCGTCCAGCGACCCCAGTTGCTTCTTCGGCCTGGGGGCCGAGTAGTAGACGATCTTCTGGTAGTCGATGGGGGCGTACTTCACCGCCGCCCAGCGCGGCTCGACCATCGTCAGCCAGTGCCGGTAGGCCTTGAGCCGCCACTGCAGCAGGAACTCCGGCTCCCCCTTCTTGGCGGAGATGAGCCGGATGATCTCCTCCGACAGGCCCGGCGGGGCCTGGTCGGCCTCGATCTCGGTGACGAAGCCGTACTTGTACCGCTGCTCGGTCAGCTCGCGGATGGCGTCCTGGCTCATGGCGCGGTCTCCGGGACCGCCAGCGCGCCGCGGCCGATGGTGACGGGGCGGGGCCCCAGCGAGGAGAGCGGGAGCTGCTCCAGCGTCCCCTGGATGGCGCGGCTGATGGGCCCCCAGTGACTCTTGGCGACGCAGGTCGGCTCCAGGGCGCAGGCGCCGCCGGCGTCGCTGCACTCGGTGACCGAGACCGGCCCCTCCAGCGCCTCCACGATGGCCGCCACCGAGATCTGGTCGGCGGCGCGCGCCAGCCGGTAGCCGCCGCGCCGCCCGCGGTGCGAGGCCACGATGCCGGCGCGGCACAGCTCCTTCAGGATCTTGGCGACGGTCGGCACCGGCACCCGCGAGGCCTGGGCCAGCTCCAGCGCGGTCCGGACCGGGGGCGAGCCGCCCTGGGCCATGTGCGTGAGGAGCACGATGCCGTAGTCGGTGAGCTTGCTCATGCGGAGCATGGCGTTCCCTGCGTCTTTCCCGTTGGAGCCTTTCTGGACTCTTTGGGTCCAGATAGAAGGGAAATTAGCGGACGAAAGAGGGGTATGCCAGTCCTATTTGCAAGCAACCGTCAGGGCTGTAGATTTTCCCTGGTCAGCGGTCCGTCGAACGTGGCGCCGCCTCGCTCCACGTAGAGGTGGTCGCCGACCACCGTGAGCGAGAACCGCGATCGCCGGTCCTCCGCGGCGGCGAGCTGGCGGAGCAGCGCCGGATCGACGGCGGCCAGCTCCACCCGCCCGAGCCGCGGCAGGCGCTTCTCCCGGGCCTCGCCGCAGAAGGCGGCGAGGCGGGCCGGCGAGTCGAAGAGCACGGCGACGTGGGCCCGGTGCGCCCGGTCGGCCTCGCGCTGCAGCCGCTCGGGATCGGGGCGCCCCACCCGGACCCAGAGCACCCGCTCGCCGGTGAGGTCCTCGGCGAGCAGGTCCGGCTCGTCGGGATCGGAGAGGCCGGGCCCGAAGGCGATCCGCTCCTGGTGGAACAGGCACCAGGCCAGCACCCGCAGCCAGAGCCGCTCCATCGACTCCGAGGGGTGGCGCGCCGCCTTGATGGCCAGCCGCGCGTCGAGGCCGCGGTCCACGTGCGCGAGGTGGACGTCGAAGTCGTAGAGTGTGGGTGCGAGTGCCATCCGGTCCCGGGTGTCTACCGCGGCGGCGCGGGATCTGTCACCCTGCGAGCGAATGAGACTCGCCGCCACCGCCGCCGCGCTGCTGCTCGCGGGCCCCGCGCTCGCCCAGCAGTCCCTGACGCCGCCACCCCCGCCGCCCCGTCCGGCCGCCGCGCTGCCCCTCCCGCCGCCACCGCCGCCGGCGCCGGAGCCGGCGACCGCCCCGCCGG
>JAKAEO010000269.1 GCA_021818285.1 Myxococcales bacterium
GACCGGCTGGCGGCGCTGGCCGGCGGCCCCGGGGGCCGGGTCGCCGACCTGGGCGCCGGCGTGGGCCACCTCGCCCTGCCGCTGGCGGCGCGGGGGCTGCGGGTCTCGGCGGTCGAGCCGGCCGTGTCGATGCTGGGCGCGCTCGCGGCGCGGGCGCCGGCCGGGGGCGGCGTCGAGCCGGTGCACGCCCGGGCCGAGGAGACCGGCCTCCCCGCCGCCGCCTTCGACCTGGTGCTGGTCGCCGACGCGCTGCACTGGATCGACCCGGAGCGGGCCGGCGCCGAGACCGGCCGCCTGCTGCGTCCGGGCGGCGCGGTGGCGGTGGTCGAGGCGGCGCCGGCCGCCACGCCGTTCATGGCGGCGCTGGGGGCGCTCCTCGCCCGGGCCAACCCCCGGACGCCGCCGCCGCCCTCCGGACGGCGCCGGCAGCTCCTGGCCCTGGCCGGCGCCGCGCCGGCCCGCGCCGAGCCCTACGTCCAGGAGTCGCCGCTCGACGGGGACGGGCTGGCGGCGCTGCTGCGCTCCCTGTCGCACGTCGGCCCGGCGCTCGGCCCCGCGGCGCTCGCGGAGCTGCTCGGGGAGGCGGCGGCCCTGGCGGAGCGCCACGGCGGCGCCCGCTGGGCGCGCTCCCTCACCCTCACCTGGGCGCGGCGCCCGGCGGCCTGAGCACCGGGCTCTCCTCGCGCCAGCGGTCGAGGGCGGCGCGGCGCTGGCCGGCCTCCTCGGCGAGGAAGCGGCGGACGGCCGCGTCCAGCCTCGGGTCCAGGAACTCGTGCGCCGAGTGGGTGAGGGCCGGCTCGAAGCCGCGGGAGAGCTTGTGCTCGCCGCCCGCGCCGCCCTCGAAGGCGCCCACGCCGCGGCGGATGCACTCCTCCACCGAGTGGTAGAGGCAGACGTTGAAGTGGAGGAAGGGGTGGTCCTCGGCGCAGCCCCAGTAGCGGCCGTAGAGCCGCTCCGCCGAGGCGAGGTTCCAGGCGGCGGCCACCAGCCGCCCCTCGCGGCGCGCCTCGACCAGCTCCACCGCGTCCGGCATCCCCCGGAGCAGCAGCTCGAGGAAGCGGCGCCCCACGAAGCGCATCCCCCAGGCCATCCGGTCCACCGTCCGCCGGTGCATGGCGTGGAAGTCGGCGGCGTGGCGCGCCGGGTCGGCGCGCAGCTCGTCGCCGCGCAGGGTGCGGATGGAGATCCCCTGGGCGGCGGGCGCCGCCCGCTCCCGCCGGATGGCGTTGCGGCGCTTCGACGGGAAGCGCGCCAGGAAGTCGTCGAAGCCGGCGTAGCCCTGGTTGCGCCAGTGGTACTGGAAGTCGACGCGGAGGGCGAGGCCGAGCGCCTCCCAGAGGGCGGCCTCCCCGGCGTCGGGGAAGAGGACGTGGAGCGAGTGGAGCCCCTCGCGGCGGCAGAGCGCCCGCGCCCCCTCGGCGACGGCGCCGGCGCAGGCGGCGCGCTCCTCGCCGGCGGCGGCGAGGAGCCGGCGGCCGGTGGCGGGCGTGAAGGGGACGCCCAGCACCAGCTTCGGGTAGTAGCGCAGGCCGGCGCTCCGCGCCGCCGCGGCCCATTCCCAGTCGCGGCCGAAGTCGCCGTCGGACCGGTCGCGGGCGTAGGCCGGCGCGGCCGCGACCAGCCGGCCGCCCCGCCAGAGCGTGAGGTGGCGCGGGCGCCAGCCGGTGGCCGGCGCGGCGCAGCCGGACCGCTCGGCGGCGTCGAGGAAGGCGTGGCGCAGGAACGGCGTGGCGCGGGCCGGCTCGTGGGCGAGGAGCGCGTCCCACTCCTCCGGCCGGACGGCGGCGACGGCGTCGAGGACGCGGAGCTGGGTGCCGGGGCCGGACCGGGCCTCCACCCCGTCGCCCGGTGGGGTCCGCGACGCTCTCCGCTCCGCCATTCCCCGTTCATAGTGCGGGCCGGGCCCGGCGGGCGAGGCGCGCGGCGAAAAAAACCCGGCCCGGGAGGTGGCGCGCCGAGCGCCGCCTCCCGGGCCGTGGCCGGGATCCCCCCCGTGTCCGCGAACGTTCCTTTGCAGGTGGGGTGCCAGGGCCCACGCATCGGCCGCGGGGGCGCGGCGCGACCGGCATCGGACAATGCCGAGGACTTTCGGACCGATTTCTTCATCGACGGGGTCGCTCCCGGTTCCCGTCGATCGTTTGCCCACTTGTGTCGTTTCACGCAGGTGGTCCTATCCCCCACCACCTGCGACACGACGACGCAGCCTTCGCCGCGTGAAGCGGGCCGACCATTTCGCCGGCCGTACCGAGGTCGAGGGACGCGCCCCCTCCGGCACTCTTGCGGGTGCAGGAGGCGAGCGGGACCATCCATCATCCGGAGATCGATGCCGGGAGGTGCGCCATGATCCCCACCCCCATCCAGGAGTACCTGCAGGACCGCCACATCTGGTTCGAGTCGCGCCCTCACCGGCGAGCGGTCGCCGCCCAGCGCCTGGCGGCGTCGGAGCACGTCTCCGGCGACCTGGTGGCGAAGGTGGTGGTGGTGCGGGCCGACGGCGAGCTGGCGATGGCGGTCATCTCCGCGTCGCAGCACCTCGACGCCGAGCGGCTGCGCCAGGTGATGCACGCCGGGCAGCTCATGCTGGCGCCGGAGGCGAGCTACGTCGGCCGCTTCGGGCCCTGCGAGGCCGGCGCCGAGCCTCCGCTGGCGCTCTTCGGCATCCCCATCTACGTGGACGCCCACCTCGCCCTGCAGCCGCGGATCCTGATGCGCGCCGGGACCCACGAGGACGCGGTCGAGATCTACACCGACGACTGGCTCCTCTCGGAGCGGGTCCGCATCGTCGACGGGCTTGGCGTGGCGCGCGGCTGAGGTACGCTCGGGGGCGTGTCCCGGCTCCCGTCCACTCCCGCCACCCGGCTGCTGCGCGAGCAGGGCGTCTCCTACACCGAGCACCCGTACCGCTACGAGGAGCGCGGCGGCACGGCGGTGTCGGCGCGCGAGCTGGGCGTGGACGAGCACGCGGTGGTGAAGACGCTGGTGTTCGAGGACGACGCCGGCGCGCCCCTGGTGGTGCTGATGCACGGCGACCGCGAGGTGTCCACCAAGTCGCTGGCGCGGCAGCTCGGCCGGAAGGCGGTCCAGATCTGCCGCCCCGAGGTGGCCAACCGCCACAGCGGCTACCAGGTGGGCGGGACCAGCCCCTTCGGCACCCGCAAGGCGATGCCGGTCTACGTGGAGCGGTCGATCCTGGCGCTGCCGCGGATCTACGTGAACGGCGGCTCGCGCGGCTTCCTGGTGGGGATCGCCCCCGCCGAGCTCACCCGCCTGCTCGCCGCCACGCCGGTGGACGTCGCCATCGAGGGCTAGCGCCGGGCCGGCGGGGAGCCCGCTTGCCTCCGCCCGGCACCGCCCCTACAAACCACTCCCGATGGCGACTCCGACGAAGCGCTTCCTCTGGCCCCGCGAGCACGGCGCCTGGGGCCAGATGGCGATGCCGCTCGCCACCGGGCTCGGCCTGGCGCGCCCCGGCGCCGCCGCCGGGCTCTTCGCCGCCGCCGCCGCCCTCGCCTTCCTGGCGCACGAGCCGGCGCTGGTGCTGCTCGGGGCCCGCGGCCTCCGGGCGCGCGGCGAGGACGGCCCGCTGGCCCGGCGGCTGCTCGCCGCCCTCGGCCTCCCGGCGCTGGCCTGCGGCGCGG
>JAKAEO010000270.1 GCA_021818285.1 Myxococcales bacterium
CGCGCGCCGCCGGCCCCTGCCGCGACCCCGGCGCCGGCCGCGCTGGCCGACGGCCACCGGCAGGGCGACTGGCCGGCCACCCCCTCGGGGAAGCGGATCACCCTGGAGAAGAAGACCTCCATCGACGGGGCGCTGGAGCGGATCGCCGACGCCGCCGGCTGGAACCTGGTGGCCAACACCGGCGCGGTGGGCGACCGCATGCTGGTGGTGACGGTGAAGGACGCCCCCGTCGAGGAGGCGCTGGACGCGGTGCTGGAGGGCACGCCGCTGGTGGCGACCCGCCGCGGGTCGAACGTGACCGTGGCCTTCGAGGCCTACCGGCCGCCTCCGGAGATCCCCACGCTGGTCGGCTTCGACAGGCCCAGCGGCAGGAAGTTCTCCGGCGCCTTCGACGAGACGCCGGTGGACGAGGCGCTGCGCAAGGTGGCCGACGCCGGCGCCTTCTCGCTGGTGCTCCCGCCCGGCCTGAGCGGCACCGTCAACGCCCAGTTCCGCGACGCCCCGGTGGAGGAGGTGCTCAAGGCCGTCCTCGCCGGCGCCGGGCTGGCGGCCCAGAAGGACGGCTCCATCGTCACCGTCACCCGCGTCGGCGGGGCCCGGCTGGTCATCCGCGGCGGCAAGCGGCAGCTCGTCTTCGACGGCGACCTGCCGGAGGCCGGCTCCGTCCAGGAGATGGCGCGCGCGGCGCGGGAGGCCGCGGAGGCGCTGAAGGACCAGGCCGCCGCGCAGCGGGACGGCGAGGACTTCCGGGCGCACCGGCGCGGGCGCAAGGACAAGGTGCTCTCCGGCGACACCGTCATCGGCCCCGGCGAGCGTGCCAAGGACGTGGTGGTGATGCGGGGGAACGTGAGGATGGAGCCGGGCTCCACCGCCGACCAGGTGACGGCCATCCTCGGCTCGGTGGAGCTGGGGCCGGGCGCCCAGGTGCGGCGCGAGGTGGTGGCCATCCTCGGCGACGTCCACGTCTCCCCCGGGGCCCGGGTGGGCGGCGACGCCGTCAGCATCGGCGGCAAGCTGGTGATCGACGAGGGCGGTGAGGTGGACGGCCAGCAGACCAGCGTCTCGGTGCCCGGCATCGGGTCGCTCATCGGCGGCATCGCGCCCCTCGAGCCGTCGGCGGCGCGCAGCCCCTGGCTCCGGGCCCTGTCGGTCCTCGCCGAGTTCGGGACGCTCTTCGTGCTCGGGCTGCTGATCCTGGCGCTGGTGCCGCGCCGCCTCGACGCCGTGACCGCGGCGCTGGGCCACGCCCCGGTGAGGACCCTGCTGGTGGGGCTGCTCGGGACCGTCGCCATGCCCCTGCTCACCCTGCTCCTCGTGGTCACGGTGATCGGCATCCCGCTGGTGGCGGTGCAGGCCATCGGCATCGTCGTGGCCGGGCTGATGGGCTTCGCGGCGCTGGGGCTGCTCGTCGGCCGCAACCTGCCGCTCCCGCTGGAGCGCGGCGGCCAGGTGGCGAAGCTCGCCATCGGCACCGCGGTGGTGGTCCTGGTGTTCCAGGTGCCGGTGCTGGGGACGCTGGCCGCCGTGGCCGCCTGGCTCTACGTCTTCGGGGCGGTGCTGCGCACCCGCTTCGGGCAGCCGACCCCCGGCGTGATGGAGACCACCGTGGCGCCGCCGCCGGCGCCACCCGCGGCCCCGGCCTGAGCGCGCCGCCGCCTCGCCCGGCCCCCGCCGCGGCGCCGCGCTACACCAGGACCAGCAGCCCTTCCTCGCCGAGCTCGGCGCGGCCGCCGGCGATGGCCTCCAGGGTCTGCTGCCGCTCGTCCGCGAGCTCCGCGACCAGCTCGAGGATCTGCGGGTAGGTGACCACCAGCTCGTCGAAGGCGGCGCGCGGCAGCCGGAGCAGCAGGCAGCGGCGCGCCGCCGTCACCGTGGCGCTGGCCGGCACCTTGCGCAGGCAGCTCATCTCCCCGAAGAGATCCCCCTCGCGGAGGCGGCCGGCCAGGGCCTGGTCGCCGTCCCGCCGCTTCCACACCTCGAGGGCGCCGGAGAGCACCACGTAGAGGCCGTCGGAGGGCTCCCCCTCGGTGATCACCGCCGCGCCCGCCGGCACCTCGCGGGTGCGGAAGCGCCCCATGACCTCCGCCCGCTCCTCCCGGCCGAAGGGGCGGAAGATCGGGCTCGTCGCCATGGCGTTGGCGAGGAGGCGGCGCCGGTAGAACTGCCCCAGCGACTCGATCACCCGCGGGTGCTCGCGGGCCAGCTCGAGCAGGACGTCGGCCCGGATCTCCAGCAGCTCGCACTCCCCGGCCGCCACCACCGTCGCCGCCCGGGGCTCGCCGGAGAGCAGGGCCATCTCGCCGAAGAAGCTCCCCTCCGCCAGCGTCGCCAGCGGCGCGGCCGGCCCCCCGGGCGTCCCCTTCTCCACCCGCACCGAGCCCGAGGCGACGACGAAGAAGCTGGTCCCCGCCTCCCCCTCGCGCAGGACGGTGGCGCCCGCCGGGACGCGGTGCAGGACGATGCGCTCGGCGAGGCGCACGAAGGCGCCGTGGGGGAGGTCGGAGAAGAGGGGGATGCGCGGCAGCGACGCAGCCGGCGCCGCCGTGGCGGCGGGCGGCGGCTCCTCGTCGCCGTGGAACGGATCGGCGAGCAGCAGCTCCGCCCCCTCGCCGGCGGCACGCTCCCGGGCGGCGGCGAGGATGGTCTCGAAGGGGGTCGCGGCGCTGGACGGCGGGGCGGCGGGCAGGGCGATCTCGACCGGGGGATCGTCCGGCTCCCCCTCCCCGCCCGGCTCCGCCGGTGCCGGCGCCATCCCCTTGATGCTGACCCCCACGCCCTGCTTGCGCGCGTAGAGGTCGGCGAGCCGCTCCTGCGTCTCGGCGTGGCCCGGGTCCAGCTCCAGGATCAGCTTGCAGATGGCCACCGCCTTGATGAGCTGCCCGTCGCGGGCGTAGCGGTCGGCGACGTCCCGGTAGACGAGCAGCGCCTGGCGCACGTCGCCCGCCTTGCGCAGGGCGTCGGCCAGCTTCTGGCGCAGGGCGATGTCCCGGGGCTCCGCCTTCACCAGCTGGGCCAGGGCCTCGGCGGCCCGTGCGAAGCGCCCCTTGGCGAGGTGCCCGGCGGCCTTGTCCTTCAGCTTGCGGAGCTCGGCCATCGGCCAACGAGTAGCAGAGGCCGCGGGCCCCGTCGAGGACGCGGGGTCAACGCCCGCCGCCCCGCCCGGTGGGCAGCTTGGCCAGCGCCTCGACCGCGGCGCGCCGCACCTCGCCGGCGTAGTCGCTGCGCAGCCCCTCCAGCCAGGCCGAGGCGCGCTCGTCGCGCAGGCGGCCGAGCGCCAGGGCCGCCGCGGCGCGCTCCTCCGGCCGCTCCGACCAGAGCTCGCGCTCCAGGGCCGCTCCGGCGGCCGGTCCGGCGAGCAGCGCCAGGGCCTCGATGGCCTCGGGCCGGCCCCCCGCCGACGGCCGCTCCAGGTGGGCGGCGAGCGGCGCGGCACCCTCGGCCGCGCCGATGCGGCCCAGGGCCGCCGCGGCCTCGGCGGCGGCCGGGTCGGCGAGCAGGCGGGCCAGGGCCGGGACGGCCGCGGCCTGGCCGGTCTCCCCCAGGGCGCGGGCCAGCGCCGCGCTCCACCCGGGGTCGCCGGCGAAGGGGCCCCCGGCGGCGGCGGCCAGGGC
>JAKAEO010000052.1 GCA_021818285.1 Myxococcales bacterium
TCTCGGAGCGCGCGCGGCTGGAGGCCCGCCACGCCGAGGCGGCCGGGGGCGCCGCCCGGGCCGCCGCGCTGGAGGAGGAGCTCGCCGGGCTGCGCCAGGCCGCCGGGGCGGAGCAGGCCGCCCGCGACCGGCTGGAGCGGCGCCTGGAGGAGCTGGCGGCGCAGCTGGAGGTCGAGGTCCGCCGCGCCGAGGCGGGCGAGTCGGCCGCGGCCGAGCAGCGGTCGCTCGCCGAGGCGCACGCCGCCGAGGTGGCCGGGGCCGCCGGGCGGCTCCGGGAGGCGCGGGAGCAGGGCCGCGCCGAGGCGGAACGGGCGCTCGGCGAGGCCGAGGCGCTGCGCGCCGACCGGGACCGGGCGCTGGCCGACGCCGGCGCCGCCCGGGAGGCCGCCGGCGCCGCCGAAGCCCAGGCCGCGAACCTGGAGGCCGAGCTGCAGGCGGTCCGGTGGGAGAAGGAGGAGATCGAGCAGCGGCTCCGCGCCGCCCAGGACTCGAAGGCCGTGGCCTCGGCCGGCGAGGTGGGCCGGCTGCGCGAGGAGCTGGCCGAGAAGGCCCAGGCGCTGGCCGAGCTGCACGCCGCGCTGGACCGCGCCCAGCTGGAGGCCGAGCGGGCCCGCGCCGCCGCCGCCGAGGCGGCCCGGCGCCCGGCCGAGGTGGACGCGGCCCGGCTCCAGGAGGCCGAGGCCCGCGCCGCGGACCTGGCGCGCCGGCTCGCCGACGCCCAGGCGGTGGCCGCCGCCTCGCAGGGCGGCGACGCCGCCGCACAGCTCCAGCGCCTGGCCAAGGAGCGCGACGACCTCGGCGCCCAGGTGCAGGACCGCGACCACCGCATCGCCCGGCTGCAGCGCGAGCTGGCCGACAAGACCGACCGGCTCGGGCGGCTCGCCAAGGAGATGGGCGACCTGAAGTCGAAGGGGCTCGGGAAGCTGTTCCGCTAGGACGGGGACCGCTTCCCCGCCCCGCCGGCGGAGCCGCCGCGGCCCCTCCCGTGCTAGGTTCCGGGCTCGATGTCGCAGGTCCGCCTCGCCTTCCTCTGGCACATGCACCAGCCCTCCTACCGGGACCCGGAGACGGGGGCCTTCCTGCTCCCCTGGGTGCGGCTGCACGCGGCGCGGGCCTACAACGACATGGCCTTCCTGCTGGAGCGCCACCCGGGGATCCGCTGCACGGTGAACTTCACCCCGGTGCTGCTGGAGCAGATCGACGCCTACGTCCGCGGGTCGGGGTCGGACCGCTTCCAGGAGGTCTCGGCGAAGCCGGCCCGCGACCTGACGCTGCCCGAGCGCCAGGCGGTGCTGCGCTCCTTCTTCATGATCGACTGGGAGACGGGGGTGAAGCCCGTCCCCCGCTACGCCGAGCTGCTCCACAAGCGCGGCCGCGACGTCCGCTACCTCGACCTGGCCCGGGTGGCGCAGGGCTTCTCCGACCAGGAGCTGGCCGACCTCCAGGTGCTCTTCAACCTCGCCTGGGTGGGCTTCGCCGCGCGGGAGGAGGACCCGGGGCTCGCGGCGCTGGCGCGCAAGGGGCGCGACTACTCGAACGGCGACGCCGCCTACGTCCTCGCCGCCCACCGCCGCGTCCTCGAGGGCGTGGCGGCGCGCTGGCGGCGCCTCGCCGGGGGCGGGCAGGTGGAGCTCTCCTCCACGCCCTACTACCACCCCATCCTGCCGCTGCTCTGCGACTCCGACACCGCGGCCCGGGCGCTCCCCGCGGCGGTGCTCCCGCCGCGCTTCGCCTGGCCCGACGACGCCCGGGCGCAGGTCCGCGAGGCCCGGGCCTGCCACCAGGCCCACTTCGGCGCGCCGCCCGCCGGCATGTGGCCCGCCGAGGGGGCGGTCTCCCCCGAGGCCCTGGAGGTGATGGCCGGCGAGGGCGTGCGCTGGGCGGCGAGCGACGAGGGGGTGCTCTTCCACTCGCTCCCGGCCGACGCCCGGCGGCTGCGCTCCCTCTACCGGCCCTGGCGGGTCTCGGCCGGCGCCGCCGGGGAGCTGGGGATGCTCTTCCGCGACCGGGGCCTCTCCGACCTCATCGGCTTCACCTACGCGCGGACCGGCGCGCGCGAGGCGGTCGCCGACTTCGTCGGCCACCTGCGCGCCATCGGCCAGGCCTGGGCCGCGGACGGCAACGCCGGGCCGGCCACGGTGGGCGTCTTCCTCGACGGCGAGAACCCCTGGGAGCACTTCGCCGGCTCGGGGCGGGACTTCCTGGAGGGGCTCTACCGCGCGCTGGAGGCCGATCCGGCGATCGAGACGGTCACGGTGGGAAAGGCCACCGCCGAGCCCCCCGGCCCGGCCATCTCCCGCGTCCACTCCGGCTCCTGGATCGAGTCGAGCTACCGCATCTGGATGGGGCACGAGGAGGACCGGCGCGCCTGGACGGCGCTGGGCAAGGCCCGCGCCGCGCTGGCCCGCGCCGAGGCGGCCGGGGCGCGCCCCCCGGCCGACCTGGCGGAGGCGCGGCGGCTGCTCCACGCCGCCGAGGGCTCCGACTGGTTCTGGTGGTACGGCGACGACTTCGAGACCGAGCTGGCCCTGGAGTTCGACGCGCAGTTCCGCGGCCTGGTGTCGAGGGCCTGCGCCCTGGCCGGCGAGCCGGTCCCCGCCGAGGCCCTCGTCCCCATCAAGAAGCTGGGGGCGGTGGAGGCCGGGCCCATCCGCGAGCCGACCCTGCTGCTCACCCCGTCCATCGACGGGCGCGAGACCACCTACTTCGAGTGGCAGGGGGCCGGGCTCTACCGGCCCACCGCGGCGCACGGCGCCATGTTCGGCGGCACCCTCGCCTTCCGGGCGCTCCACTTCGGCTTCGACCTGCAGGCGCTCTACGTCCGGCTCGATCCGGCCGAGTCGCCCCAGCGCAGCGCCGAGCTGTGCACCGCGGTGCGGGTCACGCTGGCGGCCGGCGGGCGCGAGCAGGCGGTGACCTTCGGCGTCTCCCCCGACGGCGTCCCCCACCCCGGGCGCTGGCAGGAGGCCGACCTCGGCACCGCCGCCTGCGCGCGGGTGATGGAGCTGGCCGTGCCCTTCGCCCCCCTCGGCCTGCGCCCCGGGACCCCGATCGAGGTGGCGGTGCAGGTGTTCCGCGGCGAGGTGGAGGTGCAGCGCCTGCCCCAGAGCGGCTGGCTGCGCCTCACGGTGCCGGACGAGGACTTCGAGCGGGTGCACTGGCGGGTGTAGCATCCGCCGGGAGTGAACGACACCGGGACCCGCTTCCGCCCGCCCGGCCCGCCGGAGGCCGCCCCCGGCGAGGGGCCGGCGCTGCTGGTGGTGGTGGGCGCGCCCGACCCGTCGCTGCTGGGCCGGCGCCTGCCGCTCGGCGGCGGCGCGGTGCTGGGGCGCGACGCCGGCTGCGACCTGGTGCTGGCGCTCGACGACGTCTCCCGCCGCCACGCCCGGGTGGCGCCGTGCGACGGCGGTCACGAGGTCGAGGACCTGGGCTCCACCAACGGCACCTTCGTGGGGCGGGAGCGGGTCGCCCGCCGGACGCTGCGCCCCGGGGACCTGGTGGCGGTGGGCTCGGCGCTGCTCAAGTACCTGGGCCCCGGCGACCCCGAGTCGGCCTACCACGAGCTGATGGCGCGGCTGGCGCGGCAGGACGCGCTCACCGGACTCGCCAACCGCGCCGCCTTCGACGAGGCGCTGGCCCGGGCCTGGGGCCGGGGCGAGCGCCGGCCGGCCCCGCTGGCCCTGCTCCTCCTCGACGTCGACCACTTCAAGCGGGTGAACGACGGCCACGGCCACGCCGCCGGCGACGCGGTGCTCCGCGACCTGGCGGCGCTGCTGCGCGCCCAGCTGCGGCCCGACGCCCTGCTGGCCCGCGTCGGCGGCGAGGAGCTGGCGCTGCTCCTGCCCGACGCCGGGCTGGCGGAGGCGCGCGCCCTGGGCGAGCGCTGCCGGGCCGCGGTGGCGGGCCACCCGTTCGGCTTCGAGGGGCGCCCGCTGCCGGTGACGATCTCCGCCGGGGCGGCGGCCCGGGAGGAGGCGGACTGCGGGCCGGCGGCGCTCCTCGCCCGGGCCGACGCCCGGCTCTACGAGGCCAAGCGCGGCGGCCGCGACCAGGTGCGCGGCTAGGGCCGGCTCCGCCCCGACGAATCCCGGGCGGCCCCCGGGGAAAGGGGTTATCCTCGGCCGGCCCGTGAAGAACCGCTCCGCGCTCGGACTCCTCTTCCTCGTCGTCTTCGTCGACCTGCTCGGCTTCGGGATGGTCATCCCGGTGATGCCGCTCTACGCCGAGCGGCTCGGCGCCTCCGAGGCGGCCACCGGCTGGCTCTCCACCGGCTACTCGCTGATGCAGTTCCTCTTCGCCCCGGTGTGGGGCGGCCTCTCCGACCGCATCGGCCGGCGCCCGGTGCTGCTGCTCTCCATCGCCATGACCTCGGCCGGCTTCCTCGGCTACGCGCTGGCCCCGAGCTTCGGCTGGCTGCTGGCGTCGCGCCTCTTCGCCGGCGCCGCCACCGCCAACATCGCCATCGCCCAGGCCTACGTCGCCGACGTGACCCCGCCCGAGGGGCGGGCCCGGGGCATGGGGCTCATCGGCGCCGCCTTCGGGCTGGGCTTCGTCCTCGGGCCGGCCATCGGCGGGATCCTCTCGGTGCGGTCGCTCGCCACCCCCGGCTTCGCCGCCTCGGGGCTGGCGCTCTTCAACCTCCTCGCCGCGGTGGTGCTGCTCCCCGAGCCGGCGCAGCGCAGCCCGGCGGCGCGGCGCCGCCGCATCGCCGCCCTCTGGGAGGAGATGCACAAGCCCGGCATCCGGCGGCTGCTGGCCATCTACCTGCTCGTCATCCTGGGCTTCAGCGCCATGGAGTCCACCTACTCCTTCCTGGCCCAGCAGCGGTACGGCCTCTCCGCGCGGCACGTCGCCTGGGTCTTCGCCTACATCGGCGTGATCGTGGTGCTGGTGCAGGGCGGGCTCATCGGCCCGCTGACGCGGAGGCTCGGGGAGAAGCGGCTGCTGGTGGCCGGGGCGCTGCTGCAGGCGCTGGGGCTCGCCTGGCTGCCCTTCGCCCACGGCGTCCCCGGGCTGCTCGCCGCCACCGCGCCGCTGGCGGTGGGCTCCGGCCTGGCCTCGCCGGCCATCAGCGCGCTGCTCTCGCGCCTCTCCCGCGCCGAGGACCAGGGCGGCACCCTGGGCATCGGCCAGTCGGCGGCGGCGATGGGGCGCATCGTCGGGCCGCTCTCCGGCACCTGGAGCTTCTCCCACTGGCAGGCGGCGCCCTACCTGGCCGGGTCGGCGCTGATGGCCGCCGCCGCCGGGCTCGGCGCCACCGTCCGCGGGCCGCGCGCCGAGCCGTGAGGTAGACTCGGCGGCGCCATGCCCGAGCTCCGCAGGGATCCCATCGTCGGACGGTGGGTGATCATCGCCACCGAGCGCGCCCGCCGTCCCCAGGACGTGAGCCGGGTCCGCGAGGCGCCGCGCGGCGGGCTCTGCCCCTTCTGCCCGGGCCAGGAGGACAAGACCCCGCCCGAGGTCTACGTCTCCGGCCGGCCGCCCTCCGCCGCCGCCAACGGGCCGGGCTGGAAGGTGCGGGTGGTCCCCAACCGCTACCCGGCGCTGATGATCGAGGGGGACCTGGACCGCGAGCCGGTGGGCATCTACGACCGCATGAACGGGGTCGGGGCGCACGAGGTGGTCATCGAGTCGCCCGACCACGCCGCCGAGCTGGCCGGGCTCCCCGAGACCGAGATCGCCGAGGTGCTCTTCGCCTTCAAGGCGCGCATCCTCGACCTGCGCAACGACCTGCGCTTCCGCTACATCCTGCTCTTCAAGAACAAGGGGGCCAACGCCGGCGCCACCCTGGAGCACCCGCACTCCCAGCTCATCGCGCTGCCGGTGACGCCGCGCCAGGTGGCCGAGGAGATCGAGGGGGCGCGCGGCCACTTCGCCCACCGCGAGCGCTGCATCTTCTGCGACATCGTCCTGCAGGAGCGCAAGGACCGGTCGCGGCTGGTCTTCGAGAACGAGGAGTTCGTGGTCTTCGCCCCCTTCGCCCCGCGCAGCCCCTTCGAGACCTGGATCGTCCCCAAGCGCCACGAGTCGAACTTCGAGGCCGAGCCCAAGGAGCGGCTCGGGCTCTGCGCCGCGGCGCTGCGCTCCACGCTGAAGCGGCTGGCGGTGGCCCTGGGCGACCCGGCCTACAACTTCATCATCCACTCCAACCCGCTGCGCGACCCGCCCAGCCCCAGCTACCACTGGCACATCGAGGTGATGCCGGCCCTCACCCACGTGGCCGGCTTCGAGTGGGGCTCCGGCTTCCACATCAACCCGGTGCCCCCCGAGGAGGCGGCGGAGTTCCTCCGGCTGGTGGCGACCTAGGCTCCGGCCATGGACGTCCTCTTCGTCTCGGCCGAGGTCGCGCCCTTCTCCAAGGCGGGCGGGCTCGGCGACGTGGCCGGCGCGCTGCCCCGGGCGCTGGCGGCGCGCGGCCACCGGGTGGTGGTCTTCACGCCGCGCCACGGCGCCGTCGACCCGGGCCAGCACCGGCTGGAGCCGCTCCCCTTCCCCATCGAGGCCGGCGGAGAGAAGGCCGGCCTCTGGGTGGTCCGGGGCGAGGCCCCGGTCTTCTTCCTCGAGCACGAGCGCTGGTTCGGCCACCGCCGCGGCATCTACTCCGACCCCGGCCACGAGTACGGCGACAACGCCCAGCGCTTCGCCTTCTTCACCCGGGCGGCGCTGGCGCTGCCCGGCCTCATCGGCTTCGCGCCGCGGATCGTCCACCTCCACGACTGGCACACCGCGCTCGGGGCCTGGCTGCTGCGCCACGAGGCGGAGGCGCTCCCCTGGGCCGGCGCCGCCCGCAGCCTCTTCACCGTCCACAACCTGGCCCACCAGGGGGTCTTCCCCAAGGAGCTGCTCCCGGCGGTGGGGCTGCCCTGGTCGGCCTTCCGCTACCAGGCGCTGGAGTTCCACGACCGGCTGAACTTCCTCAAGGGGGGGCTCTCCTGCGCCGACGCGCTGACCACGGTCTCGCCCACCTACGCCCGCGAGATCCTCGGCCCCGAGGCCGGGGAGGGGCTGGACGAGACGCTGCGCCACCGCGCGCGGGACCTCACCGGCATCCTGAACGGCATCGACACCCGCGAGTGGGATCCCGAGCACGACCGCTGGCTCGCGGCCCGCTTCTCGCGGCGGCGCCTCGCCGGGAAGGCGCGCTGCAAGGCGGCGCTGCAGGAGGAGCTCGGGCTGCCGGTCCGGCCCGAGGCGCCGCTGGTCGCCATGGTGGGGCGCCTGGTGGACCAGAAGGGCGTGGACATCGTGCTGGCGGCGCTCCCGGAGCTCCTCGGGCTGGAGGTGCAGCTGGCGGTGCTGGGCACGGGGCGGCCCGACTACGAGCGGGCCCTGGAGCACCAGGCCGCGCTCCGGCCCGACCGGATCCGGGTGCGCACCCGCTTCGACGAGGGGCTGGCCCACCGCATGGAGGCGGGCGCCGACCTCTTCCTCATGCCGAGCCGCTTCGAGCCCTGCGGCCTCAACCAGATGTACAGCCTGCGCTACGGGACGGTGCCGGTGGTGCGGGAGGTGGGCGGGCTCGCCGACACCGTCGAGGACTACGACGGCAAGTCGCGGGGCACCGGCTTCCGCTTCCGCGAGTACGGCCCCCGGCCGCTGCTCACCGCGCTGCGCAGGGCGCTGGACGTCTTCCGCGACCGGGCCGCCTGGAGGGGGCTGCAGCAGCGCGGCATGGCCCAGGACAACAGCTGGGAGGCGAGCGCGGCCCGGTACGAGTCGCTCTACGAGCAGGTGCTGGAGCGCCCGCCCCACCTGCCGCTCGCGGCCGCCGGGGAAGGCTGAGGTCCCCGGCGCCGGGGCGGGCCGGTCCGCCGCCGGGCGCGGCGGGCGGGAGCGGTCCCGCCCTACCGGCCGCGCGCGCCGGCGAGCCGGCCCACGTGGAAGGGCGCCAGGTCCACCGGCGGCGGGCGGCCCAGCACCGCCGCGGCCACGGCGTCGGCGGTGACCGGGCAGAGCAGGATGCCGTTGCGGGTGTGGCCGGTCGCGTAGAAGAGCCCGGGGACGGTCGAGGGGCCGAGCACCGGCGAGCCGTCGGGCGACGCGGGCCGGAAGTTGCTCCAGGTCTCGAGCAGCGGGGCGCCGGCCAGGGCCGGCGCGATCTCGATGGCCAGCTCCAGCACGCCGCGCAGCCCGCCGGCGGTCACCGCCCGGTCGAAGCCCACCTCCTCCATGGTGGAGCCGCAGAGCACGCGGCCGTCGGCGCGGGGGACGAGGTAGCCCTTGTCGGAGAAGACCACCCGCGAGAGCAGCGGCGGCCGGGTGTCGAGGAGCGCGATCTGGCCGCGCACCGGCCGCACCGCCCCGGCGGGCAGGCCGCTGCCCTCCACCAGCGCGCTCCAGCTCCCCGCGGCCAGCACCACCGCCCCCGCCTCGATGCGGCCGCTCTGGTGCTCCACCGCGGAGGCCCGCCCGCCGTCGTGGAGGATGCGATGCACCTGGCCGCCGAGGAACCGGGCGCCGGCGCGGTGGGCGGCGAGGTAGAGCGCCCGGGCCAGCAGCCGCGGGTCCACCGACGACTCGGCGGCGAACCAGAGGCCGCCGCGGGCCCGCGGGTCGAGCGCCGGCTCCAGCCGCCGGACCGCGTCGCCGTCGAGCACCTCCACCTCGACGCCGTGGCCCTGCAGCTGCGCGGCGCGCGCCGCCAGCACCCGGGCGGTGGGGTCGTCGAAGGCCACCTCCAGCGTCCCGCCGCCGCGGTGGCCCACCCACATACCGGAGAGCCGCTCCAGCTCCGCGGCGAAGGCCGGCCAGCGGGCGAGCGAGGCGGCGCACAGCTCGTAGAAGGGGCCGGGCTCCTCCGCCTCCACCCCCGGGGAGAGGATGCCGCCGGCGGCGCTGGAGGCCTCGGCGCCGGGGATGGAGCGCTCCAGCACCAGCACCTCGCGGCCGGCCTGGGCGAGCCGCAGGGCCACGGCGCAGCCCTGGACCCCCGCTCCGATGACGACGACGTCGCTCCGCATGGCGCCGCGAGCCTACCGCCGGCCCGCCCGGCCGCCAACCGCGCCGCGCTACGACCGGGGCGGGCAGGGCACGATGCCGTTCACCAGCAGGTCGTGCAGGTGCGAGCGCCACTCGTCGGCGCCGATGGAGCGGCCGGTGAAGAGCTGCGCCACGTCCCGGGCCGAGGAGACGAAGGCCGCCAGCCCGCCGACGCTGAGCACCACCATCGCCGGGTCGAGGCCGGGGCGCAGCGCCGGGCCGGCGACGCCGTTCGCGCCCGGGACGAGCAGGGCGGCGGCGTCGCGCAGCGGCTGCACCAGGGCCGGCTCCGCCTCCAGCACCTGGGTGAGGAAGGGGGCGCCGTCGAGGAGCTCCCGGACCACCACCTCCGCGCCCACCGGATCCTGGAAGAGGGTCTCGAGGTACGCGGTCACGACCGCCGGCGCCCCGCCGCCGCGACCCAGCAGCGCGACGATCTCCTGCGACTGGGAGATCCAGACGGTCCGCAGGATGTCGACGTAGAGCGCCTTCTTGGAGGCCCAGTGGCGGTAGAGCAGCGCCACGTTGCAGCCGGCGCGCCGGGCGATCCCCTGGACCCGGGCCCCGTGGTAGCCGCGCTGCGAGAACTCCGTCCGCGCGGCCTGCCAGAGCCGCTCGGCGATGCCCGGGCGCACCGGCGCCGGCTGGGGGGTCTCGGAACGTGTTTCCACTCAATTGCCCAATAGGTATGCGATTGACCCTCGTCAAGTCGCCCTGGTGGCGTCCAAAAGGGGTGTGGGCCCCGGATGCGGCGCCCGTTCCCGGCCAGGGGCGGCGGTGCTACCACCACCCGCATGGGCGCGCCGCCCCGGGCCATCCTGCACCTCGACCTCGACGCCTTCTACGCCTCGGTCGAGCAGCTCGACGACCCGTCGCTGCGCGGCCGGCCGGTGATGGTCGGAGGCACCGGCGGCCGCGGCGTGGTGTGCGCCGCCAGCTACGAGGCGCGCCGCTTCGGCGTGCGATCGGCGATGCCCACCGCGCGGGCCCGGCGGCTCTGCCCGGAGGGCGTGTTCCTGGCGCCGCGCTTCGACCGCTACGCCGAGCTCTCGGACCGGGTCTTCGGGATCTACCGGCGGTTCACTCCGCTGGTGGAGCCGCTCTCGCTCGACGAGGCCTTCCTCGACGTCACCGCCAGCCGGGCGCTCCACGGCGACGGGGCAAGCATCGCCCGGACCATCCGGCGCCTGGTCCGCGAGGAGGCGGGGCTGGCGGTCTCGGCGGGGATCGCCGAGGTGAAGCTGGCGGCCAAGATCGCCACCGACCTCGCCAAGCCCGACGGGCTGCTGGAGGTCCCGGCCGGCGGGGTGCGGGCCTTCCTGGCGCCGCTGCCGGCCTGGCGGCTCTGGGGCGTGGGCGAGGTGACCGGGGAGGCGCTGCGCCGCGCCGGGATCGCCACCATCGGCGAGCTGGCGGCGGCCGACGGGGCGCGGCTGGAGCGGGCGCTGGGGAGCGCCGGGGCGGAGCTGGCGCGGCTGGCCCGGGGGGAGGATCCGCGGCCGGTGACGCCCGACGGCGAGGCGCGCAGCCTGGGGTCGGAGGACACCTTCGAGGAGGACCGGCTCGGGGAGGAGGCGCTGCTGCCGGCGCTGCGGGAGCAGGCGGAGCGGGTGGCGCGCCGGCTGCGGAGCGCCGGGCTGCGCGGACGCACCGTGACCCTGAAGCTCAAGTACGCCGACTTCCGCGGCGTGACCCGGCGCTGCACCCTGCCCGGGCCGACCGACGACGGCCGCGCCCTCTACGACGCGGCGCGGGCCCAGCTCGGCCGCGCCGACCTCTCCCGGCCGGTGCGGCTCACCGGCATCACCGCCTCGGGCTTCGGCGAGCCGGAGCGGCCGCAGCTCGACCTCTTCGCGCCGGCCGAGGCGCCGGCCACGCGCCGGCGCCGGGCCCTGAACGCCGCGGTGGACGCCATCGCCGCCCGCTTCGGCGAGGGCACGGTCCGGCCCGCCTCGGAGGGTGGCGAGCGGAAGATCCGCTGGGCGCAGAAGCCGCGGGGGAAGGAGGAGGAGTAGCGGACCGCGACCCCGACCGCGACCTGGCCCCCGTCTCAATGCCGGAACAGCGGCCGCGTCCAGGGCACGGCGATCAGGACCAGCACCAGCGCCGCGAGCAGCAGCGCCGCCCCGGCCAGCCCCCGCCCCTTGCCGGCGCGCTTCACCACCACGTTGCCGGCGTGGGCCAGCAGCACCGCCCCCACCGCCAGGGCCGGGTGCTCGGCGCGCCAGAAGCGCAGCGCCGGGCCGCCGCCCGTCCCCCGCGTCAGCGGCGAGTAGAAGAGGTAGAGCAGCAGCCCCAGGACCAGCTGGACGTCGAGCGCCAGCACGAAGGGCAGCACCCGGCGCCGGGCCGCGGCCCGGTCCTGGAAGGCGGCGATCACCGCCACCGCGCCCAGCACCAAGACCGCCCAGCGGACCCACGAGTGAAGGAAGAGCAGGTTCGCGTACACGGGGACCTCGGTCAGTGGCGCAGCGGTGGCGGGCCGGCGAGCTTGCGCACCCGCTCCAGGATCTCGTCGAGCTTCACGCCCTTGGGGATGAAGCCCTGGGCGCCGGTGAGCTCCGACTCCCACTCGAAGCCGTAGGCCGAGAGGATGAGGATGGGGGTGGCGGCGCTGCGCGGGTCCTGGCGCATGCGCTCCATCACCGTCCAGCCGTCCATCACCGGCATCTTGAGGTCGAGGAGCACCAGGCCGGGCTGCTCGTCGGCGACCCGCCGCAGGGCCGCGGCGCCGTCCGGGGCCTGCTGCACCGGGTACCCGCCCTCGGAGAGCGCCTCGGCGAGCGCCTCGCGGAAGTCGTCGTCGTCGTCGACGACCAGGATGTACTGGCCGGGCGTCATCGCGGCGGAGCGGGTGGGGCGCGCAGGATGGCTGCGATCTCCCGCGCGACGCGCCGGGCGTCAAGGAGCCCGTCGGGGGGGAGCGAGACCGCCCCGACCACCGGGTGGCCGCCGCCGCCGTAGCGCTCGCAGATCCGGGCGATATCGTGGGATCGGGGGACCGCCGACCAGGGGTTCGAGCCCACCGAGACCTTGGCGCGCTTCGGGTCCCGCGAGACCACCACCGTGTAGCGGGCCTCGGGGAAGAGGTCGTAGCCGATGAACTTGTTGGCCGACGCGATCCCGGCGTCGGCGAGGTCCACCTCGACGACGCCGTCCGCGAGCCGGGCGGCCTTGCGGTAGGCCTCGACGGCGCGGCGGTGGCGCTCCAGGACCGGCTCGAGCAGCCCGGTCACCCAGGGCTCGGCGGCCAGCGCGGCGAGCGGGCGGGTGCGGAAGCCCTCGATGACGCGGGTGGGGACGAGCGGATCCTGCGTGGCCTCGAGCAGCGCCATGAGGCGCAGCGCCGGCTCCTCGAGCCGCACCGCCACCCGGGCCGAGGGGAAGGCGGCGGCGTCGATGATCTCCGCCCAGCGCACCAGCTCGGCGAGCTCGGGGGCGCTCCAGCCGAAGCGCTCGGCGAGCACCCGGGCCATGAAGCCGGTGTCGGAGGGGGCGGTCGGGTCCCAGAACTTCCGGCCGCTGCGGTCGGCCTCCCAGGCGGCCCGGTCGGAGGCGGGCTGGAAGGCGCTCTGGTGGTGGTCGAACCACCAGTCGAGGCGCGGCGAGGGCGAGAAGCGGAAGTCCACCACGGCGTTGACGTCGCCGTCGAAGGCGTCGGGCGGGAAGGGGTTGCCCTGCTGGTGCTGGACCGGGACGAAGGCGGTCCCGGAGAGACGGCTCCCCTCCCGCGCCTCCAGGAAGCGGCTGAAGAGGGCGGCCGACGCGGCACCGTCGAAGCAGTTGCCGTGGTAGAGGACCTTGAGGCGCATCGGGGTGGGGGACTGTAGGCGGGAGGTTCCGGCCGGTCAAAGGTTTTGGACCCGGGGCCGGCCTCGTGCCCGTCCCGCACGGGTCGAGCGGACGGCGCTCCCGCGACCCCCTCCACGGCGAGGCGAGCCCGGATCGCGCTGGCGGCCGCGCTCCTGGCGCTCGCCGCGTGCCGGACGGTGAAGGGAGGGGGCGGCGGGCCGCCTCTTTGGACGGTCCCGCGGGCGCGCGGTAGACTCGGCCCGCCATGGAGGCCACCCGCGTCGGCGCGCTGCTCGAGGACCGCAAGTTCGACCTGCGGCTCACCCTGGTCGCCGGCAAGCGCGGCCTGGCCCGCAAGATCGCCTCCTCCCGCATCCAGAAGCCGGGGCTGGCCCTGGCCGGCTACACCGAGTACCTGCACCGGGAGCGGCTGCAGATCTTCGGCAACACCGAGATGAGCTACCTGCGCACCCTCTCCCCGGAGCGGGCCGCGGAGGTGCTGGGCCAGTTCTTCCGCCAGGAGGTGGCCTGCCTGGTGGTCACCAAGGGCATCGAGGTGCCGGCCGAGATGGCCCGGGCCGGCGAGGCCGCCGGCGTGCCGGTGCTCTCCACCAGCCACCTCTCCAGCACCTTCATCGAGAACGTCCAGAACTACCTGGAGGACATCCTCGCCGCCGCCACCTCGATGCACGGCGTGCTGCTGGACGTCTTCGGGGTGGGGATCCTGCTGCTCGGCAAGAGCGGCATCGGCAAGAGCGAGATCGCCCTCGACCTGGTGATGCGCGGCCACCGGCTGGTGGCCGACGACATCGTCGACATCAAGCGCCACGCCCCCGGGGCGGTGTGGGGCACCGGGTCGGAGATCATCAAGCACCACATGGAGGTCCGCGGCCTCGGCATCATCAACATCAAGGACCTCTTCGGCGTCGCCTCCATCCGCGAGCGCAAGAAGATCGAGATCGTGCTGGAGCTGGTGGACTGGGATCCGCACGTCGAGTACGACCGGCTGGGGGTCGAGGAGAAGAAGTTCCGCATCCTCGACGTGGAGATCCCCCTGCTCATCGTGCCGGTGCGCCCCGGCCGCAACCTCACCACCATCGTCGAGGTGGCGGCCCGCAACCACCTGCTCAAGCTCCAGGGCCACCACTCGGCCCGCGAGTTCCAGGAGCGGCTCAACCGGGCCATCGCCCTGGCGCCCGGCGCCCGCGGCGGCGAGGTGGACGTCGAATGAGACCCGCCGAGGAGGCGGGCCGCACCCGGGCGGTGATCCTCACCGGGGTCTCCGGGTCGGGGAAGACCACGGCGCTGCGAGCCCTCGAGGACGCCGGCTGGTACTGCGTCGACAACCTGCCGGTGGTGCTGCTCGACAAGCTGGTGGCGCTGGGGGCGCAGGCCGGCGGCCAGGTGCAGCGGCTGGCGCTGGTGGTGGACGCGCGCGACGAGCGCTTCCTGCCCGAGGCGCCGCGCATCATCGAGGAGGTGCGCCGCTCCGGGACGCAGGTGGAGGTGATCTTCCTCGACGCCACCGACGAGTCGCTGCTGCGCCGCTACTCCGAGACCCGCCGCCGCCACCCGCTGGCCGGCGAGGGCGGCACGGTGCCCGAGGGGATCGCCGCCGAGCGCCGCGCCCTGGAGCCGCTCAAGGCGGTGGCCGGCGAGGTGGTGGACACCACCGCCATGACCGTCCACCAGCTCAAGCGCTTCATCCACACCCGCTTCCAGGAGGGCGGGGTGCAGCGGCTCGGGGTGACGGTGGTCTCCTTCGGCTTCCGCAACGGCATCCCCGGCCACGCCGACCTGGTGCTCGACGTCCGCTTCCTGCCCAACCCCTACTTCGTGCCGGAGCTGAAGCCCCACGCCGGCACCGACGCCCCGGTGCGCGACTTCGTGCTGGGCCAGCCCGACGCCCAGCTCTTCCTGGAGAAGGTCGCCGACTTCGGCGCCTTCCTCCTGCCGCGCTACGCCGCCGAGGGCAAGAGCTACCTCACCCTGGCCATCGGCTGCACCGGCGGGCGCCACCGCTCGGTGGCCATCGCCGAGGAGCTGGCCCGGCGCCTGCGCGAGGCCGGCACCGAGGCCCGGGTCTGGCACCGGGACGTCGACAAGGAGTAGCGCCCCGCGCGCGGGTGGCGTAAGGAACGCACCCGGACGTCCCCGGGAGAGCTCCCATGGTCGGATTGGTGGTGGCCACGCACGGCAGGCTCGGCGAGGAGCTCCTCGCCACCGCGGCCGCCGTCTGCGGCCCGCTCCCCCAGGCCCGCGCCGTCTCCCTCTCCTCGGCGCAGTCGATGGAGGAGTCGCGCGGGGCCCTGGCCGGCGCCATCGAGGCGGTCGAGGGCGGCCAGGGGGTGCTGGTGCTCACCGACATGTTCGGGGGCACCCCCTCCAACCTGGCCCTCACCTTCCTCGACGCCCGCATCGAGGTGGTCACCGGGGTGAACCTCCCCATGCTCCTCAAGCTCTCCACCGCCCGGGGCGAGGGGTCGACGCTCGCGGCCACCGCCGAGCTGCTCTGCGCCTACGGCCAGAAGAACATCACCCTCGCCAGCCAGCTGCTGCGCAGCCGGGCGGAGAAGGGGCCGCGGGGCAAGGGACCGTGATCGCCCTGGTGCGCGTCGACAACCGGCTGCTGCACGGCCAGGTGCTGGAGGCCTGGCTGCCGCGCCTCGGCGCGCGCCGCCTGGTGGTGGCCGACGACGAGGCGGCGGCCAGCCCGCTGGCCCAGGCGGCGATGACGCTGGCGGTGCCCGGCGAGGTGGCGGCCGAGGTGCGGGCGGTGGAGGCGGTGGACTGGGCCGCGCTGGCGGCGGCGCCGGAGCGGATCCTGGTGCTGTTCCGCGAGGTGGCCGATCTGGAGCGGGCCGCGGCGCGCGGGCTCGCCGACCTCGCACCCGACGTGAACGTCGGCAACGTCCACTTCGGCCCGGGCCGGCGGCCCGTCACCCCGTCGGTCTTCCTGCGGGCCGAGGAGCTGGGGGCGCTGCGTCGGCTCGCCGCCGCCGGCCTGCGCGTCGAGGCCCGGGCGGTCCCCGGCGATTCCCCCACGGATGTCGAGGAGATGGAGCGGCGCTTCCAGCGGGCGCCGGGATAGGGGGTAGAGTCGCTCCATGGGTCTCCTCGCGCTCGCCGCCGTCGCCGGCCTCGCCGCCGTGGAGCGCAAGGGGTTCCTCCAGGCCATGCTCTCGCGCCCGGTGGTCCTCGGGCCCCTCTGCGGCCTGGCGCTCGGCGACCCGGCGGCCGGGCTGCTGGTGGGCGCGCCCCTCGAGCTCTTCTTCCTCGGGGCGGTGAACCTGGGCGCGGCCCTGCCGCTCCACGAGTCGCTGGGGACGGCGGCCGTCGCCGGCGGGACGGCGCTGGCCGCCTCCCGGCTCGGCGGCGCGGCGCCCGAGGGCGCGGCGGCGGCCCTGGCGGTCGCCGTCGGCCTGCCCATCGCGGTGGTGGGCCGGGGCGCCGACGCCGCGGTGGACCGCTGGAACGAGCGGCTCGCGGCCCGGGCGGCGCGGCGGCTCGCCGCCGGGGACGAGCCCGGCGCGATGCGCAGCAACCTGCTGGGGCTGGCGGTGCCCTTCCTGCTCTCCGCGGCGCTGGCCCCGCTCGGCGCCGCCGCCGCCGGCCTCTCCGCCGCGGCGGTGCTCCGGGCCGCGCCGCAGCTCTCCCGCCCGCTGGAGCTCGGCTTCCTGGCCTTCTGCGGCGTCGCCGCCGCCGCCGGGGCCCGGTCCCTGCGCGCCCGCCGGGCGCCCGTCGTCTTCTTCGGGGCGGCGGCGCTGGGGCTCGCGGTCCTGCTCCTCTCCGGGAGGCCGGGGCCGTGAGCCTGGGGCGCGCCGCCCTGCCGCGCATCTTCTGGCGCTGCCTCTTCATGCAGGCGGCCTGGAACCGGCGCGGCATGCAGAACCTGGGCTTCGCCTACGCCATCGACCCGGCGCTCCGGGAGCTCTACCCGGACCCGGAGGAGCGGCGCCGGGCCCTGGAGCGGCACCTGGCCTTCTTCAACTGCCACCCCTACATGGCCGCCGCCATCCTCGGCGGCGCCATCCACCACGAGGAGCTGGTGGCGCGCGGCGAGGAGCCGGCCAGCGCCCCGGGCTCCTTCAAGGCCACGCTCCAGGGGCCGCTGGCCGCCGTCGGCGACGGCTTCTTCTGGACGGCGCTGCGCCCCTTCCTCGGCGCGGCGGCGGCGCTGGGGGTGCTGCTGCTGGGCTGGAAGGCGCTGGTGGCCGCGGTGGTGGCCTACAACGCCGTGCACCTCTGGATCCGCTTCCGCCTGCTGCGGCTCGGCTACGAGCGCGGCGACGCGGTGGTGGCGGAGATCCGGCGCCTGGCGCTGCCCGCGCTGGCGGCGCGGCTGCGGCTCGGGGCGGCGGCGGCGTGCGGGCTCGCCGCCGCGG
>JAKAEO010000053.1 GCA_021818285.1 Myxococcales bacterium
CGGCGCGGGCCAGGGCCCCGGCGGCCGCGCCGGCGCCGTCGCCGGCCGCGCCCAGCAGCCCCTCGGCGGCGTGCACCACCTGGGAGAGCCCCCCGTAGCCCATGAGGCGGGCCTCGCCCTTCAAGGTGTGCAGCTCGCGCGCCAGCTCCTCGCGCGGCGCCGCGCCGCCCTCGCGCTCCAGCCGGAGCAGGGCCGCGTGGATCCGCTCCACCCGGTCCGCCGTGGTCTCGCGGAACTTGGGCAGGAGCTTCTGCCGGGTGCGGTCGTCCATCGTCCGCTAGTCGAGCTTGAAGCGCTTCACCAGGTCGGCGAGCCGCTCCGCCAGCCGCGACAGCTCGGCGGCGGCGCCGGTCGCCTGCCGCGACCCGGCCTGGGCCTGGCGCGTCGCCTCCTCCACCTCGGACATGGAGGTCACCACCTGCTCGGTGGCGGAGCGCTGCTGCTGCGTCGCCAGGTGGATGACCCGCGACGCCGCCACCGTCTCCTCGGCGCCGTGGAGGATGGAGGAGACGCTGCCGATGGCGGCCGAGCCCAGCTTCTCCCCCTCGGCGGCCATCCGCTTGTTGCCGTCGGAGGCCTCCTTGGCGGCGTGGGTGGACTCGCGGATCTCGGTGATGAGGTTCTTGATCTCCTTGGTGCTCTCCAGGACGTTCTCGGCCAGCCGGCGCATCTCCGCCGCCACGATGGAGAAGCCGCGCCCGGCCTCCCCGGCCTTGGCCCCCTCCAGCGCGGCGTTGAGCGCCAGCAGGTCGGAGCGGTCGGCGATCTCGTCGATCACCTCGACCACCGTCCCGATGCGCTCCACCCGCCGCGAGAGCCGGCCGATGGCCTCGTCCACCTCCACCGCGTTGTGCCGCACCTTCTCCATGGCCTCGAGGAAGGCCCGGATGGCCCCCTCGCCCTGGCGGGTCGCCGCCAGGGTCTGCTCGGCGATGCCGGCCACGGTCTGGGCGTTGTCGGCGATCTGCTTGGAGGCGCCCTTCAGCTCCTCCATGGTGGCGGTGGTCTCGTGGATGGCGCTGGCCTGCTGGGTGGTGGAGGCCTCGTTCTGCGTCGCCGCCGCCAGCACCTCCGAGGCGCTGCTGGAGATCTGCAGCGAGGCCTCGCGCCCCTGGGAGACGAAGCGCTTCAGCGTCTCCATCACCTGGCCCAGGCCGGCGATGAGCGGCGCCAGCGCGGCGTCGGACACGCCGAGGCGCAGCCCGCCGGAGAGGTCGCCGCGGACCATCATCTTCACCAGGGAGTCGATGGCCTCGTCCACCCCCTGGGTGATGGCCGAGAGGCGCAGGGTGGCCTCGGTGCCGTCGGACTGGACCCGCTCCGCGGCCTTGTTCAGCGCCGCCGCCACCGCCCCGAGCGACGGGTCGGCGAAGCGCTGCGGATCGAGCCGGGCCACGTCGAGGTTCCCCGCCGCCATGGCCGAGAGCACCTCGAGGATGGGACCCGCCTCGGCGGCCGGGGCCTTGCGGGCCCGGGGCGCGCCCTTCGACTGCGTCTGTCGCCGTTCAGGCATCGGGTGACCTCGCGTCCACCGGGGCCGGCTGCCGCCGCTCCCGGATCAGGGTGAGAAGGTCGATGATCGGCGTGGGGGCGTCGTCGAGCAGCACCAGCCCGGCCACGGCGCGGGTGGAGAGCAGCCCCTCGGCCAGCGGCGGGATCGCGCGGAGCGCGCCGGGCTCGACCTCGCGCAGCCCGAGCACCTGGTCGACCGCCAGCGCCGCCTCGACGCCGTCGTCGCCGCGCACCACCAGGCGCCGGGCCGGGGACCAGGCGCGCCCCAGGCAGGAGCCGTCGAGCACCTCGGCGAAGGGCTCGTCCGCGCCGGCGATGCGCGCCACGGCGGCGGGGCGCGAGGCGAAGATCCGCGGCCCGAGCTGGAAGAGCAGCACCGCCTCCGGTCCGCTCATGGCGCGACGCCCCGGCTGCGCGCCGCCTCGACCAGGCGCCGCAGGTCCAGCACCGCCAGGTCGCCGCGGGCGTCCTTGCCGATGCCGGCGAGCCACTCCGCCGCCTGGCCGCCGGAGGCCGGGGCGGGCTCGACGGCCCCCTCCGGCGACACCAGCCCCTCCACGGCGTCGGCCAGGAGCGCCAGCCGCCAGGGACCCACCTTCAGCACCGCCACCCGGGTCGCCGGCCCGGTGGTGACCGGCGGGAGCCCGAGGACCTGGCAGAGGTCCAGCACCGCCAGCACCTCGCCACGGTGCGGGAACACGCCGGGCAGCGCCGCCGGCGCCCCGGGGAGCCGGGTCAGCGGGCCGAGCCGCACCACCTCGGTGACCAGCGCGGCGTCGAAGGCGTAGCGCCCGGGCCCGGCGCGCACGCAGAAGTGGCTGGCGCTCCCCGGCGCCGGCGCGGCGGGCGCGCCGCTCGACGCCTCGCGGGATTCGGCCATGCGCGGATTCTCGCCTCCCGCGACCGACCCGGCAAGATCGGTGGTATCCTTTCGGGTGCCGGGGGGCGGAGCGTTCCACACATTGAAGATCCTGGTCTGCAGCCCGAGCGAGATCGTCGGCGAGATGCTGCGACTGGCCCTGGAGCCGGGCGGGCACCAGGTGGTGGCGGCCCGCGAGGCCGCCGCCCTGGTCCCGGAGGCCGGCGACGCGGGCGCGCTGCTCGCCGAGCCGCCGCGCGTCCGGCAGGCGGTGGCCCTGCTGCGCGATCGGGGCTTCGCCGGCCGCGCCCTGGTGGTGGCCGACCGCCCCGCCGACGAGCTCGCGAAGCTGGCCCGCGCCGAGGGGACCGACGGCTTCCTCGCGCTGGCGCCCTCCGACGACCTGCTGGCCCGCTTCGCCCAGGCGATCGGCGGCCGGCGGCGCGTGCTGGTGGTGGACGACAGCGAGATCGCGGCGCGCATGATCGCCGAGGAGCTCTCCGGCGCCGGCTTCGAGGTGGTGACGGCCAACGACGTGGAGTCGGCCACCTCCCAGATCGTGAAGCGCCGCACCCGCCCGGACCTGGTGCTGCTCGACGTCAACATGCCCAACGTGAACGGCGCGCAGTTCTGCCGCTTCATCAAGAAGAACGACATGTTCAAGTCGATCCGGGTGATCTTCTGCTCCGGCGACACCCGCGAGCGCGTGTCGAAGCTGGTCGAGGAGTGCGGCGCCGACGGCTACGTCCTGAAGGGCGAGCTGCTCGGCAAGTGGATTGCCGAGAACGCGTAGCGGCCTCAGTACCCCGGCGACGGCGTCCCCGGGCAGCCCAGGTTCGCCGCCGCATCGGGGCCGGCCGGATCGACGAGGGCCAGCGGACCCGAGGCGCAGAGCGGCGCCGCCTCCGCCCAGCCGAGCCCCGCGAGCAGCGCGCCGCCGGGCGACTCCAGCGCCAGCGCCACCGGGCGGTCGTCGGCCAGGCCGCCGAGCAGCGCCGTGGCGCCGCAGCGGTAGAGCGGCGTGCCGGCCGGGAGCGGGTAGCGTCCGTCCCAGGCGCCGCCGGCGACGATCGCCCGCCCGCCGGCGGTCAGCGGCCCGCCGCTCCCCGGCTCGATCGTGCAGCGCGCCGGGACCCCCGACGCCGCGCGCTTCGCCAGCCGGAAGCCGGCGAGGTCCACCGGCGCCGTTCCGCGGTTCGCCACCTCGGCGTACTCGCCGCCCGCCTCCGGGGAGGCGGCGCGCGCCAGCGCCTCGGTGAGCGCCAGCGGCGGGAGGTTGGCGAGGTCCAGGTCGCCGGTCTGGAACTCCTGGCGCAGCGCCCGCTTCCGGCCGGCCGGGTCGAGCACCTCCCGCCCCTCCGCGTCGCGGAGCCCCACGCCCACCACCACCGCCCAGGCGCCCATGGGCCAGAGGGGCCGATCGGGCACGAGCCGGGCCCGGTCGCCGCCCGGGAGCAGCTCGATCCGCGCCGCCAGCACCGGCGCGCCGGGCGCCAGGCCGTCGCCGCTGGCCGCGGCCGCCACCCCGGCGGCGTCGGCCGCCCGGCAGAGCGCCACGCGCCTGCCGTCCACGATCCCGTCTGGCGAGACCGGCGCGGTGAAGGCGATCTCGACCGTCACCGGGCCGGCGGGCACCGTCCCCTCCGGCGAGACCGCGGCGACGCGGGTGTGCGGCTCGGGCAGGCCGCTGCAGGCCGCCGCCAGCAGCGCCAGCGACGCCAGAAAGCGGCGCCTCACCGCCGCCTCCCGAAGAGGCCGCCGGTGAGGAAGTCCAGCTCGGCGGTGGTCCCCTCCACCGCCAGCTCGACCGCCGCCCGCTCCCGGGGGTCCGCGGGCGGGGCGATCCACAGCGAGGCGATCAGCTCGCGCCGCTTGAAGTAGAGGGTGGTGGCGCGCTCGACCGCCTGCTCCCGGCGGCGCGCCGCCTGCGCCGACGCCTCCGCGGCCCTGAGCTCCGCCGCCGAGAAGATCAGGTCGCCGAGGCGCCAGGTGAGCCGCACCCCGACCTCGTCGGTGGGGGTGAGCCGCAGCAGGTCCACCTCGGCGCTGGTGGAGAGCCCGAGCGTCCGCGTCGAGCGCTCGGCGTGGCTGTAGGAGGCGCCGGCGACCGGCAGCAGCGCCGCCCAGCGGGCCCGCGCCCGCCAGGAGGCGGCCTCGTCGGGGCCGGCGGCGGCCCGGAGCGCGGCCGCCCGCTGCACCTCGGCGACGGGCGGATCGGAGGCGGCGAGCCGGGCGAGCAGGCGCGGGACGTCCCGGACGTCGAAGGAGGGCGGCGGCGGCGCGGACGGCGAGGCGGCGAGGGCGGCGAGCAGGAGGGCGGGTCGGATCATGTCGCGCGCGGCGAGCAGCCGGCGCGCCAGCGCGACGCCCCGCGATCCGGCGCGTCCGCCGCCTGTCTGGTCCGCCGGCGCGACGGCCGGTCCGCGGGGCGCCCTGGAGACCCACGTGCCCGCCAGGATCTCCCGGTCCCGGCGGCGATACTCTGGGTACGCAGACCGCGTGTCCCTCTCCCCGGTCCCGGCCGGGGATGGACGGCCCCCGGCACCTCCGGGCGCGGTTGACGCGCGAGGTGTGGCGCACCTTCCAGCGCGTTCCCACTGCTCGCGGGGCTTCCGGCTAAGTCAATGCGCCAAGGACGGGTTGCGGCGAGGACTTACCATCGAATCGGGCCGCTGCACGCTGCCCGCTCACGGCGCGATCGACACCCGCCAGCCTGTCCGCGAGCCCATCAACCAGTATGAGCGGCAACAAACGTATGGGGCCAAGTGCATCAACGGCAAGGGCAGCAGTAGAAGAGAACCCAAGGGCTGGTCGGCATGGTCTGAACTCGGCAGGCGAGCGATGGATCAGGCGCAGGGATGGAGATATCCGGCCAGCCAGTACCAGTGCACTCCAACGTGTATTCAGTCGGCGCACAGGCGTCCTGGCACGTGACCGTGTAGCCCTCGGGGGTCGTGATGGTTCCGTCCGGATGGAGCGTGGAACCTTCGGAGACTTGGCAAACTTGGAACATGGACTTGGGAAGGCAGCCGGCACCCGAGGCCGCGTCGAACGTGTTGGCAGACGCCGGCCAATTACACGCGGGGATGAGCATGTCGCCCCGAAGACCGGCAGGCACATCTTTGCTCTCGGTGGAGCCGCACCCCCCAAGGAGCAGCGATCCCACAACCGAAATGAACGCGAGGTACCGAAGCCACATAGACCGCGTCGCAGACGACATGGGTTCAACCTCCACAGCGGTCACAAACAGCCAATTTTGGCGCAGACACTTGGCTTGACGCAACTGCCATCGCCGCAGCAGTCGATGGTCCCGACCGGGCAGCCACCGGGCGGCTCCGTGTTGCATTGACCCTGCGTGCAGCCGTACGGGCAGGACCGCCCGCAGGCGCCACAGTTACGCCAATCGGAGGCGAGGTCGACACAGACGCCCGCGCAGAGAGTCAAGCCGCTTTCGCATGTCCTGTAGATCGTCGTCGTGCTGGAAGAAACGCCAACGCTTGACACGCAAGCGGGAGTAGTCGAGTCAACGTGCGGCGCCCAGGTTGGCGAGATCGTCGCGCCTCCAACCTGCCGCACGGAAGTGTTGCTGAAGGTATAGGCGGATACGGGGGGCAGCTGGTTGCATGAATCAAGGTTCCGGACCTCCAGTGCACCGCCGACCGCCAGTGGAAGTGCCTGTCCAACGGAGCCAGGAGGGAAGCTTGGCACGGTGGAAGATGCGTACTGACCCGATGTACGAACCTGCCAATCGGAACAAATCCCCGTTTGCTGATCGCACCCCGTGCCCCAAACGAAGCCCGCGATTGTTTCGCCGGGCTCAACTGGCACCGGGTCACTGTGGAATGTATTTCCCAGTGTGCAGCAATCCCAACTATAGATGGCCCACCTTTGCCCGAGCGCCGCCTCTCCGTTCCATGCCAAGACGGGCTGCAGGATGTAGCTGTTGTAGCCAGGCACGAGGCCCGGGAAGAGGTAGATTACCTGCGAACCAACAACCACCGGAGGGGGCGGAACTGTCCATGTGGCGGAGATCCACTCGAGCGGCGCTGACCACATCTGCGACGATGCCAGCCATCCGGTCGCTGTTGGCGCATTGCTGAGATCCCGGGGGTTGCCGGCTAGATCGAAGCTAGGGCGGGCACAACGGCCGAACGCACGCCGGGTACCATCGAGCTTTTCGATGTAGTCTTGGCGAACAGCCTCGTCCTCACCAACTCGAAAGATGCATGAGCGGTGGAAGTAACCGACGGGCGTGGCGACGAAGTCGGGTGGAACTGTGGGAGGGCGGTCACGTGCCTGGGCCAAAGCGCTGCCGGGACCGAGGAACCCTACGGAAACGAACAATCCAAACCAAGCCTTCAGGCAGGCGTGAGCGTGACGCCACCTTCGCATGGCTTCCCCTTGTTGGAATTGACTGATTACTATCCGCTCGGAGTGATGACATTCTGGGAGTGAAATTGTCAAGAAGACAGAATGTCGCAGGGGCATCCCTGTCCTGTTAGCCTACTTGGCGTTGCATCTCCGATTGCTTCCCCTGACGACTTGCGCCGCCGCTCTCGACCGTGATCGAGTCTACCTCTCACTCCAGCTCCTCGACCCGCCGCCCCTTCACCGCCCGCCCCACGTGCTCGTCCATGCGCCGCTCGGCGAAGCCGCGGGCGGCGCCGTCGAGCGACTCCGCCCAGGCCTGGATGGCGAGCGGGTCGTCGCCGGCGCAGGCCTCGACGAGGCCGCGCAGCCGCAGCTCGATCTCCTCCCGCTCCTCGGCCGCGAGCAGCCGGCCGTCCTCCGCCAGCGCCGACTCCAGCGCCGCGGCGAGCCGCCGCCCCTCGACGCGCCACTCGGCCAGCAGCCGGGCCGCCACGTCCTCGTCGGCGTGCTCCAGCGCCTCCACCAGCATGGCCTCCACCTCCTCCTCGGAGAGGCCGTAGGTGGGCTTCACCTGGATGCGCTGCTCCAGGCCGGTGGCCCGCTCGCGGGCCGCCACCGAGAGGATCCCGTCGGCGTCCACCGCGTAGGTGATCTCGACCTGCGCCAGCCCCGCCGGCATGGGCGGGATGCCCCGGAGCGTGAACCGGGCCAGGCTCCGGCAGTCGCGCGCCAGCTCCCGCTCCCCCTGGACCACGTGCACCACCAGGCCGGTCTGGCCGTCGGCCGAGGTGGTGAAGAGCTGCGCGGCCGTGGCCGGGATGGTGGAGTTCCGGGGGACGATCCGCTCCACCCCGCCTCCCATCATCTCCACGCCCAGCGACAGCGGGATGACGTCGAGGAGCAGCAGGTCCTCGCGGCCGCCGCGGTCGAGCGCGTCGGCCTGGATCGCCGCGCCCAGCGCCACCGCGGTGTCCGGGTCCACGTCGTGGAGCGGCTCCCGGCCGAAGATCTCGCGCACCCGGCGGCGCACCAGCGGGGTGCGGGTGGCGCCCCCCACCAGCACCACGCCGTCCAGCGCCTCCGGCGCCAGCCCGGCGTCGCGCAGCGCCCGGAGGCAGGGGGCGACGGTGCGCTCCACCACCGGCCGGATCAGCTCCTCCAGCCCGGCGCGGTCGAGGCGGGCGGAGCGCCGCTCCCCGCCGGGCAGCTCCAGCGCGGCCTCGGCCTCCGGCTCGCCGCTGAGCCGCTCGCGGAGCGCCCGGGCGGCGGCGAGCGCGCCGTGGCGAGTCCCGGGAGGCTGCCCCTCGGGCCGCAGGCCGGCCCGGCCGAGGAGCCAGTCCGCGACCGCCTGGTCCATGTCGTCGCCGCCGAGGCGCGTGTCGCCGGCGGTGGCCTTCACCTCGAACAGCCCGGCCTCGAGCCGCAGGACCGAGAGGTCGAAGGTGCCGCCGCCCAGGTCGTAGACGGCGAAGGTGCCCTGGACCCGCTTGTCGAGCCCGTAGGCCAGGGCGGCGGCGGTGGGCTCGGGGAGGAGCCGCAGCACCTCCAGCCCGGCGAGGCGGCCGGCGTCGCGGGTGGCCTGGCGCTGGGCGTCGTCGAACCAGGCCGGCACGGTGACGACGCAGCCGCCCGGCGCCCCGCCCAGCGCCGCGGCGGCGCGCGCCTTGAGCACCCGGAGGATCTCCGCCGAGACCTCCACCGGGGTGACGGCGCGCCGCCCGCCCTCCACCCGGAGCCGCAGCGCCGGCCCGCCGCCGTCGATGCGGAAGAGGGAGCGCTCCCCCTCGGGCAGCTCGGAGGGGGCGCGCCCCAAGAGCCGTTTCACCGAGAGCACGGTGTCGAGCGGCCGTTCCGCCGCCCGCCGCAGCGCCGACTCGCCCACCTCGACCGCGCCGCCCTCGCCGTAGTGGACGGCGCTGGGGAGGAGCACCCGCCCGTCCTCCACCGGGACGAGGCGCGGCCGGTTCCGGCCGTCCACGTAGGCGGCCAGCGAGTGGGTGGTCCCGAGGTCGATGCCGAGGGCGCGCGCCACCGTCAGGGCCCTCCGCCGGGCGCCCGGGCCGGGTCCCGGGCCTCGGCCTCCGCCGCCAGCGCCTCGTGGTAGCGGGCGCGCGAGAGGAGCCGGGCGGCCTCGCGGAGCGCCCACTCGCCGGGCGCGCCTCCGGCCGATCCGAAGAGCCGCGCGAGCTCCCCGGCGAGCGCCGCCAGGCGGGCCCGCGCCCCGGCGCCGATGGCGGCGGCCGCCCCCTCGTCGCCCGCGCTCCGGGCGGCGGCGAGCCGCTCCCGCAGCTCGAGCTGCTCCTCCAGGAACGCGGCCAGGCCGGCGTCGTGCGGCTCCCGCCCGTCCGGCGCCGCGTGGCCGAGGAGGCGCAGCAGCGCGGCGGCGCGGCGCAGCGCGTCGGCCAGCTCGCGGAAGGCGTCGTTCAGCCGGGCGGCCTGCTCGGCAGCGTGGCGCCGCTCGCGCGGGTCGGCGCGGGCGAAGCGGTCGGGGTGGACGAGCCGCGCCCGCTCGCCCCGCGCCCGCTCCGGCTCGCCGGGCGGCAGGGCGAAGGCCCGTGGCAGGCCCAGCGCGGCGAAGGGATCGCCCGGGGGGCCGGGCGGCTGCACCCGCCCGCAGGAGCCGCAGCGGAGCGCGCCCGCGGCCACCTCGGCCTGGCAGCTCCAGCAGGTCAAGGCCGCCGCGGCCCGCCGTCGGCCCCGCCCGGCGCCGCCGGGGCGGCCGCGTCCTCCGCCCCGGTCGCGCCCCCCTGCTTGCGGCGCCAGTCGGCGACCGCCGCCTTGATGGCGTCCTCGGCCAGCACCGAGCAGTGGACCTTCACCGGCGGCAGCTCCAGCTCGGCGGCCACCTCGCGGTTGCTGATGGCCAGCGCCGCCTCCACCGTCCGCCCCTTCACCCACTCGGTGACCAGCGAGGAGGAGGCGATGGCCGAGCCGCAGCCGAAGGTCTTGAAGCGGGCCTCCTCGATGACCCCCTCGCCGTTCACCTTGATCTGCAGCCGCATGACGTCGCCGCAGGCCGGGGCGCCCACCAGCCCGGTCCCGACGTCGGGCGCCTCCTTGTCGAGCGTCCCCACGTTGCGCGGGTTCTCGTAGTGGTCGAGGAGCTTCTCCGAGTAGGCCATGCGCGAGTCCGCGGTCAGCGGTGGTCCCAGGCGACCGAGGAGGGGTCGATCCCCTCCCGCGCCATCTCGGCCAGGGGCGACAGGTCGCGGAGCTTCTTCACCTTCCGTCCCAGCAGCTCGACGACCCAGTCCACCTCCTCCTCGGTGTTGAAGCGGCCCAGGCCGAAGCGGATGGAGGAGTGGGCCAGGTCGTCGGGGACGCCCATGGCCCGCAGCACGTAGGAGGGCTCCAGCGAGGCCGAGGTGCAGGCCGAGCCGGAGGAGACGGCCACGTCCTTCATGGCCATCATCAGCGCCTCCCCCTCGACCCAGGCGAAGCTCACGTTGAGGTTCCCGGGGAGCCGGTGCTCCAGGCTCCCGTTCACGGTGACCCGATCGACGGCGGCGTCGATCCCCCGGCGCAGCCGCTCGCGCAGGGCCAGGAGCCGCGCCGACTCGGCGGGCAGCTCGGCGGCGGCGAGGGCGCAGGCCTTCCCGAAGCCCACGATGCCGGGGACGTTGAGCGTCCCGGAGCGCAGCCCCCGCTCGTGGCCGCCGCCGTCCATCTGGGCGATGAGCCGGGCCCGCGGCTTGCGCCGCACGTAGAGGGCCCCCACGCCCTTCGGGCCGTAGAGCTTGTGGGCGGAGAGCGAGGCCAGGTCCACGTTGGCCCGCTCGACGTCGAAGGGGACGCGCCCCACCGCCTGCACCGCGTCGCAGTGGAAGAGCACGCCGCGCTCGCGGGTGATGCGGCCGATCTCCTCCACCGGCTGGAGCACGCCGGTCTCGTTGTTGGCGGCCATCACCGAGACCAGGATGGTGTCGGGCCGCAGCGCCCGCTCCAGCGCGCCGGGGTCGAGCCGGCCGTCGCTCCCCACCGGCAGGAAGGTGACCTCGAAGCCCTGCCGCTCCAGGGCGTGCATGCTGTCGAGCACCGCCTTGTGCTCGGTCTGGCAGGTGACCAGGTGGCGCCCCCTGCCCTGGTGGAACTGGGCCACCCCCTTGACGGCCAGGTTGTCCGACTCGGTGGCCCCCGAGGTGAAGACGATCTCCCGGGCGGTGGCGCCGACGATCGCCGCCACCTCGGCCCGGGCCGCCTCCACCGCCTCCTCGGCCCGCCACCCGAAGACGTGGCTCTTGGAGGCGGCGTTGCCGAACTCGACGCCGAAGTAGGGCAGCATCGCCTCGAGGACCCGGGGGTCCACCGGGGTGGTGGCGTGATGGTCCATGTAGATCGGAATCTTCATCGCGCCGCGGATCCTCTAAGGTAGGTGCGGGCCGGGGCCTCGCCGCCTCGGGGTGGAAGCGGGGGAACGGCCGCGCGGTTATAGCGGGAGGAGTCGGGGGGAACAAGGCCCCCTGGCTCCAAGCTGGCGAGCCCAAAGGGCTTTTCGGGAGCGGCACGATGGCGCACCAGGTGGGGATCCGGTGAAGGTCGCGACGCGCGTCCTCCTCGCCGCACTGGCCTTCGCGGTGGTGGCCTGGCTCCCGTCGCTCGCGGGCACCGGCTCCACCGGCGCGGCGACCGACCTGGGGCTCGCCCGCTACCTGGCGTCGGGCTCGGTGCTGGCCTTCGGCGTGGCCTTCGCGGGGGGCGTGCTCACCAGCCTCACCCCCTGCGTCTACCCGCTCATCCCCATCACCGTGTCGATCTTCGGCGCGCGCAGCGCCGCCAGCCGCCGCCAGGCCCTGCTCCTCTCCGGCCTCTACGTGCTGGGGATCGCCGTCACCTACACCTCGCTGGGCGTGGCCGCGGCCCTCACCGGCAAGGCCTTCGGGACGGTGACCACCAACCCCTGGGCGGTCGGCTTCGTGGCGCTGGTGTTCGTGGCCATGGCGGCGTCGATGTTCGGGGCCTTCGAGCTCCAGCTGCCCGCGCCGCTGCAGGCGAAGCTCAACGCCGTGGGCGGCGCCGGGTACGCCGGGGCGCTGGCCATGGGGCTGGTGGCCGGCATCATCGCCGCGCCGTGCACCGGGCCGGTGCTGGCGGCGGCGCTGGCCTTCGTCGCCTCGCGGGGCTCGGTGGCCTTCGGCGCCGGCATCATGTTCACCTACGCGCTGGGGATGGGGCTGCTCTTCTTCCTCATCGGCGCCTTCTCGGTGGCGCTCCCGAAGAGCGGCGCCTGGATGGACACGGTGAAGAGCTTCTTCGGGGTGGCGCTGCTGGCCGCCGCCGGCCTCTTCCTGAAGGACGCCTTCCCCGGCCTGCGCACGCTGTTCTCGGCGGCCCGCGAGGCCTCGCTCGTCGCCGCCGGTGTCGCCGCCTTCGGGGTGCTGCTGGGGGCGCTGCACGGGAGCTTCGGCGGCTCGCTGCGCGGCCGCCTGCTCAAGGGCACGGGCGTGGCGCTCACCGTCCTCGGCACGGTCTACGCCCTGGGGGCCGCCGGCGCGCGGCAGTCCTCCGCCGGGGGCGAGCTGCCCTGGATGGTGAACCAGGAGGCGGAGGCGCTGGCGCTGGCCCGCGCCGAGCACCGCCCGATGATCGTCGACTTCTGGGGCGACTGGTGCGCCGCCTGCAAGGAGCTGGACCACACCGCCTGGAGCGACCCGGCGGTGCGGGCCGAGGCGCGCCGCTTCGTCCTCCTCAAGATCGACAACTCCGCCGACAGGCTCGCCGACCCCAAGGTGTCGGACCTGGTGGACCGGGTGATGGAGAAGTACGGCGTCATCAGCCAGCCGACCGTGCTCTTCATCGACGCGCACGGCCGGGAGCTGCCGGCGGCCGACCGGGTCACCGCGGTGGTGGACGGCAAGGAGATGCTGCGCCGCCTGAAGCAGGTGGACGGCGCCTGCACGCCGGTGATGGCCTGCGCGGCCCGCTGGTGACGGCGGCCTAGAATATCCGGTAGCCGATCAGCGCCACCAGCTCGGCGACGTCGTCGGGCGACCGCAGGGCGCCCGGCGCCCCGCCCCAGTCCCAGCGCCGCGCGAGGGAGAGGCGGGCGCCGGCGGTCACGCCGCCCACCAGCGGGACCTCGACCGACGCCGAGAGCGTGGGGGCGAGCCACAGGCCGCCGCCGCGGTGGAAGGTGCTCGCCGACTCCAGGTCGAGCCCCACCGCGAAGGTGCCGCTGGCGGCGGAGGTGGACCAGGCGACGCCCGGGGAGAAGAGGATCCCGGTGTCGTCCCGGTGGGCGTAGCGGCCCCAGGTGGCGCCGAAGGCGGCGTACAGGCCGGCGCGGACGCGGAAGGCGAAGCCGCCGCCGCCCGCCGGCCAGAGCGGGAGGCGCAGGAAGCCCGCGGCCTCCATCTCGCCGGTGGTGTAGTCGGCCCGCAGGTCGCCGCCGACGTCGGCCTCGCCGTACCCCTGGGCGTAGCGCAGCCCGAGCCCGGGCCAGCCGGCCCAGCCGAGCAGCTGGGCGTTCCCCACCGGCATCACCTCGCCGCCGAGCAGCGAGGCGGGGGGGGTGGTGGACATGGGGACCGGGGTGTCGTCCGGCGGAGAGGGAGCGCGCAGGGCGAGGGTGGTGAGCAGGAGGGGAAGCAGCATGCACGCGATCATACTCCCGGCCCCGACGCCGACCTCGGCCCCGACCTCGACCTGAACCCGCCCCTCACCCCGGCCCTCTCTCCGGCCGGGACCGGGGAGAGGGAGACGAACTCCACTCGACCCCGACCTCGACCCTGGTCCTCGTCCTTGACAGCCCCCCACCTCCGATCCGATAACCGCCCCGCCTCGCCCAGGTGGCGGAATTGGTAGACGCACTAGATTCAGGGTCTAGCGGTCGCAAGGCCGTGGAGGTTCGAGTCCTCTCCTGGGCACTCGCGAAGGGCCGGCGGCGACGCCGGCCCTTCCTTTTTCCCCCGCCCGATCGTTGACATCCGCGGCCCGGTGCATTCTTATGCACCGACATGCATGATCATACAGTCGCCGTCGTCGGGGCCTCCGGCTACTCCGGGCTGGAGCTGACCCGCCTGGCCGCCCGCCACCCGGAGCTGCGGCTCGTCTCCCTCTTCTCCGACCGCTGGGCCGGCGAGGCGGCCGGCGACCGGCTCCCCCTGCCCGCCCCGGCCTCGTCCCTGCGCTACTCGGCGCTGGCCGACGCCGCCGGCCTCCAGGCCGAGATCGCCTTCCTGGCGACGCCGGCCGAGGTGTCGCTGGAGCTGGCCCCGAAGCTGCTGGCCCGCGGCGTCCGGGTGGTGGACCTCTCCGGCGCCTTCCGGCTGGAGGACGGCGGCCTCTACCCGAGGTGGTACGGCTTCGCCCACGGCGCGCCGGCGGAGCTGGCCGACGCGCGCTACGGCCTGCCCGAGTTGGAGCGGGCCCGGCTGCGCGGCGCCCGGCTGGTCTCGAACCCCGGCTGCTACGCCACCGCCACCGCCCTGGCGCTGGCGCCGCTGGTGAAGAGCGGCCTGGTCGAGGCCGACGGCATCGCCGTCGCCGCCATGAGCGGCGTCTCGGGGGCGGGGCGAAAGGCCAGCGAGGACTACTCCTTCTGCGAGGTCGACGAGGACCTGCGCGCCTACCGGCTGGGGAGGCACCAGCACGTCCCGGAGATCGAGCAGACGGTGCGCCGCTTCGCCGGCCGCTGCGGCCCCATCTCCTTCGTGCCGCACCTCGTCCCCCTCCGGCGCGGCATCCTCGCCACCTGCTCGCTGCGGCTGGCGCGCGGCGCCGCCGCGGCCGATCTCGCCGCCGCCTGGGGCCGCGCCTACGCCGGCGAGCCCTTCGTGCGGCTGCTGCCCCCCGAGAAGGTGGCGGTGAAGGACGTGGTGCGCACCAACCGGGCGCACCTCGGGCTGGCGGTGGACGAGCGGGCGGGGATGGCGGTCGCCGTCTCGGCCATCGACAACCTGGTGAAGGGCGCCGCCGGCCAGGCGGTGCAGGCCCTCGACGCCGCCATGGGCTGGGACGAGGCCCTGGGCCTCGATCTCCTGGGAGGCTAGATGAGGATCCCCCGGGGCTTCCGCTTCTCCGCCGTCGCCTGCGGCCTCAAGCCGGCGCGGCGCGACCTGGCGCTGCTGGTCTCCGACGTCCCGGCCGCCGCCGCCGGCGTCTTCACCGTCAACGCCGCCGCCGCGGCGCCGGTGCAGGACGCCCGGCCGCGGGTGCCGGCCGAGGGGATGCGCGCCGTGCTGGTGAACTCCGGCAACGCCAACGCCCTCACCGGCCCCGGCGGCGTCAACGACGTGGCGGTGATCCGCGGCGCCGTGGGCGACGCGCTGGGGGTGCAGAAGCGGGCGGTGCTCACCGCCTCCACCGGGGTCATCGGCGCCCGGCTGCCGGCCATGAAGATCGTCACCGCCCTGCCGGCCCTGGTCGAGGGGCTGGGCGACCGCGCCGACCTGGCCGCCGAGGCCATCATGACCACCGACACCCGCCCCAAGCTGGCGGCGCGCGAGGTGGTGCTGGGGGGCAAGCAGGCGGTGCTCTGCTGCATCGCCAAGGGCTCGGGGATGCTGGCGCCGCAGCTCGCCACCTCCATCTGCGTGGTGGCCACCGACGCCGCCATCACCCCCAGGGCCCTCCAGGAGGCGCTGGGGCGCGCCGTCCAGGGCAGCTTCAACATGGTCACCGTGGACGGCGACATGTCCACCAACGACACCGTCTACGCCCTGGCCAACGGCCTGGCCGGCAACCCCCGCATCGCCGAGCCCGGCCCCGACCTGGCCACCTTCGAGACGGCGCTCGCCGACCTCCTCGGCGAGATGGCCCGGGCCATGGCCGCCGACGGCGAGGGGGCCACCCGGATGCTGGAGGTGTCGGTCGGCGGCGCCCCCTCCGACGCCGCGGCGCGCGACCTGGCGCGGTCGATCACCCATTCGCCCCTGGTGAAGGCGGCGATCTTCGGCGCCGACCCGAACTGGGGCCGGGTGCTGGCCACGGTCGGCTCGCGGGCCGGGAGCCAGGGCTGGCCGGTCGACCCCTTCCGGGCCCGGGTCTCGATCCAGGGGGTCCCGGTCTTCGGCGACGGGGCGCCGCTCGACTTCGACCGCGAGGCGCTGCGCGCCCGGATGCGCGAGCCGCGGGTGGACGTCCGGGTGGAGCTCGCCGGCGGCGAGTCCCGCGCCGTGGCCTGGGGCTGCGACCTCTCCTACGACTACGTGAAGATCAACGCCGACTACACCTCGATGATCGTCCAGAAGCCGGACGGCATGGTGGCCAAGGAGGAGAAGGTCGCGAACTACAGCCCGGCGCTGAAGCGGGCGCTGATCGTCGAGGCGCTGAAGTACATCTCCGCCTTCTCCGGCCAGGTCGCGGTCATCAAGTACGGCGGCGCCGCCATGGTGAAGGACAGCCTGAAGGCGGCCTTCGCCGAGGACGTCACCCTCCTGAAGCGGGTGGGGCTGAAGCCGGTGGTGGTCCACGGCGGCGCCCTGGAGATCAACAAGACCCTGGAGCGCATGGGCGAGCGCTCCGAGTTCGTGGACGGCCTGCGGGTCACCGACGAGGACCGGCTGCCGGTGGTGGAGATGGTGCTCTCCGGCAAGGTGAACCAGGAGCTGGTGGCGCTGCTCAACGCCCGCGACGCCGGCGCGGTGGGGGTCTCGGGCAAGGACGGGCAGCTCCTCCGGGCCCGCAAGCTCTCCCACGAGAGCGGCCGCGACCTCGGCCACCTCGGCGAGGTCACCGGCGTGAACGTGGAGTTCCTGCGGATGCTGCTGCAGGGCGGCTACGTCCCGGTGATCTCCCCCATCGCCCAGGGCGAGGACGGCGGCAGCCTCTCCATCAACGCCGACGACGTCGCCGCCGCGGTGGCGGTGGCGCTGGGCGCCCGCAAGCTCATCTACCTCACCGACGTGGCCGGCATCCTGGAGTCGGCGCCGGACGGGGCCCTGGTGCGCCAGGTGACGGTGCCCGACCTGCACCGGCGGATGGAGGCGGGCTCGCTCACCGGCGGGATGAAGCACAAGGCCCGGGCCATCCTGGCGGCGCTGGAGGGGGGCGTGGACCGGGTGCACGTCCTCGACGGCCGCCAGCCCCACAGCGTCATCGCCGAGCTCTTCACCGACAGCGGCGTGGGCACGCTGGTGACCCGCCAGCCGGTCTCGCCGGGGGCGGCGCCGTGAGCCCGCGCCGCCGCGCCCGCCCCGACCGGCGCCGCGAGGCGGTGGCCCGGCTGCTGCGCCAGCGGCGCATCGGCACGCAGGAGGAGCTGCTCGCGGCGCTGGAGGAGGACGGCATCGGCGCCACCCAGGCCACCCTCTCCCGGGACCTGGCGCGGCTGGGGGCGCGCCGGGTGCCGGGCCCGGGCGGCGGCACCGTCTACGAGCTGCCCGAGGAGGAGCGCCGCGACGGCGCCCTGGCGCTGCGCGGCCTGGTGGGCCAGGTGGCCTGCAACGGC
>JAKAEO010000271.1 GCA_021818285.1 Myxococcales bacterium
GGCGAGGGTGCGGGGCTCCTGCTCCGGCCCGTGGTAGCCGGGGGTGAGCGGCACGCCGGCCTTCTCCATCAGCGCCTTGGCGGCCGACTTCGAGCCCATGGCGCGGATCGCCGCCGGGGGCGGGCCCACGAACACCACCCCGGCCGCGCCGCAGGCCTCGGCGAACTCCGCGTTCTCGGAGAGGAAGCCGTAGCCGGGGTGGACCGCCTGGGCCCCGGTGATCCGGGCCGCCTCCAGGATCTTCCCGGCCTGGAGGTAGGACTCCCGCGCCGGCGCCGGGCCGATGCGCACCGCCTCGTCGGCGAGCCGCACGTGGCGCGCGCCGGCGTCGGCGTCGGAGTAGACGGCCACGGTGGCGATGCCCATGCGGCGGGCGGTGCGGACGACGCGGCAGGCGATCTCGCCGCGGTTGGCGATGAGGATCTTGGTGAACACGCCGGCACCCCTCACATGCGGAACAGGCCGAACCGGGTCGGGACGACGGGGGCGTTGAGCGCCGCCGAGAGCGAGAGCGCCAGCACCCGGCGGGTCTGGGCCGGGTCGATGACGCCGTCGTCCCAGAGCCGGGCGGTGGCGTAGTAGGGGCTGCCCTGCCGCTCGTACTGCTCGCGGATGGGCGCCTTGAAGCGGGCCTCCTCCTCGGCCGGCCACTTGCCGCCCTTGGCCTCGATGCCGTCGCGCCGCACCGTGGCGAGCACGTTGGCCGCCTGCTCGCCGCCCATCACCGAGATGCGGGCGTTGGGCCACATCCAGAGGAAGCGGGGCGAGTAGGCCCGGCCGCACATCCCGTAGTTCCCGGCGCCGTGCGAGCCCCCGATGATCAGGGTGAGCTTGGGCACCTGCGCGGTGGCCACCGCCGTCACCATCTTGGCGCCGTCCTTGGCGATGCCGGTGTTCTCGTACTTCCGCCCCACCATGAAGCCGGTGATGTTCTGGAGGAAGAGCAGCGGGATGCCGCGCAGCGCGCAGAGCTCGATGAAGTGCGCCCCCTTCTGCGCCGACTCGCCGAAGAGGATGCCGTTGTTGGCGACGATGCCCAGCGGCATGCCGTGGAGCCGGGCGAAGCCGGTGACCAGCGTGGGGCCGTAGCGGGCCTTGAACTCGTCGAAGCGCGAGCCGTCCACCACCCGGGCGATGACCTCGCGGACGTCGTAGGGCTTGCGGGTGTCGTGGGGCACGACGCCGTAGATCTCCTCGGGGTCGTGGAGCGGCTCCTCGGCGTCCTCCAGCGTGACCGTCTCCGGCTTGCGCCGGTTCAGGTTGGCGACGATGCGGCGGGCCACGAAGAGGGCGTGGCGGTCGTTCTCCGCCAGGTGGTCGGCCACGCCGGAGAGCCGGGTGTGGACGTCGCCGCCGCCCAGCTCCTCGGCGCTCACCACCTCGCCGGTGGCCGCCTTCACCAGCGGCGGCCCCCCCAGGAAGATGGTCCCCTGGTTGCGGACGATGACGGTCTCGTCGCTCATCGCCGGCACGTAGGCGCCGCCGGCGGTGCAGGAGCCCATCACCACGGCGATCTGGGGGATGCCCTGCGCGCTCAGGTTGGCCTGGTTGTAGAAGATGCGGCCGAAGTGCTCCCGGTCGGGGAAGACCTCGTCCTGGCGCGGCAGGTTGGCGCCGCCGGAGTCCACCAGGTAGACGCAGGGCAGGCGGTTCTGCGCGGCGATCTCCTGCGCGCGCAGGTGCTTCTTCACCGTCAGCGGGTAGTAGCTGCCGCCCTTCACCGTGGCGTCGTTGGCCACGATCATGCACTCCACCCCCTGGATGCGGCCGACGCCGGTGATGATCCCGGCCGAGGGGGCCTCGCCGTCGTACACGTCCCAGGCGGCGAGCTGGCCCACCTCCAGGAAGGGGGCGCCCGGGTCGAGCAGGTGGTGGACGCGGTCGCGGGGGAGGAGCTTGCCGCGCGCCACGTGCCGGGCGCGCGAGGCCTCGTCGCCGCCCAGGGCGACCTGCGCCGCCCGGGCGCGCAGCTCCTCCACCAGGGCGCGCATGGCGCGGGCGTTGGCCCGGAACTCCTCCGAGCGGGTGTCGATCTGGGAAGGGAGGGCTTGCATGGGGGGCCGCCGCGCCGGCGTGGGCCGTCACGCCGTCAGGGAGAAGAGCTGCTTGCCGATGAGCGTCCGGCGGATCTCGGAGGTGCCGGCGCCGATCTCGTAGAGCTTGGCGTCGCGCCAGAGGCGGCCCGCCGGGTACTCGTTGATGTAGCCGTTGCCGCCCAGCACCTGGATCGCCTCGCCGGCCATCCAGGTCGCCTTCTCGGCCGCGTAGAGGATGGCGCCGGCGGCATCCTTGCTCAGCGTGCGCGCGTGGTCAACGCGGTCGGCGGCCCGCCCCACCGCGTAGACGTAGGCCCGGCAGGCCGACCAGGTGGCGTACATGTCGGCGAGCTTCCCCTGGATGAGCTGGAACTCCCCGATGGGCTGCCCGAACTGCTTGCGCTCGTGCACGTAGGGCAGCACCACGTCCAGGCAGGCGGCCATGATGCCGATGGGCCCGGCGGAGAGCACCGCCCGCTCGTAGTCCAGCCCGGACATCAGCACCTGCACGCCGCCGCCCACCCGGCCGAGCACGTTCTCCTCCGGCACCTCGCAGTCCTCGAAGAAGATCGGGTAGGTGTTGGAGCCGCGCATCCCCAGCTTGTCGAGCTTGGAGCCGGCCGAGAGGCCGGGGAAGCCCTTCTCGACGACGAAGGCGGTGATGCCGCGCGGCCCGGCGCCCGGGTCGGTCTTGGCGTAGACGATCATCGTGTCGGCGTCGCCGCCGTTGGTGATCCACATCTTGGCGCCGTTGAGGACGAAGCGGTCCCCCTTGCGGTCGGCGCGCAGCTTCATGCCCACGGCGTCGGAGCCGGCGTTGGGCTCGCTGATGGCCAGGGCGCCGACCTTCTCGCCGGAGAGCAGCCCCGGCAGGTAGCGCCGCTTCTGCTCCTCGCTGCCGTTCCGGTTCAGCTGGTTCACGCAGAGGTTGGAGTGGGCGCCGTAGGAGAGCCCCACCGCGGCCGAGGCGCGGGAGATCTCCTCCATCGCCACCATGTGGGCCAGGTAGCCGAGGCCGCTGCCGCCGTGCTCCTCGGGCACGGTCATCCCGTGGAGCCCGAGCTCGCCCAGCTTGCGCCACAGGTCGGCGGGGAAGAGGTTGTCGCGGTCGATGGCGGCGGCCCGCGGGGCGATCTCGCGGGCGGCGAAGTCGCGCACCGTGGTGCGCAGCAGCTCGATGGTCTCGCCGACGTCGAGGTCCAGGCTGGGGAGGTTCACGGGGCGCTCCTTGCGGGAAGGGCACGGCGACCCTACGCCCCGGCGCGGGCCCGGGAGCGCCAGAAGGGTTGCAAATCGTGCCAGCCGATCCAGACTGCGGCGGTGGCGCGAAGGCCCGCCCCCGGCTCCCCTCCGTCCGCCCCGCCCCCGCCGGGCGGTGCGCGGGCGGCCACGCCCATGGCCTTCGCCCGCGCCGTGGTGCGGGCCTTCGCCCGGTACCGCGCCGATCCCGGTCCGGCGCTGCGCCAGGCACGGATCACGCCTGCCCAGCTCGCCGTCCGCGACGCCCGCATCACCGCGGCGCAGATGGAGGCGCTCTC
>JAKAEO010000272.1 GCA_021818285.1 Myxococcales bacterium
CGAGATGGCGGCGAGCGAGGCGGCGTCGGCCAGCTTGGAGGTGGCGTGGCGCTCCAGCGAGAGCCGCGCGTCCTCCGGCCCCATCCCGGTGCCGTCGTCCGACACCCGGACCTGCGCCAGGCCGCCGGCCTCGATCTCCACCTGGACGGCGCGCGCGCCGGCGTCGACGGCGTTCTCGACGAGCTCCTTCACCACCGACGCGGGGCGCTCCACCACCTCGCCGGCGGCGATCTGGTTCACCAGGCCGGGCGGGAGCAGGTGGATGCGGGCCATCGGGCCTTCTACCACGCGGCTCCCACGTTTGACGGCCCCGGCGGGCCCGTCTATACAGCCGGCGAATGGCGGGCGGGCGAGCGAAGCGGCCGCGAAAGGCCGGGAAGGCGCGCGCGGCGCGCCCGGTCCTCGGGAACGATCCCTTCGAGCGCGGGGCGGCGGTGCGGGAGCTGCCGGCCGGCCGGGTGGACGCCGCTCCGCCCCCGGACGCCGCTCCGCCCCCGGACGCCGCTCCGCCCCCGGACGCCGCTCCGCCCCCGGACGCCGCTCCGCCCCCGGACGCCGCTCCGCTCCCGGACGCCGCTCCGCCCTCCCCGCCGACCGAGGCCGGGATCGCCCGGGAGCTGGCGGAGCTGGCGGCGAGCCTGCTCCCGGCGATGCGCGAGAGGCTGCGGGGCCTCTCGGGACTCCTCCGGATCGGCGAGCCCGGCGCGCACCTCGACGCCCACGGGATGGATCCGACGCTCCTGGTGCGGGCGGCGCCGCTCCTCGACTTCCTCTACCTCTCCTGGTGGCGCGTCGCGACGGCCGGCGCGGCGTCCCTCCCCGAGGGGCCGCTGGTGGTGGTCGCGAACCACGGCGGCGCCCTGCCCTGGGACGCCCTGGTCCTCCGGATGGCCGTCCGCCGCGAGGCGCCCTCCCACCGCGACCTCCGCCCGCTGCTCGAGGCGGCGGTCCTCGCCTCCCCGCTGGTGGGCCGCGCCGCCGCCCGGCTCGGCGCGGTCCCGGCCTCCCCCGTGAACGCGCTGCGGCTGCTCGCGGAGGGCACCGCCGTCGGCGTCTTCCCCGAGGGCAGCGCGCCGCGGTCCTGGGGCGAGCGCTACCGGATCGGCGCCTTCGGCCGGGGAGGGTTCGTCAAGGTCGCGCTCCGCGCCGGCGCGGCGATCGTCCCTTGCGCCATCGTCGGCAGCGAGGAGGCGAGCCCGCCGGTGGGCCGGGCGGGCTTCCTGGCCGAGGCCTTCCGCTTCCCGGCGCTGGCCGGGCTGCCGGGCTTCTCGGTCGGCCCGCTCGCCGGGCTGCCGCTGCCTTCCCGCTGGACGCTGCGGTTCGGCGAGCCGATCGACACCGGCGGCCTCGGGCCGGAGGCGGCGGGCTCCCCCGCGGAGGTGGCGCGCCTCGCCGCCGCGACGCGGGACCGGCTCCAGGCCCTCCTCGACGAGTCGGTGACGGCTCGCCGGTCGGTGTACCTCTAGCGCCCGTCCTCCCCGGACCGGGCCACCGCCTCGAGGAAGGCGGCGATCCGGCCGGCGGCGGCCGCCGGGAGGTCCGGCACGCCGGGCTGGCCGCTCCGGGCCGCGAGGTGGCCCGGCAGGAGCGCCGTCAGGCGCGGCGGGCCGCCGGAGCCGAGGAAACGGGTCAGCTCCGGCCCGGCCGTCCCGCCCTGGCCCCGGACCCGGTGGCAGGTCATGCAGGAGGTGGCGAAGTCGCCGGCCCCGCGGCGGGCCTCGTCGCCGGCGCCCGGCGGCACCCGCAGCGCCTTCCCGTCCGACTCCACCCAGCTGAGCGCCTCGACCCGCTTCACGCCCCGGAGCCACCACCAGCGGACGCGCGGGTCGGTCGCCAGCCCCGGCGCGTCCAGGTCGGGCCAGGCCAGCAGGCGGCCGTCCAGCGGCCCGCCGGCCGGACGGCCGTCCTCCTCCGCGGCCAGCACCGGGCGCAGCTGGCGGACGGCGTTCACCGGCACGGCCGCCCGCCGCCCGCCGGCCCCGTGGAACGCGAGCAGGTCGGCGCCCCGCCCCAGCGGCAGCCCTCCGTCCTCGAGGAAGAGCGCCACCGGCGCGCCGGTGAAGGTCGCGGGGGCGCCGGTCCACGGGTCGGTGCCGCGGACGCGCGCCGGCGGCAGGGCGGCCAGCTCGGCCGGCGAGAGGCCCAGCGGGGCCCGCTCCAGCCGGCCCTCGAAGACCAGCGCGTCCCCGGGCACCGCCTCGTGGAGCCCCACTCCGGCGCAGCCGGGGAGCGCGAGGAGCGCGAGGAAGCGCGTTCTCATGGTCGCGGTTTTACGCTATGTTGCCGCCTCCCCCAAGCGAGCAAGGAACGAGGCAGGGACACATGGCGAGAGCGTTCATCGGCGCGGTGGAGTGCCGGGTGCAGGCCGACCGGGACCTGGGCGACAACTGGGCCGTCACGGTCGAGGCGCCCCCCGGGCACCGCGGCGACCCGACCCGGAAGCTGGTGGTGAAGCTCCAGGGCGAGGACCGCGAGAAGGTCGTCGCCGGGGCGCTGGAGATCCTCCAGAAGCGCGGCCAGATCGACCGTTTCGAGGCCTGACCCTCCCCGGCGCGGCAGTTTGTCGCCCGCCGCGCGGGCGTGGTACATGGCTGGGGAAGTCCGTCACCTTCCGGCGAGGCGACATGGCGGAACCACTCCTGGCCGATCCGCCGCTGCCGCCGGGAGACCGCCGACCGCCGACTCCGTCCTCGGCGCCTCCGACGTCGACGCTCCCAGCGCCGGTGCCCCCAGCGCCGGTGCCCCCTTCACCGGCTCCCCCCGCCGACTCGCTCGCCGCGCAGCTCGTGGCGCGCGTCGACGACCTCCTTCCCACCGCCGGCGACGCCGCCGACTGGACGGCGGCGGCCGCCGCCTGCGATCGCGAGGCGACCGAGCGCGGCGAGGGGCGCGAGGCGGCGGTGCTCCTCCACCAGGCCGGGCGGATCCACGAGGAGAGGCTGGGCGATCCGGACGGCGCCCTGGCTTTCTACGAGCGGGCCACCGCCGTGGACCCCGGCCACCTGCCCTCGCTCCAGGCGGCGCGCCGCATCGCCGCCCGGTGGGGCTACGCCACGCGGGAGTGCCGGCTCCTCGAGGCCGAGGCCCGGGAGACCGCGGACCCGCGGCACGCCGCCACCCTCGACTACGCCAGGGCCCGCCTGCTCGCCGCCACGCTCGGCCGGCCCGGCGAGGCCCTGGACCTCCTGGCCAGCGCCTCGGCCCGCGATCCCTCCCACCTGGCGCTGCTCGCCGAGCACGGCCGCCTGGCGGCGGCCGCGGGGCGCCTCGACGAGATGCTCGACGACTGGCGCCGCGCCGCCGCGGCGACCGACGGACCGACCTCGGCGGCCATCCTCTGCGCCGCCGCGGCGCTGGCCGAGGAGCGGCTGGGGCGGCCCGACGAGGCGGCCGACCTGGCGATGGCCGCGTTCCGGAAGGCCCCGGCCGACCCGGCGGCCCGGGCCATGGCGCTGCGCCACGCCGACCGGCTGGGGCGCGCCGACGACCGCGCCGAGCTGCTCGCCGCCGAGGGGCGCGAGGCGGCGAGCCCGCGC
>JAKAEO010000054.1 GCA_021818285.1 Myxococcales bacterium
CGTCGAGTAGCCGTAGTACTGGAGCGACAGCGCGTAGCCGCCCTCCTGGTACTTGGCCATCGCGCCGATGACCGAGTTGTCACCGCGCAGCCCGGAGTTGAACTCGGTGAGGTTCGCGCCGGCGAGGTTGACCCAGTTCTGGACGTCCTTCTTGTCGGGCGAGCTGAAGCCGTAGAGCACCCAGAGCGAGAACTCCTTGGTCAGGTCCGCGCCCAGCTGACCCCAGGCGCCCACATCCTTGATGTCGCCCCACTGCAGCATGGCGCCGGCGAGCGGGCCGGTGGCCTTGCCGGTGTAGGCGTTGAACGCCAGGGTGACCGGGGCGAAGTTGAACTTGCCGCCGAGCTCGGCGACGAAGGGCGAGACGCTGGTCTTCCTGGTGCCGTCCTGGAGGACCACACCCGGAGCCGCCGGTGTACCGCTCCGGTTGGTGTCGCCGAAGCCCTTCAGGTTGACCGACTCGTAGTAGGCGGCCACGTAGCCCTGGTAGGAGAAGCCGCCGCTCTTGCCGATGACCTGGACGCGGGCGTCAACCTGCGGCATGCCGGAGGCCCAGCCCATGGGCACCGCGCCCGGGGTGTTGTTGATCGGCGCCGGCGCGCCGCCGTTGTCCCCGCCGAGCTGAGCGCCGAGCGACTGGCCCACGTCGTTCCACTTGCTCTGGGCGAGCTCGGCGGCCAGCTCGATCTTGAAGCCGTCCATGGGGATGGCGTGGATCAGCCGGAGGCCGATGGGCCGCCACCCGAGGGTGCCGGCGCCGAAGGTCGGGGGGTTCGCGATGTGGGCGATCGAGGCCGGGATCTGCGCCAGCAGCAGCTGGGCGGAGTACTGGCCCACCTGGAACTGGGTGTTGCCCCAGTTCAGCTCGGCGAAGGCCTGGCGGATGCGGGGGATCGCGCTCTCGTAGCCCAGCCCGCCCGGAGCGGTCATGCCGAAGAAGTCGCCCTCGAAGTAGGCCTTGGGGGTCGCGCCGCCCATGACTTGCGGGCCGCTCATCGCGAAGATCCAGCGGGACTGCCGGATGTCGCCGCCCAGGAAGGTGCCCGACTTGGTGGTCACGGTGCCGGGAGGAGCGACCTGGATGGGCAGGTGGTTCGCCGGCGAGGGAGCGCCGAGCATGAGGCCCTGGCCGATGCCGGTGACGAAGACCTGGTCCTCCATGTAGGTCGAACCGGTCACGAAGCCGTGGAACTCGAACTTGAAGGGGGACCCCTGGGCGGACGCCGTGGTGGCGACCGCGAGGAGCGATGCGATCAGAAGGGAGCGCAGGGCTTTCACGTGTTTCCTCCGTCGATTGTGCTCGTCGCCGTCCGCCGCGGATCGACGACGTTACAGGGCTGCGGGGAATGGGAAGCTTCGGTGAAATTCTTTCGCCGGGATGGCGCCTCGGCTCAAGGCGAGGTGCGTCAAGAACGCCGTGAGCGACGGGGATCCAAGCCGGTTGCTCGACCTCTTTGCCATACGTTTCGGCTGGTTGTGTGACGAACTGTAACACCCTTTTGGCGGGTGCCAAACTTTGTTGGTGACCCCGGCTCAATCCCCCGAAAGGGCCAGCGAAATCTGCGTCCCGGGCTCCCCGGACGAGCCCGGACGCGAAGTTCAGCGTCCGCTTGCTTCGCGATGCCGCCCGTCGTAGGAACGAGCAACTTCCGCGCACCCCAGTGAGGAGGAACGCACATGCGCTTCGCTCGCAGCATCGGAGTTCTCGTCGCCGCCGCGCTCGCCGCGACCGGCACCGCCCGCGCCGAGCAGGTCGTCAAGATCGGCGTGGCCATCAGCCTCACCGGCCCGGCCGCCGTTTACGGCGCCACCCAGAAGGCCGGCGTGCTCGCGGCCGTGGACCACGTGAACAAGAGCGGGATGCTGAAGGGCGTGAAGCTGGAGGCGGTGATCGAGGACGACGCCTCCACCAAGGAGCAGGGCATCGCGGTCTTCCAGCGCTTCATCAACAAGGACAAGGTCGCGGCCATCATCGGGCCGACGCTGTCCAACACCGCCACCGCCGCGGACCCGCTGGCCCAGGCCGCCAAGGTCCCGGTGGTCGCCGTCTCCAACACCGCCCCCAAGGGCATCACCGACATCGGCGACTACATCTGGCGGGTGTCGCTGACCGAGTTCCAGGTCATCGTCCCGGCGCTGCAGCGGATGCAGGCCAAGCTGGGCTTCAAGACGGCGGCGCTGCTCTACGGCAACGACGACGCCTTCACCCAGGCCGGCTACGCGGTGATGAAGGCCTCGCTGGAGCACACCGGCATCAAGATCGTCGGCACCCAGACCTTCGCCAAGCCGGACCGGGACTACAACGCGCAGATCACCGCCCTGAAGGCCCTGCACCCCGACATCCTCATGGTCTCGGCGCTGGCCGAGAACGCCGCCGGCATCGTCGCCCAGGCCCGCCAGCTCGGCTGGAACGTCCCGATCTGGGGCGGCAACGGCTTCAACGCGCCGGCCTTCATCAAGAACGCCGGCCCGGCCGCCGAGGGCGTCTACGTCGGCACCGCCTGGAACAAGGTCTCCCCCGACAAGGTGAACCAGGACTACCTCGCCGAGATGAAGGCCCGGGGCGTCGACCCCGACCAGTTCTGCACCCAGGCCTACGTCGGCGTCCTCGCCATCGCCGACGCCATCAAGCTCGAGGGCGGCAAGGGCACCCGCGAGGCCATCAAGGCCGGCTTCGCCAAGGTGAAGGACCTGCCCACGCCGCTGGGCCTCTTCTCCTTCCTGCCGAACCGCGACGGCAGCCACCCGCCCTCGCTGCAGCAGGTGCAGGGCGGCAAGTTCCAGATCGTGCAGTAGCCCGGCCCGCCGGAGGCGAGCGTGGGCCAGCAGGTCGTCAACGGGCTCTTCCTGGGCTCGATCTACGCGCTCTTCGCGCTCGGCTACACGCTCGTCTTCGGCGTCCTCGACATCCTGAACCTGGCCCACGCCGCCGTCTTCATGCTGGCGTCCTTCGTGGCGCTCACGCTGGTGGGCCGGTTCCACCTCCACATCCTCCTCGCCATGCCGCTGGCGGTGCTCTTCGCCGGCTTCCTCGGCCTGCTCCTGGAGCGGGTGGCCTTCCGGCCGCTCCGGGCGCGGGCCGACTCCAACATCTCCGGGCTCATCAGCTCGCTCGCCATGGCCACGGTCTTCGAGGCCGTCGCCCTGGAGGTCTGGGGCCCGAACATCTCGCGCTTCCCCTTCGGCACCGTGCCCGAGACGCAGCTGGACCTCCTCGGGGCGGTGGTGTCGCGGCTGCAGCTCACCATCGTGGCGGTGGCGGTGCTGCTGTTCCTGGTGCTCACCTGGCTGGTGAAGGCCACCCGGCTGGGGCGGGAGGTGCGGGCGGTGGCGGAGAGCCCGCGCGCCGCCCGCATCCTGGGCGTGGACGTGAACCGCGCCATCGCCGCCGCCTTCTTCATCTCCTCGGCGCTGGGCGGGGCCGCCGGCGTCCTCTTCGGCCTGGCCTTCAACTCCATCTCGCCGGACATGGGGCGCAGCGTCGAGCTGAAGGGGCTGGCGGTGATCATCCTCGGGGGCATGGGCTCGATGCCGGGCGCGGTCCTGGCCGGCTTCGCCCTGGGGCTCACCGAGGTCTTCGTGACCGCCTACCTGGGCGCCTCCTGGCGCGACGCCGTCTCCTTCACCGGGCTCTTCCTCATCCTGGTGCTGCGCCCCCGCGGCCTGTTCGGCGCCGCCGCGCTGCGGGAGGCCTGAGCGCCGTGACCCCAGCCCCAGCCCCGAGGTCCTGACCGGCGATGTGGGACCAGCTCGCGGACCTCTACGCCACCTACCAGTCGACGATCGCCTTCATCGGGATCAACTCGCTCCTGGCGCTGTCGGTCTACACCACCCTCTCCTGCGGCCAGCTGGCCCTGGGCAACGCCGGCTTCTCCGCCATCGGCGCCTACGCCGCGGCGCTGCTGACCATGCAGGCCCACTGGCCCTTCCCGCTGGCCATCCTCGCCGCGGTGGCGGTGCCGGCGGTGGTGGCGGTGCCGCTGGGGCTGCCGGTGCTGCGCATCCGCGGCATCTTCCTGGCCATCGCCACCATCGGCTTCGGCGAGGTGGTGCGGCTGGGGCTGGTGAACTGGGACTACGTGAACGGCGCCCAGGGCATCGTCGCCATCCCGCAGAAGACCGAGCTGTGGATGATCTACCTGGCGGTGGCCGCCGCCCTCTTCGTCCTCGCCCGGCTGCGGGGCTCGAAGTGGGGCTTCGCGCTGGAGGCCATCCGGGAGGACGAGCCGGCGGCCCGGACCATGGGCATCGCCACCACCCGCTACAAGCTGGCGATGCTGGTGCTCGGCGCGGCGCTGGCCGGCCTGGCCGGCGGCTTCGAGGCCCACTTCACCTTCATGGTGGCCCCCAACGGCTTCGGCTTCGGCCGGGTGGTGGACATGCTGGTCTACGCCGTGGTGGGCGGCTCCCAGATCTACTGGGGACCGGTGGTGGGGGCGGCCTTCCTCACCCTGCTGCCGGAGATCCTCCGCGAGGTGGCGCCGCTGGTGGGCATCGAGCCCGGGCCCCTGCGGCTCCTGGTGAACGGCCTGGTGCTGCTCGCGGTGATCCTCTTCCTCCCCAACGGCATGGTCTCCCTCCCGCGGCGGATCGCCGAGTGGCGCGCCGCCCGCGTCGCGGCCCGGAGCGCCGCGTGAGCCCGCTGCTCGCCCTCGACCGGGTGGAGCGCGCCTTCGGCGGCGTCCGGGCGGTGGACGGCGCCGGCTTCGCCGTGGCCCCGGGCCAGGTGCACGGGCTCATCGGCCCGAACGGCGCCGGCAAGACCACCGTCATCAACCTCATCTCCGGGCTGCTCGCCCCCACCGCCGGGAGCATCCAGCTCGGCGACCGGCCCATCCACGGCCTGCCTCCCTGGCAGGTGGCGGCGCTGGGGGTGGCCCGCACCTTCCAGAACATCCGGCTCTTCCCCGACCTCTCGGCGCGGGACAACGTGCTGGTGGGGCAGCACCTGCGGCGCACCCCGTCGCTCGCCGCCCGGATGCTGATGCTGCCCTCGGCCCGGACCGAGGAGCGGGAGGCGAGGGAGCGGGCCGAGGCCCTGCTCACCCGGGTGGGGCTCTCGGAGCGGGTCCACGAGCACGCCCGCCACCTCTCCTACGGAGAGCAGCGGCGCGTGGAGATCGCCCGGGCCCTGGCCAGCGCCCCGCGGCTGCTGCTCCTCGACGAGCCCACGGCGGGGATGAACCCGGTGGAGGTGCAGGCGGTGGCCCAGCTCATCCGCCGCGTCGCCGCCGAGGGGCAGTCGGTGCTGCTCGTCGAGCACAACGTGCGGCTGGTGATGGACGTCTGCGACACCATCACCGTGCTCTGCTTCGGCAAGGTGATCGCCGAGGGGGCGCCGCGGACGGTGGCCGAGGACCCGGCGGTGATCGCCGCCTACCTGGGGAACCCCAAGTGACCGCCGCCCCCGTGCCCGCCGCCCTGCCCCTCCTCGAGATCGAGGAGCTCCACGTCGCCTACGGCCAGGTGCAGGCGGTGCGGGGCGTCTCGCTGCGGGTCGAGGAGGGGCGCATCGTCACCCTCATCGGCCCCAACGGCGCCGGCAAGAGCTCCATCCTCTCGGCGCTGGCCGGGCTGGTGCCGCCGCGCGCCGGGCGGGTCCGGCTGGGCGGGGCCGACGTCACCGGGCTCCCGGCCCACCGCGCGGTGGCGGCCGGCCTGTCGCTGGTGCCGGAGGGGCGGGCCATCCTCGGCCGCATGACCATCGAGGAGAACCTGGTCCTGGCCGGCGAGAAGCGGCGGGAGCGGTCGGCGCTGGCGGCGGCGATGGAGGAGCAGTACCGGCGCTTCCCCATCCTCGGCGAGCGGCGCCGGGAGCTGGCCGGCTCGCTCTCCGGCGGCCAGCAGCAGATGCTGGCCTTCGCCCGCGCCCTGCTCGCCCGGCCCCGCATCCTGCTCCTCGACGAGCCCTCGATGGGCCTCTCGCCCATCCTGGTGCAGCAGATCTTCGAGGCCGTCGAGGCCATCCACCGCGAGGGGGCCACCATCCTGCTGGTGGAGCAGAACGCCCGGCTGGCGCTGGCCATCAGCGACTACGCCTACGTGCTCGAGCACGGGAAGCTGGTGCTGGAGGGGCCCTCGGGGCAGCTCGCCGAGGACCCGCGGGTGCAGCAGGCCTACCTGGGCGGGGCGAGGTAGACGAGACTCACTTCCACACGCGGCGGTCGTCCACCTTCTTCGCCCCCTCGGGGATCGCGCCCTTCGCGAGCAGCCGGACCTCGCCGCGCACCTTCACCTCGGCGGTGAGGGCCTCGGCGATGGCCTCGGCGAGCCCGCCGGTGCCCGGGCCCGGCACCTCGACCTCGTAGGCGAGGTGGTCGACGTGCCCCTCGCGCGTCACCACCGCGCGGAAGCGGCCCGCCTCCGGGAACCGCTTCAGCACCGCCTCGATCTGGCCGCCGCGGACGAACATCCCCTTCACCTTCACGGCGTCGCCCACCCGCCCGAGCAGGCCGGCGACCTTCGGGGCGGTGCGGCCGCAGGCGCAGGAGGCCTCGGGCGCCAGGGCGCCGATGTCGCCGGTGGCGAGGCGCAAGAGCGGGTAGGCCTCCTCGAAGATGGTGGCCACCAGCTCGCCGGGCTGCCCGGGCGCGGCCGGCTGGCCGCTCTCCAGATCGAGCACCTCCAGGATGCACTCGGGGTGCATGTGCCAGCCGCCCTTCTCGGTGCACTCGTAGGTGAGGCAGCCCAGGTCGGCGGTGCCGTACCCCTGCAGGCAGCGGACGCCGAAGGCCTCGATGTCGGCCCGCAGCGACTCCGGGAGCATCTCCGCCACCACGAAGGCCACCTCCAGCCTCAGCGGGATGCCGGCCTCGCGGGCCTTGGTGAGCAGCTGGAAGAGGAAGCTGGGGGTGCCCATGTAGCCGGTGGCGCCCAGGGCGGCGGCGGTCTTCAGCTGCAGCTCGGTCTGGCCGACGCCGCCGGGGATCACCGCGCACCCCAGCGCCCGCGCGCCGGCGTCGAGCATGAAGCCCAGCGGGGTGAGGTGGTAGGAGGCCGAGTTCAGGACCACGTCGCCCTTGCGGAAGCCGGCGGCGGCCAGGGCGTGGCGGAAGCGCCAGAAGTCGCCGTCGTGCCCCTGCGGGTCGTAGATGGGGCCGGGCGACATGAAGAGGCGGGCCAGGGCGCCGGGCGAGGTGCCCAGCAGCCCGCCGAAGGGCGGCTCCTCGGCCTGGAGGGCGGGCAGCGCCTCCTTGCGGGTGATGGGGAGGCGCGCGAGGTCCTTCAGCGACCGGACGTCCCGCGGGTCGATCCGCGCCGCCTCCAGCGCCCGGCGCACCCGCGGCGCCTGCTTCCAGGCGTGGGCCACGGTGACCGCCAGCCCGGCGCCGAGCTGGGCGCGGCGCTCGTCGGGGGAGCGGCACTCCAGCTTCCGGTCGAGGATGGTGCCGGGACGAAGCGTCGGCATCGGGCTCCCTTCGCGCCTAGCTCAGCCACCTCTTCCGGCGCTTGTAGAACTTGAGGTTCTTGTAGCTCTTGGCCTCGGCCCCGCCGCCGCCCAGGTAGAACTCCTTCACGTCCTCGTTGGCCCGCAGCTTCGCCGGGTCGCCGTCGAGGACGATGCGGCCGTTCTCCATGATGTAGCCGAAGTGGGCGATGGAGAGCGCCAGGTTGGCGTTCTGCTCCACCAGGAGGAAGGTGGTCTTCTCCTCCTCGTTGATGCGCTTGACGATGCCGAATATCTCCTGCACCAGGAGCGGCGCCAGCCCCAGCGAGGGCTCGTCGAGGAGGATGAGCTTGGGGCGGGCCATCAGCGCGCGGCTGATGGCCAGCATCTGCTGCTCGCCGCCGGACAGGTAGCCGGCCAGCTTCTTCCGGCGCTCCTGGAGGCGCGGGAAGTAGGTGTAGACCATCTCGGTGTCGCGCCGGAGGCCGGCCCGGTCGTTGCGGGTGTAGCCGCCGGTGACGATGTTCTCCTCCACCGTCAGGTCCTCGAAGACCCGGCGCCCCTCCATCACCTGGAAGATGCCCTTGCGGACGATGTGCTCGGGGGCCATGCCGTCGATGCGCTCCCCCTGGAACTCGATGCTGCCGTCGGTGACCTCGCCCTCCTCGGTGTGGAGCAGCCCGGAGATGGCCTTGAGGGTGGTGCTCTTCCCGGCCCCGTTGGAGCCGAGCAGCGCCACGATCTGGCCCGCCGGGACCTCGAGCGAGAGCCCCTTCAGCACCAGGATGACGTCGTCGTAGATGACCTCGACGTTCTTCAGCGAAAGCATCGAGCTCCTCGTGCCCCCTCACCCCTCCCTCCTCCCTCGCGCGGGCGGGGGAGGAGGGGCGGGGATGACGGGCGTGCGGATGTCGGCCTAGAGGCCCAGCCAGTCGGCCCGGCGCGGCATGTCGTAGTCCTTCACCTTCACCAGCTTGCCGCCGTGGATGATGTAGACGGCGCAGCGGGTGGTGGGCCTGTGGTCGGTGGGGGTGTAGGTGATCGGGCTGGTGAGGCCGCCCATGTCGAAGTCCTTCAGGGTCTCGAGCGCCGCCTTCACGCCCTCGCCGGTGAGCTTGCCGGCCTTGTCGGCCCGCTTGAGCCCCTCGACCCACACCGTGGCGGTGGCCCAGCCGCGGACGTACATCGCGTCATGGGTCTCGCCGCCGTGGTGGGCCTTGTTGAAGTCGATGAGCGCCTTCATCCCCGGCACGTTGGAGCCGTACGGCACGTGGGGCATGACGCCGGTGACGCCCTCGGCCGTCTCCTTGGCGACCAGCGGCAGGGCCTCGGAGAAGCCGTAGGGGTTCGAGCCGAACTTGGTGGAGAGGCCCAGCGCCTTGGCGCCCTTCAGCACCAGCGAGACGCCGGTGGTGGTCACGTTGATGTAGGCGTAGTCGGCCCCCTTCTGCTTCATGTTCAGGAGCTGGCTGGTGGCGTCCTGGAAGTTGCCGGGCAGGATCTCCTCGTCCACCACGTCGATGCCGTTCTCCTTGGCGAAGCGGCGGCCGGCCTCCATGGGCGCCTTGCCGTAGGCGTTGTCACCGTAGAAGAAGGCGACCTTGGGGTGGCGGCTCTTGTCCTTCCAGTCCTCCTTCACCCAGCTGAGCCAGGCGCGGAGCTGGTCGGAGTAGCTCGGGGCCACGAAGAAGTTGTACGGCGTCTTGGAGGGGTCGGTGAGGTCGCCGGCGAAGGAGGCGGAGATGTACGGGACCTTGTCCTTGCTGATGAAGTCCTTGAGCGCCAGCGTGTCGCCGGTGCCCCAGCCGTTGATGAGGACGACGTGCTCGTCGTTCACCAGCCGCTTGTAGAGGGCCACCGCCTCCGGGATCTTGTAGCCGTAGTCGGCGCCGATCAGCTTGATCTTCTTGCCGTTGACGCCGCCGGTCTCGTTGACGTGGACCACGTAGTCCTGCACGCCCTGGGCGAAGGGCTTGCCCACGTCCGAGGTGATGCCGGTGAGGTCGAAGATGCCGCCCACCTTGATCTCCTGCGCCTGCGCGGTGCCGGCGAGCAGCGCCGCCGCCGACAGCATGCCGACCATCGTCCGCTTCATGGATGACCTCCGTGTGGTGCCACCGTGGGGACCTTCACTGCTCCTGCGCGCTCAGTACGAGAACGGATACAGCTTCCAGTAGTTCTTGATGGTGTGCCACCGCGCGGCCATGCCGTCGGGCTCGAAGAGCAGGAAGAGCACGATGGCCAGGCCGAAGACGCCCATCTTCAGCGACGAGAAGAGGGTGGTGAGCTGGGGGAAGGTGGCGGAGAGCGGCCCCACCACCAGCCGGAGCAGCTCGGGCAGCAGGGTGATGAAGACCGCCCCGAAGATGGAGCCGAGGATGCTGCCCATGCCGCCGATGATGATCATCCCCAGCTGGTCGATGGCCAGGGTGATGGGGAAGTTCTCCGGGCTGATGATGCGCGCCTGGTAGCCGAGCAGCGCGCCGGCCACGCCCACGTAGAAGCTGGAGACCCCGAAGGAGAGCAGCTTGTACTTGAAGACGTTGACCCCCATGACCTCGGCGCTGATGTCCTGGTCGCGGATGGCGACGAAGGCCTTGCCCACCTTGGTGCGGAACAGGTTCTTGGCGAAGAGCAGCATCCCCACGGTGAGCGGCAGGATCAGGTAGTAGAGGCGCGCGTCGCCGTCGAGGGAGAGCGGCCCGGCGGCCGCGGCGGGGATGGAGATGCCGTTCACCCCGCCGGTCATCGAGTCCCAGTGGGTGACGGCGAACTCGATGACGAAGTGGGCCGCCAGGGTGGCCACCGCCAGGTAGAGCCCCTTGAGCCGCAGCGAGGGGATGCCGAAGACCATGCCCACCGCCGCGGTGATGAGCCCGGCCAGCGGGATGACCACCGGGAAGGGCAGCCCGGCCTTGCCGGCCAGGGCGGCGGTGGCGTAGGCCCCCACCGAGAGGAAGGCGGCGTTGCCGAGCGAGATCTGCCCGGTGAAGCCGGTGAGGATGTTCAGGCCGGTGGCGGCGACCACGGCGATGAGGATGCGGTTCACCACGTCGAGCCAGAAGCCGCCGGCGAAGGCCGGGACCGCCGCCATCGCCGCCAGGAAGAGCCAGAGGGCGCGCCGGGCGAAGGCGGTCTCGAAGATCGCCATGTCCTCGACGTAGGTCTCGCGGAAGTCACCGCACTTCATGCACGCTCCTTGGGACCGCTCACACCCGTTCGATCTTCACCTTGCCGAAGAGGCCGTAGGGCTTCACGCTGAGGATCGCCACCAGGGCGATGAAGGGGGCCACCTCCTTCACGCCGCCGCCCAGCAGCGGATCCAGGTAGCCGCCCGCCAGGTTCTCCAGCACCCCCATGATGATCCCGCCGACGATGGCGCCGGCCACGCTGTCGAGGCCGCCCAGGATGACCACCGGGATCACCTTGAGCCCGAAGAGGGCGAAGGCGCCGTCCACGCCGCCGCGGATGCCGCCGAGCAGCACCCCGCCCACCGCCGAGACCACCGCGGCGATGGACCAGGCCAGCGCGAAGATCCGCTTCACCGAGATGCCCATGGAGAGGGCCACCTGCTGGCTGAAGGCGGTGGCCCGCATGGCGATGCCGGCCCGCGAGAACTTGAAGAACACCGAGAAGGCGGCGAGCAGCACCACCACGCTCCCCACGCTGTAGAGGTAGCCCTGCGACACCGGCAGCGGGCCGATGCGCACCGGCGTGGTCGGGAAGATCTCCGGGTAGGGGACGGTCTCGGTGCCCCAGATGCCCTGGACGATGGCCCGGAGCACCGAGGCCATCCCCAGGGTGAGCATGATCACCGAGATCACCGGCTCGCCGATCATGGGGCGCAGCAGCAGCCGCTCCACCGCCATGCCCAGCAGCACCGAGAAGAGCAGGGTCAGGCCGAAGGCGACCAGGAAGGGCACCTTGGTGGCCGTGAAGACCGCGACGCAGACGTAGGACCCGAGCATGAGGAACTCGCCCTGGGCGAAGTTCAGGATCGAGGAGGACTTGTAGATGATGACGAAGCCCAGCCCCACCAGGGCGTAGATGGAGCCGATCACCAGGCCGTTGATGACGAGCTGGAGGAAGAAGTCCATCTACGCCGCCCTCCCCTGCTCCAGCCGCCGCACCAGCAGGGTGGTCCGGATGCGCGTGGTCTTCCCGTCCTGGAACTTGATGGTGGTGTCGATGGCCACCTCGGGCGCCTCGCCGTACAGCGCCACGATGACCTCCTGGTACCGCTGCTCGACGAAACCGCGGCGCACCTTGCGGGTGCGGGTCAGCTCCTCGTCGTCGGCGTCCAGCTCCTTGTAGAGGAGGACGAACTTGTGGATGCGGGCCGCCGCCGGGAGCGTGGCGTTCACCTGGTCCACCTCCTTCTGGAGGAGGTCGTAGACCGGCGGCTTGGCGGAGAGATCGGTGTAGGTGGTGTACGAGATCCGGTTCTTCTCGGCCCACTTCCCCACCACCCCCATGTCGATGCAGAGCATGGCGGTGAGGTAGGGGCGGTCGTGGCCCACCACCACCGCCTCCTTCACGTAGGGGGAGAACTTGAGCCGGTTCTCGATGAACTGCGGCGAGAACTGGGTCCCGTCGGCCAGCTTCATCACGTCCTTGAGCCGGTCGATGACCACCAGGTGGCCGTCCTCGGCCAGGTAGCCGGCGTCGCCGGAGTGCAGCCAGCCGTCCACCAGGGTGGCCCGGGTGGCCTCCTCGTTCTTGTAGTAGCCGAGGAACACCGCCGGGCTGCGCGAGAGGATCTCCCCCTTCTCCGAGATCCGCACCTCGGTCTCGGGAATGGGCTGGCCCACGGTGTGGGCCTGGATGTCGCGGTCCTTGTGGATGCAGCTGATGCCGGAGATCTCGGTCTGGCCGTAGATCTGCTTGAGCCGCACCCCCATGGCGTGGAAGAAGCCGAAGACGTCCGGCCCCAGCGCCGCGCCGCCGGTGGAGGCGCTGCGGATGTGGGTGAAGCCCAGCCGGTCCCGCAGCGCCCGGAACAGGCCCCAGTAGGCCAGGCGGTAGAGGACCCGCAGCCCGAGGGGCACCGGCTTCTTGGCGAAGTGCAGGTCGGCCACCTTGCGCCCCACCGGCATGCACAGGTCGTACATGAAGCGCTTGAAGGGGGAGGTGTCCATGATCTTCACCTGGACGGTGGAGTTCATGCCCTCCCAGACCCGCGGCGGCGCGAACATCACGTGCGGGCCGATCTCGCGGATGTTCTCGGTGACGGTCTCCGGCTCCTCCGGGAAGTTCACGGTGAAGCCGATGGCCAGGGCGGTGGAGAGCGACATCATCTGCTCGCCGATCCAGGCCAGCGGCAGGAAGCTGACGAACTCGTCGGCGGGCTGCTTCGGGTCCACCTCGTGCAGCGCCATCGCCATGGTGAGGAGGTTGCGGAAGGAGAGCATCGCCCCCTTGGGGAACCCGGTGGTCCCCGAGGTGTAGGAGATGATGGCCATGTCGTCGGCCTTGCCGCGGCCGACCAGCTCCTCCCACAGGCCGGGCCGCTCCTTCCCGAGGGCCCGCCCGCGCTCCTCCACCGCCTCGAAGGCGACCAGCGCCGGGTGGTCGTACTTCCGCAGGCCGCGCGGGTCGGTGTAGACGACGTGCCGGACCTTGGGCAGCTTCTCCATCATGTCGAGGATCTTGTCGACCTGCTCCTGGTCCTCGGCCACCACCACCGCGGCGTCGCAGTGGTCGATGACGTAGGCCACCTCGGCCACGTTGGAGTCCTGGTAGAGCCCCACCGACGCGCAGCCGGCCGCCTGGGCGGCGATCTCGCTCCAGACCCACTCCGGCCGGTTGTCGCCGATGATGGCCACGTTCTCGCCGGGCTTCAGCCCCAGCGCCACCATCCCCAGGGAGAAGTCGCGGACGTGGTCGTGGTAATCGCGCCAGGTGAAGGACTGCCAGATCCCGAACTCCTTCTCCCGCAGCGCCACCCGGTCCGGGACGCCGCGGGCGTTCCGGAGGAGCAGCTTGGGGAAGGTGTCGTCGGCGCCGAGGCGATCGATCGCGCTCAAGTCGTCTCCGTCAGGTGTCGAAGAGGCCGTGCTGCTCGCCCAGGTAGGCGTCCTGCACGTTCCGGTCCTTGCGGACCTCGTCGGGGCGGCCGTCGGCGATCTTCTCGCCGAAGTTCAGGACCGTCACCCGGTGGGACAGGTCCATCACCACCCCCATGTCGTGCTCGATCATCACGACGGTGGTGCCCCGCTCCTCGCTGATCTCCACGATGAAGCGGGCCATGTCCTCCTTCTCCTCGGCGTTCATGCCCGCCATGGGCTCGTCGAGGAGCAGCAGCCGGGGCTCGAGCGCCAGGGCCCGCGCCAGCTCCACCCGCTTCTGCAGGCCGTAGGCGAGGGTCCCCACCACCTTCTTGCGGATGTGCTGGATCTCCAGGAAGTCGATGACGTCCTCGACCATCTCCCGGTGGGCGATCTCCTCCCGCTGCCCGAAGCCCCAGTAGATCCCGCCGCCCAGCACCCCGGCCCGCTGGTGGGTGTGGCGCCCGATCAGCAGGTTGTCGAGCACCGTCATGCCCTTGAAGAGGGCGATGTTCTGGAAGGTGCGGGCGATGCCCAGCCGGGTGCGCTCGGCGGGCGAGAGGCGGGTGACGTCGCGGCCGTCGAAGGCGATGGTGCCGCGCTGCGGCCGGTAGACGCCGGAGACGCAGTTCAGCAGGCTGGTCTTGCCGGCGCCGTTGGGGCCGATGATGGCGTGGATGTGCTGCGGCTCGACCTGGAAGGTCACGTCCGAGAGCGCGGCGACCCCACGGAAGTGGAGGATCAGGCCGCGCACGTCGAGCATGGACATCGGCAGGTCCCCGGGGTCAGCGGATGGATACGAGGGCGACAGGATGGCAGAGCCGCTTACATCGCCGCAAGTCCACAGGAAACATAGTGCTTGACGCAGCGCTCCGGGCCCGGGTGGCGCCGGGCCGGTCCCCGTTGTAGGTTCCCGCGCCATGGCCACCCGGCAAGGCGCGTCCCCGCGGGGATCGGAGCTCCGCTTCCCGGCGCTCCTCTGGGCGCTGCTGCACGTCCCCCTGCTCCTGGCGCTCTACGGCTCCTCGCTGGGGCCGGCGCTGCGCAGCGTGCCGCCCGGATACCGGCTGCCGATGTGGCCGGCCCTGGTGGTCGAGGCGCTGGTGCTCACCACGGTGACCTTCCTCCTCCCCCTCCCGCTCTCCGGCTGGGGGCGCCTCTACCGCTTCGCCGCCCCCTTCTTCACCGGCCTGGCCACCGTGGCCCTGGCGATCGACTCCCGGCTCTACGGATCGGTCGGCTTCCACATGAACGGCTTCTTCTTCCAGGTGCTGATGCAGCCGGCGGCGCTGCGGGAGACCGGGATCCCCTCCTCCGAGGTGCTGGTGCTGGCGCTGCAGGGCGCCGCCTGGGTCGCCGGCGAGACCCTGGCCGGCGCCTGGTTCCTGCGCCGCTTCGCCTCCGGGCGGACCACCTGGCGCTGGGTCGCGGCGGTGGTGCTGCTCGGCGCCGCCGAGCGGGTCTACACCGCCAGCATCACCTTCTTCGCCGGCCAGTCCGCCTTCGCCGCCGGCCAGGTGCTGCCGCTGCAGATCCCGGTGCGGATGAACGGCCTCTGGGCCGACCTCACCGGCCGGCCGGCGCTGGGCAACCCGCTGCGCGGCGTCTCGGCCGAGTCGGCGATGCGGCTGCCGCCGGGCGTCCCGCCGCGGTCGATCCGCTTCGAGCGCAAGCCGGACATCCTGCTGCTGCTCGTCGAGTCGGCGCGCTCCGACTACCTCTCCCCCGAGGTCATGCCGCGCCTGTGGAAGCGGGCCCACGAGCAGGGGACCATCTTCGAGGACCACTACACCAGCGCCCCCTCCACCTTCTTCGCCGTCTACGGGCTGCTCTTCGGGATGCACGCCCACACCTTCGACGCGGCGCTGGGCAGCGGCCGGCGCCCGCTGCTCTTCGGCGCCCTGGCGGCCAACGGCTACACCTCCAAGATCTTCGCCGCCTCCTCGGTGGACTGGATGGGGCTCAAGCAGACGGTCTTCGGCGACGTCCAGGAGGAGCTGGAGACCGACTGGCCCCCGGACATGCCCAGCGACGAGCGCGACGCCCAGATCGTCCTGCACGCCGAGCAGGCGGCCCGCGCCACCCCGCCCGACAAGCCGCTCTTCCTCTTCCTCTTCTTCGACGGCACCCACTTCAACTACTACCCCACCCCGCGCTCCACCAAGTTCCTGCCGCAGTGGTCGGGCGGCGGCGCGCTCAAGGCCACCTCGGAGCCCGCCGACCGCATCTTCAACCGGGCCCGCAACTCCGCCTACGAGGTGGACTGGAAGATCGACGACCTGCTGAACGAGTTCGAGAAGATCCGCGGCCGGCGCCCGCTGGTGGTGGTCACCGGCGACCACGGCGAGGAGATGCGCGAGAAGGGGCACATCGGCCACGGCTCGGCGCTGGTGGAGGAGCAGATCCACGTCCCCATGGTGATCCTGGGCGACGGGGTCCCGGTGGAGAAGATCGACACCGCCACCGTCCACGACGACGTGGTGCCCACCCTGTTCCGGCTGCTCGGGGACCGCACCGACCCGCGCCTCTACGGCGACGGCCTGCCCATGTACGGCCTGCCGCCGAACCGCTTCGTGCTGGTCTCGATGGGCTGGGAGCCCCGCTTCTGCGCGGTGAACCGCGACCTGAAGGTCACCTTCAACGGCATGGACGCCGGCTTCGGCGGCGTCGACATCACCGATCCCCACGACGCCCCGCTCCCCGACGGCCCGGCGCGCTTCCGCGCCGACCTGCCGCGCATCCTCCAGCTGTTCCAGCCGCACCCGAGCCCTCCCGTCGCCAGCGTCCTGAAGCCGCCCCCGCCGAAGTGACCATGCGGCGTCCGGCGCTCCTCTGGGCCCTCCTCCACGCACCGCTCTTCGCGCTCCTCTACGGCGCCTCGCTGGGGCGCGCCCTGGGGGACGTGCCCGGCGGCTTCCGCGCCCTGCTCTGGCCGGCCTTCGCCGCCGAGGCGCTGGGGCTCTCGCTGCTGGCCTGGGCCCTGGGGCTGCCCTTCTCCCCCTGGCCGCGCGTCCACCGCATCGCCGCGCCGACCGTCACCGCCCTCTTCGCGGTGGCGGTGGCGCTCGACGCCCAGCTCCACCGGGTGCTCGGGTTCCACGTGAACGGCTTCTTCTTCCGGGTGCTGCTGCAGCCCCGGGCCCTCACCGAGACCGGCCTCCCCGCCCGAGAGGTGGCGCTCTGGTCGGGGGCGGCGGTGGTGGCGGTGGCGGCCGACGCCGCCCTGGGCGCCTGGGCGATGCTGCGCCTCCGGCGCGGCCGCGCCTGGCCCCTGGCCCTCCCGCTGCTCCTGGTGGCTGCGGGCGAGCGCCTCTACACCGCCTCGCTCGCCTTCGCCGGCGGGCCGGCGGTCTTCGCCGCCGGCCAGGTCCTCCCCTTCCAGGTCCCGCTGCGCGTGAACGGCTGGCTCTCCGAGCTCACCGGGCGTCCCCGCGTCGCCGTGGCCGCGCCGCTGGCCCG
>JAKAEO010000273.1 GCA_021818285.1 Myxococcales bacterium
ATCGCCGGGCTCCACACCCTGGAGGCCGGCGGCCTGCGGACCACGCTGATGGACGCCGTCGAGGCGGCCACCCGCCGGTCGCACGAGCTCGGCAAGAGGTTCCTCGAGACCGACCCCGAGGAGTAGCCCCTCCCTACTCGCTGGTCTCGCAGGTGGCGTAGCCGCAGGCGCGGCAGGTGGAGCAGCCGCCGGTGCGCGCCAGGGCGGCGCCGCACTGCGGGCAGGCCGGGGCGTGGTCGGGCAGCCCCCCGACCAGCACCTGGCCGCGGCGCGAGCCGTCGCGGTAGACGGTGATGCCCTTGCAGCCGAGCTGGTGGGCGAGCAGGAAGGCCCGCTTCACCTCGCCGGCCGCGGCCTCCCGCGGCAGGTTGACGGTCTTGGAGACGCCGTTGTCCACGTGGCGCTGGAAGGCGGCCTGCATCCGCACGTGGACCTCGGGGGCGACGTCGTGGGCGGTGGCGAAGACCCGCTGGATCTCCTCGGGCACGCCCGGCACCCCCCGGGCGCGGCCGTTGGCGAGGATGCGGGGCAGGGCCGCCTCGGCGCCGAGGGCCCGCAGGCGCGGCAGGAGCACCGGGTGCTCCTCCTCCAGCGCCACGTCGCCGAGGGCGTGGCGGACGTAGGCCACCGCGAAGAGCGGCTCGATGCCCGAGGAGCAGCCGGCGATGACCGAGAGGGTGCCGGTGGGGGCCACGGTGGTGACGGTGGCGTTGCGGCGCGGCCGCCGGCCGGCCCGGGCCGGGGCGCTCGTCGGCCAGCCCGGGAAGGGGCCGCGCGCCGCCGCCAGCCGCTCGCTCTCGCCGTGCGCCTCGGCCTGGACCCGGGCCGCCACCCGGCCGGCGAGCGCCAGCGCCTCGGGGGCGTCGTAGGGCACGCCCAGCCGCACCAGCAGGTCGGCCCAGCCCATCGCCCCCAGGCCGATCTTCCGGTTGCGCCGCGCGACGGCCTCGACCTGCGGGAGCGGGTGGCTGGTGACGTCCAGGAGATCGTCGAGGAGCCGGACGCCGTCGCGGACGCAGGCGGAGAGCCCTTCCCAGTCCACCGCGCCCCCCCTCTCGAAGCGGGCCAGGTTCACCGAGCCCAGCGTGCAGGCCTCGAAGGGCAGGAGCGGCTGCTCGCCGCAGGGGTTCACCGCCTCGAGCGCGCCCGCGTCCGGGGTGGGGTTCGCGGCCTCGATGCGGTCCAGGAACAGCAGGCCCGGCTCGCCGGACTCCCAGGCGGCGGCGGCGATGCGGTCGAGCAGCCCGGCGGCGTCGACGGTGCGCACCGGCGCGCCGGAGCGGGGGTGGAGGAGCGGGAAGGGGGCGCCGCGCGCCGCCGCCTCCAGGAAGGCGTCGGTGACCGCCACCGAGATGTTGAAGTTCTCCAGCCCCGGGCCGCGCTTCGCCTCGACGAACTCCTCGACGTCGGGGTGGTCGACGCGCAGCACCGCCATGTTGGCGCCGCGGCGCACCCCGCCCTGCTTGATGGTCTCGGTGGCCGCGTCGAAGACGCGGATGAAGGAGACCGGGCCGCTGGCCACGCCGTGGGTGGTCCGCACCACGTCGCCCTTGGGGCGCAGCCGCGAGAAGGAGAAGCCGGTGCCGCCGCCCGACTGGTGGATGAGGGCGGCCCACTTCAGGGCGTCGAAGATGCCGGCCAGGTCGTCCTCGATCGGGAGCACGAAGCAGGCCGCCAGCTGCCCGTGGTCCCGCCCGGCGTTCATCAGCGCCGGCGAGTTGGGCAGCAGCTCCAGCGCCGCCATCCGCGCCTCGAAGCGCTCCGCCCAGCCGGCCCGCCCGGCGGCCGGCTCGGCCCCGGCCACCGCCCCGGCCACCCGCCGGAACAGCTCCTCGGGCCGCTCCCGCACCGCGCCGCCGTCGTCCTTGAGCAGGTAGCGCCGCGCCAGCACCGCCCGGGCGTTGTCGGTCAGCTCCATGCCGGGAGTGTAGCGCCGCCGCCGAGCGCCCGCCCGCGCGGCGCTCCGCCGCGCCGCCCCGCGGGGCGCCGGGATCTTGAGCGGGCGGGAGGGAGGCGATAGAGAGGCGGCATGCGCCGCATGCTCTGGATGCTGCTCCTGCTCTCCGCCGTCCCCTCGGGCGGCTGCACGCCCACGGTGCTGGTCCCCGACGCCGACCGGCTCCGCGTCACCCGCGAGCTGGTCGGCCAGCGGCGCTGGCTCCGGGTGGCGGTGTACGTGGGCCCCTTCTTCGGCGACGGCGCCAAGCTGCTGGTCTCCGATCAGCCCTTCTCCGAGCTGGAGCTGCTGGAGACGCCCGGCGGCCAGACCATCTCGCCGCCCAGGGCCGAGCGCATCCTGCCGCCGGGCACCCCGGTGGTGATCCGCGACGTGGAGTTCCCCACGCCCTGGGGCATCGCCCGCCGGGTGCTGATGACCCCGCGCTACGACCCCTGGGCCTACCTGGAGGTCCCGGGCGAGGCCCGGCCGCTGGTGCTGGTGCTGCCCCCGACGGTGGCCAGCTTCGAGGACGTCCGGGTGCAGCTGGACCGGATCCTCGCCACCGTCGATCCCACCCCCGACCTGCAGGCGCTCTCCGAGGGGCAGCGCAAGGCGGTGGAGCGCAAGGAGATCACCGAGGGCATGGCGCCGGCCACCGTGACCATGGCCTGGGGCTACCCCTGGAAGCGCATCGTCGACCGCCCGGCGGCCAAGGAGCAGTGGATCTGGCCCGGCGGCAAGCGCAAGGCCTGGTTCGAGGACGACCGGCTGGTGCGGTTCGAGGGGCGCTAGTCAGCGGCGCAGCCGCCCGGCGAAGTACTCCACCGTCCGGCGCAGGCCGGTGTCCAGGTCCACCGCCGGCCTCCAGCCCAGCCGCCTGGCGGCCAGCGTGATGTCCGGCTGCCGCTGCGCCGGGTCGTCCTGCGGCCGCGGCCGGTGGACGATCCGCGAGCTCGAGCCGGTGAGGGCGACGATGCGCTCCGCCAGGTCCCGGATCGAGTGCTCGGCGACGCTCCCCAGGTTCACCGGCCCGGTGAAGCCGTCGGTCCCCATCATGCGGATCATGCCCTCGACCAGGTCGTCCACGTAGCAGAAGGAGCGGGTCTGCGACCCGTCGCCGTGGACGGTGATCGCCTCGCCCCGCAGGGCCTGGAGGACGAAGGTCGAGACCACGCGCCCGTCGTCCTCGGCCATCCGCGGGCCGAAGGTGTTGAAGATGCGGACGACGCGGACCTCCACCCCCTCCTGGCGGTGGTGGTCCATCATCAGGGTCTCGGCCACCCGCTTCCCCTCGTCGTAACAGCTCCGGATCCCGACGGGGTTGACGTTGCCCCAGTAGGACTCGGCCTGCGGGTGCACCTGGGGGTCGCCGTACACCTCCGAGGTGGAGGCCTGGAGCAGGCGCGCCCCGGTGCGCCGGGCCAGCTCCAGCGCGTGGATGGCGCCCATCACGCTGGTCTTGACGGTCTTCACCGGGTCCTCCTGGTAGCGGATCGGCGAGGCCGGGCAGGCCAGGTTGTAGATCCGGTCCACCTCCAGGTGGATGGGCTCGGTGACGTCGTGGCGGACCAGCTCGAAGCGGCGGTCG
>JAKAEO010000274.1 GCA_021818285.1 Myxococcales bacterium
CGGCGGCGTTCGGGATGAAGGCCCCCGTACCGGTGCCGGTGGGCGCGGCCTTCGACACCGCCACCACCCGGCCCAGGAGGTCGTAGGAAGAAGATACAGATAGTCCTAGGACGCTACGTGATCGTCGGGAGCGGGATCAATCCCACACCCTGCGGCACGATGGCGCAGGGCCGGCAAATCGTTGCCTTCCGGCGGAGCCGGCCTCCCCGCCTCGAAGCAGCCAACCACACCCCCAAGCGCGCGGTGGCCGCGGGACGCGCAGGCAGCACCGAACGCGGGAGCGGTAGCGGTACCGGTCCCGGCTGCGGAAGCGCTTCCGGACGCGGTTGCGGCTGCGACCGCGGTTACCCGAGGAGGGCCGGCGCGGGCGCGCGGCGCCGTGGCGGAAGAGCTACGGCAGGTTGTGGGTGGCGCGGACGAAGGCCCGGTCGGCGTCCACCGCGGCCTGGGCGTCGTAGCCCTGAAGGAGCTCACTGCCCTTCATCGGGCCGGTGGCTCTTCATTCTCGGCCGCGGGTCATGTCCCGCGGCCGCTGTCGATCCCTCGCCCGGCTCCTTTTCGGGTGGGGTCTGCCGGAAGGCGCACGCCCCGCGCCAGCCAGCCCCTGTTCCCGCCGACGCCTCTCCCGGCTGTCACGGGGCCTGCGCCGGGATGGGGCAAACCCCACCCGAAAAGGAGCCCCACGTGCCCTTCGATGCCTTCGACGTCGCCCTCGAGATGGTCCGCTCCCTCCGCGAGCCGCTCGCCTCCCTCGCCCAGCGGGACCCCGATCTCGCCCAGCAGCTCCGCCGCGCCGCCGCCTCCGTGCCCCTGAACCTCTCCGAGGGCCGCCGTCGCTCCGGCCGGGATCGGCTCCACCTCTGGCGCGTCGCCGCTGGCAGCGCCGACGAGGTCGTCGCCAGCCTCCGCGTCGCCGAGGCCTTCGGTCACCTGGAGCCTGCCGCCTCCGCGTCCGCACTGGCCCTCTGCGACCGGGTCCTCGCCATGCTGTGGAGGCTCACCCATTGAGCGGCTCCCGCAGCCGCACCCGGGGCCGTGGCCGGAACCGCTACCGCAGCCGGCGCCGCCACCGCTGCCGGTACCGCAGCCGGGGGCGCAACCGTGACCGCTTCCGCGACCGAAGGAACTATGCCCTACGCGCCCCAGGGCGCGGGCGGGCCGAGCGCCCGGTCGAGCGCCGCCCACTCCTCGACCGACAGGGTCTCGCCGCGGCGCCGCGGGTCGATCCCGGCCCGGGCCAGCGCGGCCGCCATCGCCTCCGGCGGCGCCAGCCGCGCCGCGCTGAGCGCGTTCGCCAGCGTCTTGCGGCGCTGCCCGAAGCCGGCCTTCACCAGCTTCCGGAAGCGCGCCGGGTCGGCCAGCGCGGCGCGCGGCGGCCCGAAGAGGGCCACCAGCACCGCGCTCTCCACCTTCGGCGGCGGCAGGAAGGCGCCGGGCGGGACGCGGCGGGCGACCCGCACCTCGGCCCGGTGCTGGAGCAGCACCGAGAGCAGCCCCCAGGCCTTGGTGCCCGGGGCCGCCGCCAGCCGCTCCGCCACCTCGCGCTGCAGCAGGAAGACGGCCCGGGAGACGTGGTCGGCCTGGTCGAGCAGCGAGAAGAGGATGGGGCTCGTCAGGTGGTAGGGGAGGTTCCCGGCCACGGCGATGCGCCCGCCGCCCGGCGCCCCGGCCGCGAGCGCCCGGTAGTCGACCTTCACCGCGTCGGCCTCCAGCAGCGTCACCCGCCCGCCGAGCTCCCCCCGCAGCACCCGGGCCATGTCCCGGTCCCGCTCCACCGCGATCACCTCGGCACCGCGGGCCAGCAGCCGCTCGGTGAGGTGGCCGAGCCCCGCCCCCAGCTCCACCACCCGCTCCCCCGGCGCCGGCGCGGCCAGGGCTGCGATGGCGTCGAGGATCTCCGGGTCGCCGAGGAAGTTCTGGCCCCAGCCCTTCTTCGCGTGGAGGCCGTACTTCTCGAGGAGCGCCCGCGGGCTCGGGTGGCTCACCGGCGCCGCTCCGGGCCGGTCACAGCCGCCAGCCCGCGTCGGCGGCGAGCCCGGCGCCGGCCCGCTCCCCGCGCAGCAGGGCGTGGGTCCCGGCCACGGCGATCATCGCGGCGTTGTCGGTGCAGAGGCGCGGCGCCGGCAGCGTCACCTCCATCCCCTCGTAGCCCGCGGCCTCGGCCGCCACCGCCGCCCGCAGCCGCGAGTTGGCGGCCACCCCGCCGGCCAGCACCACCCGCTCGAACTGCAGGCGCCGCGCGGCCCGGAAGAGCTTCTGCACCAGCGCCCGGACGATGGCCTCCTGGTAGCTGGCGCAGACGTCGGCCAGCGCCGGGCCGGCCGGGACGCCGTGGGCGCGGACGTGGTGCAGCAGGGCGGTCTTGAGCCCGGAGAAGCTGAAGTCCAGCTCGGCGCCGCGGACGATCGCCCGGGGGAAGCGGATGGCGGCCGGGTTCCCCTCCTTCGCCAGCCGGTCGATGGCCACGCCGCCCGGGTAGGGGAGCCCGAGGAGCTTCGCCCCCTTGTCGAAGGCCTCGCCGGCGGCGTCGTCGCGGGTGGATCCGAGCAGCCGGTAGCGGCCGAAGTCCTCGGCGGCGTAGAGCGAGGTGTGGCCTCCCGAGACCACCAGCCCGAGGAAGGGGAAGGCCGGCGGCTTCTCCCCGAGGAAGGCCGCCACCAGGTGGCCCTCGAGGTGGTTCACCCCCACCAGCGGCTTCTCCCAGGCGGCGGCCAGCGCCTTGGCCACCTGCACGCCGACCAGCAGCGCCCCCACCAGCCCCGGGCCGCTGGTGACGGCGATGCCGTCCAGCTCCGCCGGGGCGACGCCGGCGCGGGCGAGCGCCTCGTCCACCACCGGCAGCACCTGCATCACGTGGTTGCGGCTCGCCAGCTCCGGGACCACCCCGCCCCACTTCCGGTGCAGCTCCACCTGCGTCGCCACCACGTCGGACCGGGCGAGCCGGCCGTCCTCCACGACGGCGGCGGCGGTCTCGTCGCACGAGGATTCGATGCCGAGGACGATCACGGGGATGGCGGCGGGCGGGTGCGGGGGCCGGCGGACGGGCCGGCCCCCTCCTTCTAGCGCATCCGCTGCAGGATCGCCCGCACATCGGCCGCGTGCGGCCCGTCGGGCTGCAGCTCGAGGTAGCGCTGGTAGGCGGCCCGCGCCTCCGGCATGCGGTTGTCGAGCACGTGCAGCTCCCCCAGCGTCAGCCAGGCGGCGGCGTTGCGCGGGTCGAGCTGGACGGCCCGCTGCAGCGCCTCCATCGCCGGCCCGGGCTGGCTCGCGTCGTAGAGCGCGCGCCCCAGGCCGGCCTGGGCCTCGCTGGTCTCCCGGAACATCAGGGCGCGCCGGTAGTCGGCCACGGCGCCGAGGAAGTTGGCGGAGCGGTACCGGGCCTCGGCCGACGCGAAGGCCTTGCGGTAGCTCGCCTCCTGCTCCGTGGCCGCGGAGGTGCCCGCCGGGTCGGCCGGACCGGCCGCGGCGGGACCGGCCGCGGCGGAGGCGGGCGCGGCCGGGGACGCCGCGGCGAGG
>JAKAEO010000002.1 GCA_021818285.1 Myxococcales bacterium
CGGCGCGGCACGAGGCGCTGCTGCTCGCCGGGGCGGTGCTCCCGCTGGCGCTCGCCGCCTGGCCCGGCGCCGGCCTGGGGACGGCCCTCGCCGCCCTGCCCTTCCTCTCGCTCCTCGGGGCCCGGGCGCTGGCCGCCGCCGGCGCCGCGCTCCGGCCCGGCCGGGAGGCCGGCGTCACCGCGTCGCTGGCGCTGCTCGTCCTCCTGCCCGCGGGGCGGGCCGCGGTCCACGCCTGGCCGTACGGCTTCGCCGCCTGGAACGAGCTGGCGGGCGGAGCGCCCGGCGCCGCCTCCGCCGGGCTCCCGCGCCAGCCGGACGGCGACGCCGCCGCCGGGCTCCTCGCGTCCATCGACGCCCACGCCCTCCCCGGCGCGCGCATCTGGTGGGACCGGACGGCGCCCGGGGAGGTCGAGCGCTGGCGGCGGGACGGGCGGCTGCGCGCCGACCTGCGCGCGGCCGCCGGCCCGGAGGAGGCCGACCTGGCGGTGTGGAGCTGCGAGGAGCGGGAGCGCGCCGGCGAGTACCGCATCTGGACCGCCCTCGGCACCGCGCGGCCGGTGGACGGCGTCTTCCTCGACGAGGTGCCGCTGGCGCTGCTGTACGCGCGCGCCGGGGCGTGGAGGTGAGGCGCGCCGGCGCCACGCGATCCTCCCGATTCCACTGACGTTTTTCGATCCGTGGCGCATTGCCACACACTCTGCGTATAGACTCCCGCTCACCCGCCGTGGAAGACTGTCTTCCCTTCCCTGCGACGAAGGCTCGGCCACCGGAGACCCATGCGCATGGACCGCCGCGACCTCCCCGTCCTTGGCCTGCTGCTCCTGCTCGCCGCCGCCGGCTGCTCCAGCTCCTCGTCGTCCTCGAACGGCGCGGGCAGCTGCAAGACCGTCGTGGCGAACGCGGGCGGCAACCAGAGCATCCCCAAGAACACCGTCGCGCAGGTGAGCGCGCTCGGAAGCGCCTCCACCGACGGTGCGCCCATCCAGTTCGCCTGGATTCTCACGTCGAGGCCCGCGGGGAGCCTCGCGGCGCTGACCATGGGGATCGGGCCGCTCACCTCGTTCCTGGCGGACGTCGAGGGCACCTACGTCGTCCAGGTGCTGGTGACGGGGAACTGCACGGCGGAGGCCACGGTGCAGGTCTTCGCGGTCAACACGCCGCCGGTGGCCCACGCCTCGGCCACCCCGTCCGGGACGGTCGCGGTCCGCGCGCCCGTCGCGCTCGACGGCACGTCGAGCGTGGACCCGGACGGCGACCCGATCACCTACGCGTGGACGCTGTCGCGGCCCGCCGGCAGCGCGGCGGCGCTCGACAGCGCGACCGCCGCGTAGCCCAGCTTCACCCCCGACGTCTCCGGCCACTACCAGGCGCTGCTCGTGGTGTCGGACGGGGCCGCCGCCAGCACCCCCGCCAGCGTGGGCGTCGACGCCGCGGACCTCCCTCCGGTGGCCGTGCTCGCGTCCGCGGCGCCCGCCGCGAACGTCGGGGACGTGGTCGCCCTCGACGCCAGCGGGAGCTTCGACCCCGACCACGACACCATCGGGTTCACCTGGACGCTGCTCTCGAGGCCCGCCGCGAGCACCGCGGTCCTGGCCGACGCGGGCACCCCGATCGCGCACCTCACACCCGACGTCGAGGGCGCCTACTCGATCCAGGTCACCGTGGCGGACGGCGCGGGCAGCAGCAGCGCCACGGCGACCGTCACCGTGTACCGCCACATCGAGATGCTCGCCTTCCAGCCCGTCGACGCGGAGTACAGCCGCTCGCTGGACCGGATGGTCCTGGTCTCCGCGGCGCCCAGCGCCCTCCACGTCCACGACGCCGTGGGGGCGACGGACGCCGCGGTGGCGCTCCCGCTGGCGCCCACCTGCGTCGGGGTGAGCCCCGACGGCAAGTTCGCGGTGGCCGGACACGCCGCCTTCGTCTCGTACGTGGACCTCACGGCGGGGACGGTGCTGGTGACCTGGCCGATGAGCGCGGACGCCGTGGACGTGATCGTCAGCGATCCGATGACGGTCTCGGGCGGCAGGGTCACCCGGTTCGCCTACGTGTACCCGCGGCGCGACCAGTGGTCGAACATCCACGTCATCGACCTCGGCACCGGCGCCGAGACGCTCTCGACGGGCAACATGGTGTACGCCGGCGGCCGCTTCAAGCTGCAGCCGGGCACCAATCACGTCTTCCTGGTCGAGCTCGGGCTCTCCCCGCAGCAGCTGTACCGCTACGACATCAACACCTCGACCGGCGCGATCGCCACCGCCGCCGCGTCCCCGTACTGGGGCGATTACGCCATGGGCAGCGACTTCTGGATCTCCGACGACGGGGCGCAGATCCTGTTCTCCTCGGGCAACCGGTTCCGGACGACCAACATGACCTACGCCGGCACCCTGGGCGGGGGCTCGGTGCAGTACGCCTTCGCGCCCGCGGCGCCCTCGGCCGCCGCAGGGGACTGGATCGTCCAGCCCGCGAACGCCCCCTACGCCTACCCGCCGGACACCACCTCGGACCAGTCGTACCGGATCTACGAGTCGACCTACCTCGGCCAGCTGGAGCAGGTCGCCCACCCGAAGTACGTTCGCGCGGGGACCGCCTACCCGGTCCACGGGCGATACCTCTTCTTCGATGCGGCCGGGACCAGGCGGCTCGCGGTGGTGCAGGTGGACGCCTCCGCGTCGCTGCTGAACGACTACGGCGTCGTCGTCTACTGAAGGCGCGCGCGGGCGCGCACCCCGACCGGCTCGCCATGCGCCCGGCGCCGCGCCCGCAGGGGCGACTGCCGCCCCTGCCGCTTGACCCCGGCCGGCAAGCGGTTACTTATGGGGGGTAGTTCGTTCAATCGGGGGCGAACTGGCTTCGACGGAGGATGGACAGCGCAGGGTGCGCGCCGTGGTTGGTCACCAGGCCACGTAAAAAGGGGACCAAGCAGAAACGCGAACGAGCCCATGGCTCTCGCGGCCTAAAGTGCCGCGCATCCCCCCGTGAGCGCCGGGTAACGGGGTCAGATGTCAGCTCCGGCTGGACCGTGGCGGGAGCCGAGCCGCCTAGACACGGTCGAGACGTAAGGGCGAGGACGTGAGCGCTTGCAGGCCCGGAGGTTGGCGCCCACGTAAATTCTCCGGGATACGCGCGTAGGGCCCTTCACTGGAAGTCTTTCGGACCCGGGTTCGATTCCCGGCGCCTCCACCATCTAACTACTTGACCTCACTCGGCTTGGTTTCGCCGGGTGGGGTCGTCTCCAAACCGTCTCCAAAAGCTTCCGCCGCTCGCCCTGAGCGTAGCGCCGCCGCGGGCGGCGCGGAGTCGAAGGGCGGGACGGCCTCCTCGTCCACCGGCCGCCGGTCGAGTAGCCGAATCGCGGCGTCCTTGTGGGCCGGCGACAGGTGCATGTACCGCTGCGTCGTCGTGAGCTCCTGGTGGCCGGCGAGCTCCTGGATGGCCTTCACCGTCGCCCCCTGCATCGCGAGGTGCGAGCAGAAGGTGTGGCGGAGGATGTGGTAGCCGCCGTTCGCCGGCAGCCCGGCCCGGCGCTGGGCCTTCTCCATCCAGAGGCGGACCTCCTTGTTCGTCGGCGAGGTCCCGTCGTCGCAGTAGAGGACGCGCGGGCCGACGAGGTGCCGGTGGGACCGGAGCGCCTCCTCGAGCCGCTCGGTCAGCGGCACGCGGCGGGTGCGCCCGCCCTTCGGGAGGGTCACGTGGCCGTTCCACGAGCTGCGCTGCACGTGGAAGGTGTGGCGCCTGAAGTCCACGTCGGTCCACTCCAGCGCGATGGCTTCGCCGCGGCGCAGACCAGCGTCGCCGCCGAGGAGCACAAGCAGCTCGATGCGGGGATCGACTGCCCGGGCGCCCTCCACGAGCCTCCGGTAGTCGGAGAAGTCGTAGAAGGGCACCTCCACGAGGCTCCACTTCAGGAGCCGGATGCGGCAAGGCATCGCGTCGATGACGCCCCAGTCCACCGCGTGCTTCAGGGTGACCGACAGGGCGGTGAGGACGTTGTTGATGGACTTGTTCGCCATCCCGTCCCCGACGAGCTCGCCCTTGAGCCGCTGCACCCCCTCGTTGCCGATGGCGTCGAGGCGGACCTTGCCGAACTTCGGCAGGAGGTGGGTGCGGAAGATCGACTCGTAGGCCTCGGCCGACGAGGGCTTGAGCCGGTTCGCTTTCACGTGGCCCTCGACGAAGCGGGGTTTGAACTCCGCGAGCGTCGGAACCTTCCTGACCTCGTTCGTCTTCGGCTGCCTCCCGTGCTGGGCGAGGATGACGGCCTCGCGCGCCTGCGCCCACCGGAGCGAGGCGCTCTTCCCGCTCACGGGCGACTTCACCCGCTCGCGGATCCGAGTGCCGTCCGGCAGTCGCAGCGCCAGGTCCACTTCCCACCCGTCCATCGTGCGTTCGCACCCGGGGGCACAGCGCCGGTGGCCCTGGCTGCGGCCACCCTGCCCGGCCGCCTGGCGCGGGCACTCGGGGACGTGGTTCACGGCCACCACGTAGGGCCTGAGCTTCACCATCGCGAATCCCTTCTCGCGACGGGGCACGGCTTCTGGGTGGAGATCCTAGCGGACACCGCCGGCCTCGCGCACCTGGCCGAGGAGGTTGTCGAGCTCGTCGAGCCGGAACCGCAGGCGCCGGCGCCCCAGGCGGTGCGCCGGAATCTGGCCGCGGGCCACCGCGGCGTAGAGGGCCTTCCGCGTCGGCAGGCCCAGGTAGGCCGTCGCCTCGTCGGCGGTGAGCCAGCGCTGGCGGTCGGCAAAGGCCACTACTTCTTCCTCCGGTCCGCGCCCGGCGCGTCGAAGCCCGCGCCGCGCTCACGGATCGTGAGGCTCCGGTGGAAGAGGGCGTGGACCACGTACTCGGTTCGGTCCATGCCGAGCGCATCGCGGTCGGCGTCCAGGTACGCCGTTGCCGAGGCCGGCAGGCCGAACCAGCTCATGTGGCCCTGCAGCGTCCGGACGACGAGGCCCGTCAGGTCGAGCCCCCTCCGCTCGGCTTCCTCCCGGAGCGCCACCACCAGCTCGCGCGGCATGCGGAAGGTCTGCATCACCTTCTCGGTCGTCTGCGGCGTCGAGTCCGCCCCGCCCTTCCGCTTTGCCATCCCAGCCTCCTTCTTGCGCTCCTGCATTACGAACGTAAGTCCGACATGCGTACACCTCAACCCACCGGTCGAGTACCAGATGAGTGCTGGGAACCGCCGTCACGTTTCTCTGCTGCCGCCGCCGCCTCCCACCGCCGCTCTCGCCGACACTCCCTCTTGCTGCTGGTGAAGACGATCCACGTGGATCGTCAGCCCGGCCTCGCCGCCCTCGGCAGCTCTGGTTCGGAAGCCGACAGCTTCCCGACCCCTCGATCTCTTCTCTGGTCGAGAGCGAGGGGTCGGGGAGATGGCGGCCGTCTCGACACCCGATGCGCCGCCCGATGGGCGGCGAGGCCGGGCGCCGGAAGACCGCGTGGTTGCGCGCTCCATCCCTGCCACGACCCCTGCCGCGAGGTCTGCCACGACCTCTGCCAGATCCAGAAGGCAGGACCCTGTGGCAGGGCGGACCGCTCGCGCGCGAACGCCGCTGGGGAAGCTGGGGACACCTGGGGAAACGATCCACGTGGATCGTCTCAGGGCCGGCGTCAGCGTACGCAGTTACGCTCCTGCCGAAGCGTTGATCCCGAAGATACCCGCCCCGGCGTGGCCCCTCCCTCCAGGCGCGCCGCTCTCCGCCCTGGGCTCCGGCCCGGGGCGCGGTCATGTCTCGCGAGGAACTTCACCTTCCGGGTTGAGAAATGTACGCTCACTATTAGCGCATCAGGGCGCAGAGGTGGGTTCATGCCGAGTCGCGAGCCGTCGGAGTCCCAAGGCCAGGGGTCTCTCCCCATCTACGATGAGAGCTTTCTAGAGCACCACGCGGGCAGAATCATCGACGACCCCGCCGTGGCCATCACGGAGTTGGTGGCGAACTGCTGGGACGCTGGCGCGGACCGAGTCGATATCACCTGGCCCACCGAGATCGGCGATGAGATCGCTGTAAGAGACAACGGATCCGGCATGACGCGGGCCGAGTTCGAGCGTCGGTGGCGCACGCTCAACTACAACCGCGCGAAGGAGCAGGGCTCCGATGTCCAGTTTCCAAAGGGGGTCAGGGGCCGCGTCCGAAGTGCGTTCGGCCGAAGCGGGATCGGTCGGCACGCCATGTTCTACTTCGCCAGCGAGTACTTGGTTCGCACAGAGAAGGCAGGCGAACTTACAGAGGCGCGCGTGGAGCGCAGCGTCGGGCCGACGCCCTTCAGGCTGAGCCCCATCCATCACGGCAAGAGCAACTCCCACGGCACCAAGATCTCCGCGGTCGCAAACAAGGTGCCACTGAGGCACGACGCAATTGGAGAGCTCCTCGGTTCAAAGTTCGTCGCGGACCCGGATTTCAAGATCTTCGTCAACCGCTCCCAGATCACGTTGGTCGATCTTGAAGACGTCTCGGAGAAGCAACACCTCGTCATCGAAAACATCGGCACGTTTCTCGTGCGCCGCGTCGACACTGAAAGGGTTGGGCGGACCAGTAAGCAGCACGGCGTCGCGTGGTGGGTGCATCGCCGCCTGGTGGGGTCCCCGACCTGGGAGGGGCTCACTGAGCGAATCCTCGATGCGCGCACGGGACCCGCAAAGCGGTACACCTACGTTGTCGAAGCGGACGCGCTAGCTAAGGACGTCAAGCCGGACTGGACCGGCTTCTATGCGTCGAAGGCAGTCGTGGAGGCGCGGCGGCGCGTCGATGACTTTATTCTGGATGACCTGCGCGGGTTGACGAAGGATCTGCGGCGCGAGCGAAAGCGGGCACTACTGGAGCAGAACAGCTCCACGATTAGGACGCTGCCCGCCGCCTCCCAGCAGCAGATCGCGGCGTTCGCCGAGGAGATCCAGGTGCAGTGCCCGAACATGGGCGAGCGCGAACTCGTCAACGCAGTTCAGGTTCTGACAAACCTAGAGAAGGCCAGGACCGGTTACGCTCTTCTCGAGAAGCTCGCGAAGCTGCCACCGACCGACCTCGACGGCTTGAATGCGATTCTTGACGAATGGACAGTGTCCGATGCCCGCAAGGTGCTGGGTGAGTTGCGATATCGGCTGAGTCTGATAGCGGAGCTTGAGAAGCTCTTGGACCGTGAACACGCCGACGAACTCCACGAGCTTCAGCCCGTATTCGAGCGCGGTCTCTGGATATTCGGCCCCGAGTACGACGCCATCGACTTCCTGTCGAACCGTCAACTTGCGACCGTCGTGCGCGAGTTCTTCAATTCGGAGAACGTAGCGACGCCCGACAAACGGCCCGACTTCGTGATGCTACCTGACCGCTCCATCGGCGTGTACTCGAACGATTCCTACGGGGAGACCCACGAGGTGACCGGGTACGGGAAGGTGGTGATCGTCGAACTGAAGAAGGGCGGCAGCGTCATCAGCCACGCCGAGAAGGATCAGGCCGCGCACTACGCACGCGAGGTCCGACGCAACGTCGGTCGGACGACGCCCATCGAGGCGTACGTACTCGGCACGTCGGTCGAGCTGGAGGCAGAGGACCCCTTCAAGGAAGGCAGTACGGTCGTCACCCCTCGGTCATTCGCGGTCGTGCTGAAGCAAGCGCACGCGCGGACGTTCGGGCTGTGGCGCAGACTGCAACAGGGAGGCTCGATGGTTCAGGACCCGGACCTCAAGGAGGTTCTGAACGAGCCGACCTTGCTCGCGGCCGAGTCGTAGCCCGACCTCCCTGCAGCTCTCCGCCGCGACCATCCTAACGCGCGCGATGAACGCATGGAGGCCTGCGCCTTCATCCCTGGAGGGGAACGTGACTCTCGACGAGTGGTCGAAGCTGGGTGAAGCGGTCGGCGGATTCAGCACGGCGCTGGGAGTGGCATTCGCTGCGGGAGCGTTCTTCTCGTGGCGGCACGAGAAGCGGGCCGAGAAGATGCACGATGCCGCAGTAGAGACGCTCACTGCGGTCACGAGCGCCTGTGGCGCCCTTCGACTCCTCGCCGAGCCGCACTTCGCCGCACAGCTCAAGGCCGACCAGGACCTGGACCAGCGCGAGGCGGAGTTCAGGAAGAGGGACTCGCAGTTCGACGCGATCTGGAAGCAGTTGGACAAGGCTGCGGGGCTCGTCAGCCTGTACCTCGACCGTGAGTGGACGTTTCTGGCGCTTCTTCGGAAGAAGCGCGCGCTCGTCCGCTTAGCATTCTCTGAGCACGTGTACGCCCTCAAGCGAGGCGACGCAGCTGAAGCCGAAGAGCAGTGGAATTCCGTCTTCGGTTCCGACGCACGCCAGGAGATCGACACCTGTGAGAAGTGGGCGAACGATGGGCTTCGCCCGATCATCAGATTCGAGTCGAGAGTCAAGTGGTGGCGGATCCCGCTCGCGCCGGTGTTGCTGCCGTATTTCCTCGCGCGACAGGGCGCTCGCCGCCTGATGCCGAGGCGGGTGGCCTTCCGGGACAGCGGATCGACGGCTAGCACCGACAACGATCCGCCATGCGGAAACTGACACTACGGAAACTGACTCGACCCCTGATCTGCTAGCTTTCGAAGATGCCTCTTGTCCCCGACGACTACTCCCTCCACGTGAAGCGGGCGGTCGCCCACTACTGGCAGACCCTCGTGCGACAGTCCAAGCGGCAGAAGAAGGGCGACGCCGACCGCGGGGCGCGGGCGGCCGTCACCGGCGGCAAGCAGATGAACGGTTTCTGCGACCTGGTGAGCTGGCTACTGGCTAAGAACGAAATGCCCGAGGCGAGCATCTACACCGACGCCGAGCTCACCCTGCCCGGCTTTTACAGGCCCACGAAGAAGTGGGACATGCTGGTCGTCCACGACGGGAACCTGGTTGCCGCCATCGAGTTCAAGAGCCAGAAGGGACCCTCGTTCGGGAACAACTTCAACAACCGCGCGGAAGAGGCGATCGGGACCGCCACCGACCTCTGGGAGGCCTACGAGAAGGGGGCCTTCGGCGTCCAGCGGCCCCGCCCCTGGCTCGGCTGGGTCATGCTGCTCGAGGACTGCGACGGCTCCACCGGCGCCGTCGGCGTGGACGAGCCCCACTTCCCCGTGTTCCCTGAGTTCAAGGGCTCCTCCTACGCCAAGCGTTACGAGCTGCTCCTTCGCAAGCTTGTCCTGCAGAAGCTGTTCGACGGCTCCTCCCTCTTGATGTCGACGGCGAAGGGCGGGCCACGTGGCGGCTACGCCGAGCCGGCGAGCGACCTCTCCATGAAGAAGTTCCTGGCCGGCCTGGCCGGACAGGTTAGGACTTACAAGGCTTCGCTCTGAGGAGTCAGATGCAGGCGCATCTTCCCCTTCCGGTCGCCGTCCCCAAGGAGGCCTACGATTACGGCGAGCGGAGCTCCGGGGAGACGCACGGCGTCGTCCTGACCAAGCCACAGATCGTGGACCTCATCCTCGACCTGGCGGGCTACGTCGAGGATCGCGACCTCGGAGGCCTGACGCTGCTTGAGCCCTCTGTGGGCCACGGTGCCTTCCTGGTGCCCGCGCTCAAGCGGCTCCTCGCGTCCTCCAAACGCTATGGGCGCGACCCTCGAACGCTCGCGGGAGGGTTGCTCGCCTTCGACATCGATGCTGACCACGTAGTGCTGACCCGTCAGGCCATCGAGCGCGAGTTGCGCGGCGCCGGCCTGGGAGCGGCCGACTGCAAGCGCCTCAGCGGCGCCTGGGTGCAGGAGGGCGACTTCCTGCTGGCTCCAATCCAGCGCAGGTTTGACGTGGTCGTGGGCAACCCGCCCTATGTGCGGATCGAGCAGCTCGCGCCCAGGCTCCAGTCGGAGTACCGGCACCGCTACGTCTCGCTCTTCGACCGAGCAGACCTCTACGTCGCGTTCATCGAGCGGAGCCTGGATCTCCTAGGGCCCAAGGGCGTGCTGTCATTCATCTGCGCCGACCGCTGGACCCTGAACCGGTATGGCGCGCCCCTCCGCGAGAAGATCGCGCGCGACTTCCACGTGCACACCTACGTGGACCTCCACACGGCGTCGCCCTTTGAGTCCGAGGTAATCGCCTACCCGTCGATCTTCGCCATCGGCCGCGACCGCGGCCATCAGGTCCAGGTCGGCAAGCTGGCCTCTGGCTCGCCCGAGGAATGCAAGGACCTCCTCAGGCTGCTCAAGAGCCCCAAGGCCAAGATTCGCCCGGGCGCCAGCGTCAGCACCTACGAGACGTGGTTCGAGGCTGCGGAGCCGTGGGTCCTCAGTTCGCCGGAGCACCTGGAGGTACTCCGCGATTTGGAGCGCCGATTCGAGCCGCTGGAGGCGGACGGCAAGACCCAGGTCCGCATCGGCGTCGCCACGGGAGCCGACAAGGTCTTCGTCGTCCCGGAGGATGCGGACATCGAACGGGATCGCCTCGTCCCCTTGGTGATGCGCGAGGACATCGAGGACGGCAAGGTCCGGAACGCCCACCGGTGCGTCATCAACACCTTCGCGGGCGACGGGTCCGTCGTAGACCTTGCGAAGTACCCGAAACTGGCTCGGTACTTCGAGGAACGCGCCGGCGACGTGAAGAAGCGCCACGTCGCGCAGAAGAATCCGCGCGGGTGGTTCCGAACGATCGACCGCGTGTACCCGGAGCTCGTGCCGGTCCCGAAGCTCCTTATCCCGGACATTGCGGGGAGCAACGAGGTGGTGTTGGAGGATGGGCGGTTTCACCCGCACCACAACCTCTACTTCGTCATCAGCGAGACCTGGGACATGAAGGTCCTGGGGGGTCTGCTGAGTTCGAAGGTGGCGCTCTTCTTCGTATGGTCGTACGCGGTGAAGATGCGGGGGGGCTACCTGCGTTTCCAGGCGCAGTACTTGCGGCGTATCAGGGTCCCACCTCCCACCTCCCTGCCAAAAAGCCTGGCCACTGCCATTGCCGCCGCCTTCTCCGACCGTGACTTCGTGAAGGTCGATGCCTTGGCCCTTCGAGTCTACGGTCTTTCGGCCCTTCCGGAATTCGACTTCGTGGACACACGTCGGTGACCGCCTGGTACTATTGGTCCTAGACAGGAGAGCCGATGCAACTGGTTTCCTTCTCGGTCCAGAACTACAGGAGCATCACGAAGGCCCACAGGCTGGGCATCGGCCAGTCAACCGTCATCATCGGGCCAAACAACGAGGGCAAGTCCAACATCCTGCGTGCGATGGTGACGGCTCTGCGCATCATCGCCACCCTTCCAACGCGCGGACCGAGTTTCCGTCCGGCAAGACATCGAGACTTCTACGACTGGGACACGGACTACCCGGTTTCCCTGCAGGCTTCGAAGCCCAACGGCGAATCGATCTTCCTGCTCGAGTTCGAGCTTGATGAGGATGACGTTCAGGCATTCCGGGATGACGTTGGGAGCCGGATCAACGGCACCCTCCCGGTTCAGGTCTCCATCGGACGCAGGGAACCCGGTATTCGCATCCGTAAGAAGGGACCTGGCGGCGATGCACTATCAAGCAAGCGGGACCTGATCGCCGAATTTGTCCGCAAGCGCATCGACATAGAACACATCCCGGCGGTTCGGACAGCGGACTCTGCTAGGGAAATCGTCGATGCACTCCTCGCCCGTGAGTTGCGCTCGCTTGAGACGCAGCCTGCCTACCAGAAGGCCGTTGAGGCTATCGCCGCTCTTCAGAAGCCTGTGCTCGACAAGCTATCTGAGAGCATCAAGCGGACCCTTTCGGACTTCATGCCCGAGATCAGCGAAGTTGCGATTCAGATCCCGCCAAATGAGAGGTATCGCGCCCTACGCCGCAGCAGCGAAGTCATTGTGGATGACGGCGCCCGAACCGCGCTTCAGCAGAAGGGAGACGGTGTCCAGAGTCTCGCGGCTCTTGGACTGATGCGCCACCTGACCGAGAGCGGGACCGTACAGCGCAACTTGTTGCTCGCGATCGAGGAACCTGAGGCGCACCTGCACCCGCGTGCGATTCATGAACTTCGCTCGGTCCTCGAGGAACTCTCCCAAAAGCATCGGGTCGTCATTGCCACGCACTGCCCACTCTTCGTGGATCGCGTGGCCGTAAGCCGCAACATCATCGTTCAGTCCAACCGCGCTCGGCCCGCGATCTCCATTGATGAGATCCGTCGTGTCCTCGGAGTTCGCGCATCGGACAACCTCAAGCACGCCCAGTTCGTCCTACTCGTTGAAGGCAACGAGGACAGACAGGCGCTGAAGGCCTTGCTGAGCCATCATTCGCAGCCACTCGCCGACGCCCTTCGTGGCGGCACGCTCGCCATCGAACCGCTTTCGGGGGCCTCGAACCTTCTGTACATCGGCACACTGATGCGCGAGCAACTCTGCGACGTAGTGGCGTTCTTGGATGGCGACGACGCCGGCCGCCAAGCAGCGGAGCGGGCCACCACTGAATCCGTCATTCGGCAAGGCGACATCGTTTACGCTACGCGGGGTGGGGCCACCGAGAGCGAGTTTGAAGATCTCCTGGATGTGGACTGCTACGCATCCGCCATCGAGCGCCAGTTCAACGTTAGGCTGGGCGTTCCACAATTCCGAGGCAACAAGAAGTGGTCGGCCCGTGTCTCACTCATCTTCAATCTTCAGGGCCAGGTGTGGGATGACGGCGTAGCAGCGCGTGTGAAAGCATCTGTCGCGAAGGCGGTCGAGGACTTGCCGTCGCGAGCCCTGCACAGCCAGCGACGTGGCCCGTTTGACGCGCTGGTGCGCATGCTGACCGGGCGGCTGAACGGCAATGCCGTACGCGGATCCTGAGGCGAGCCACTCGGATGGGTTCGTCTCCAAGATGCCTCCAAGTCCCAGGACGCCTGCCGTCGACCCGCGTTGTCAGCGGTGGACGTCGCCAGGAACCGGAACCTCCCGCCGATGAACGCGTTTCCGCCGAAAGTCGTGCCCCGTCGCGCGGTTGCGTGTTCACCGTAAGTAAGTTTCGATTCCCGGCGCCTCCACCACTCAACCCCGCGATGCTGCGGGGTTTTGTCTTTCACTGCACCAAGACCTGCACCAAGGCCCTCGGCCGGCGTCGGGGCCTTCTCCGGCGGGTTCACGAGGGAGATCCGGAGCTTGGCCACTTCGGCGCAGAGCTTCTTCCACTCGACCGTCGTGTAGAGTTCCATCACGTCCTTCGGCGGCTGGTGGGTCCCGCGGCGGAGGATGTCCTTGTCGGCGCCGTCCTCGCGGGCGAGCGAGATGAACGTCCGGCGGAGGTCGTGGACGCGCCGGTGGTCGATGCCGAGCGTCCGCAGGTCGCGCAGGAAGCACTTCCGGGTGAAGTTCTTGTCCCGCATCCGCCACGGAGCCGAGAACCGGCCCTTCCCTTTCGGCTTCGGCGGCGTCGGAACCACCAGGTCGTCGGGCATCGGCGCCCGGCCCATCGTCGCCTCGAAGCCGTGCCCCTGCCACTCGCGCAGGATCTCGCCCAGCACCGGGTGGATCGGCATCCACCGGACCACCTTCGTCTTCGTCCCACGCTTGTTGTAGGAGCGCGCCACGACGATGCGTCCGAGCGGACTCATCTCGAGTGTCACGTTCCGGAAGTGGAGCCCGCCCATCTCGCCGACGCGAAGGGCGGCGAGACCCAGGAGCGCGTTCGCCACGCGCTCGTGCTCGGGGATGCTGGTCGCGCTCACGAGGGAGACAAGCTCCTCTCGCGTGTACTGGGCCTTGGCTCGCCACTCGGGATCCGCATCGACGATCTGCGGGAGCTGCGCGCGGCCGAGGATGCAGGGGGAGGCGTCGATGAGCCCCTCGTGGGCTTGATCCGGTTTGGTGGACACCAAGTGAAAGGCGGTTACGGTGTCCGACATGGCCGGAGAGACCAAGCAGCGGAGGCAGCGTAGGAGCTACACCGACGAGTTCAGGGCGGACGCGGTTCGCCTGGTCCTGACGGGAGGGAAGAGCCTCCCGCAGGTGGCTCGGGACCTCGACCTGACGGAGTCCTCGCTGAGGACCTGGGTCGACCGGGCGCGGGCGGACGTGGGCAAGGGCAAGCCCGGGGTGCTCACCTCGGCCGAGCGGGAGGAGCTGGCGGAGCTGCGCAAGGAGGTCCGGATCCTCAGGATGGAGCGGGACATTCTAAAAAAAGCCGCGGCCTTCTTCGCCAAGGAGAACAGTTGAGTTTCGCGTTCATCCACGCGGAGAAGGCCTTGTACCCGATCACCTTGATGTGCCGGTCGCTGAAGGTCTCGCGGGCCGGCTACTACGCCTGGGTTGATCGCCCACCGTCGGCGCACGCCAGGGACGACAAGCAGCTCGCCGTCCTGGTCCGTGAGGTCCACGAGCTCAGCCGCAAGCGGTACGGCGCTCCGCGCGTCCAGAAGGAGCTGGCGGCCACGAACGACGTCCACGTGAGCGCCAAGAGGGTCGGCCGCCTGATGCGCCAGGAAGGGCTCAGGGCGCGTCCCAGGCGGCGTTTCAAGTGCACGACGATGAGCGAGCACGACCAGCCGGTGGCCGCCAACGTCCTCGACCGGAACTTCGAGGCGGCGGCGCCGAACCAGAAGTGGGTCGGCGACACGACCGAGCTGCTTACCGGGAACGGCAAGCTGTTCCTGGCCGCCATCCTGGACCTGTACTCGAAGTTCGTCGTCGGGTGGGCGCTGTCGCCCGTGAACGACCGGCACCTGACCATCGCGGCGCTCGAGATGGCCATCGGCCGGCGCTGCCCGGGCGCCGGCCTCCTCCACCACTCCGACCAGGGCTGCACCTACGCGAGCGAGGACTACCAGAAGATCCTCTCCACCCGGGGCATCGACTGCAGCATGAGCCGACGCGGCAACCCGTACGACAACGCCGTCATGGAGAGCTGGAACTCCACCTTCAAGATGGAGTGCGGGGAGCGGTTCCTCAACAACGACGTGGCCAGGACCGAGGCGTTCGACTTCATCGAGGTGTTCTACAACCAGAAGCGGCTGCACTCGGCCATCGGCTACGTCAGCCCGGCCGAGTTCGAACGCCTTCACCGAAAGGCACGTGCAGCGTGAGGATCGCGGTTCGTCAGGGTCGGGATCCGAAACGAGGCCCCTGGCTGGCCCCAGGAGCGACGATCTCCACCCCGGGGGCACCCCAGGTACCCCCCTTCTCCGCGCTCCACCGAGACAGGTGGTACCCTGGCGAGGGACTGATCAGCAGGACCGAGAGTGAGCAGAAGGAACGCAGTCAACCTGTCTGCTGAACCGGATCAAGCCCAGTTCTGGAAGGCCGCCAGGTGGCGCAGCTCGTTCACGAAGGCGGGAGGTAGGCCATCGCGCTCCACGAAGAGCCGCTGGGCCTGAACCACGCGGAGGGCACTTGTGAGCGCTGCACCTTGAGGAGGCCGCCTCCATTCTCCAGAAGGCGGCCTGAGCCACGGCGCCTCCTCCTCGGCAACGCCTGAGAACCTGGCGCCGACGACACGGTCCTGACGATGGGCTTCTCGAGCGATGAGCTCGACGGTCTGTACCGGGATCCTCCCAACCGACGCCAGGAAGGTCCACTGGTCCTCGAAAGGGTGCAACTCGTCGTCGAGGAACACGGTGTTCTCGTGCTGTCTCGCCTCGTGCTGCAACGGCAGGGCGATGAGGTTGCCGAACCCGCCCTTAGGCATCGTGTCCTGGTTCGGAAAGAGCCGATCGTATGAGGCCATGCCGAGCGTCGGTCGACGGGTCATGGTCTCCGTGAGGAGGCAGCAACCGAGCCTTCTCGCCAAGTGTGCGGGGACTGCCGCATCGAAAAAGAACCAGGCATGCGCGCCGTTTCCAGAGCGCGACCTTTCGAGGACGGCTGGCACCCCGATCGCGCGGCAGGTCCCTGCGAACGCCAAGACGTCGTCGCGCCACCCCTCCTTGTCGAAGTCGATGGCCAGGAGGTGACACCGCTCATCCTGAAGCAGAGGGTAGACGCCCATCACGTGCCGACCCTGGAGGTGGTCGAGCACCACCTGGTCCGAGACGGGCCGGAACGCCTGGTGGGGACATTGGCCGCACTTCACGCGCGGCTTCTCGCAAAGGCCTCGGCGCCACTCGTTCGAGCAGGCCGGCGAGTAGCCCTTGGTGCCCTTGCGTGGGTTCGACCACGAGAGCGGGAAGACGTCGTCGCGCCCGCGGAAGAGGCTGCGGAAGAGCGCCACTTTCTCGTGAGGCGCTGCGGGAGTCGTGGCGCGCCGGGTCGGAGGTGGGGCGACGGCGATGGGAGGACCGGGGCTGGCAGCGAGCTCGTCGCGGAGTCGGGCGATCTGCGCCTCTACAGACCGCCGCTCCTCTTCCAGCTTCGCGAGGCGCGCCTCGAGGCGCGCGAGTTCCTGCTTGAAGGAGTCCTGAGGGCCCATCGTCGTCGTTCCGCCCGGATCACGAGACCCGAGGAGACCAGGGGGTTGAGGCGCAGCTCCAAACCCTAGCGGGGAACCCTGACTTCCGTTTGCGCCGGGCCCCCCATGGTTGTATGTATTTTCCGGGAAAGGAAGTACCAATGCCCGTCGCGATCCACCTTCATCTCCGCCCGGGACGCGCCTACCGGACCAGGGATCTGGCCGGCTGGAGCGCCAACGCGCCGAGGCTCGCCAAGCGCTTGGTGCGAGAAGGCCAGCTCGTCCCCTTGGCCCACGGCCTCTTCGCCCACCCACGCAGGAGCCGCTTCGGTGATGTGCCGCCGACAGACGAGGAGGTCATGCGAGCCTTCCTCGATGGGGGGAGATTCGTCTTCACCGGGCCCGAGCGCTGGAACGCCCTGGGACTCGGGACCACCGCCCTGTTCGCGGCGCCGCTCGTCTACAACACCAAGCGCAGCGGAAGTTTCGAGCTCGGCGGTCGGCGGTACGTCCTGCGCCGTGTGGCGTTCCCGGCTCGCCCGTCCGCGGAGTGGTTCGTCGTCGACCTCTTCGAGAACGCGGACCGCGCAGGGGCGGCGCCAGAGGAACTGGCCAGGGCACTGCGCCGGGCAGTGGCCGCCAAGGCGTTCGACGGCGACCGCCTCCGCGACATGGCGCGGCGCTACGGGACTCGCCGGACCCAGGCTTTCGTCGAGAGCGCGCTCGAAGCGAACGGTCCATGAGCTATCCACACGAAGAGCGCGACTTCGCCGACCTAGTGGCCGTGGTCGCCACCCGCCGCCGTCTCGCGCCGGCGCTCGTCGAGAAGGACTACTGGGTCACTCACGTCCTGTGGGGCCTGCACCGGCTCGGCCTGGAAGTCTGGTTCAAGGGGGGAACGTCGCTGTCGAAGGGCTTCGGCCTCATCGAGCGATTCTCGGAAGACCTGGACCTCAAGATCGAGTCGGGTGTCCTGCGAACGCTGCCACCCGTCAGGAACTGGAAGAGCGAAGGGACCAGGGCGGTGCACGAGCGGCAGGCGCACTTCAACGCGCTGCTGGACCTCATCGAGCTTCCCGGAGTCGAGGTCTCGGCGGACCCCACCTACGAGGATCCATCGCACCGAAGCGCGCAGCTCCGCGCGGTCTACCGGGGCGCGCACCTGAGCGGCCTCGGCATGCTTCGGCCGTTCGTGCTCCTCGAGATCGGCGACGCCCGGGTGACACCCTTCGTCCGCAGGGACATGACCTCCTTCGTCCACGAGGAGCTCGGTGCACAGGGTCAGTTCGCCTCATTCGATGACAACAGGCCGAAGGGTGTCCGCTGCGTCCATCCGCTCGTGACGCTCATCGAGAAGCTGGACGCGCTCAGGCGACGCGTCCCCCGAGGCGATGTGGCACCGGCCGCCTTCGTCCGCCACTTCGAGGACGCGGCGCACATCGTCGCGGCGGAGGCCGAGTTCCCACCGCTCGAGGGGTACGATAGCCCGCGCACCCTCGCGGAGGAGATGCTCGCCCAGCGCCAGGTGGCAGCGATCCCGTCGGTCGCCGACGCCGCGTTCAATCCGGACGGGGGGCCGCGCTTCGCCGAGATCCAGCGAGCGCACGAAGCGATCGCGCCGATGTTCTGGGGGCCTCGGATCGGCGTCGAGGAGGCCTGCAGTGCCATTCGGAGTTGGGTGGCGCGGCGACTGGGCGCGCCTTAGGTGCTCGACGACTCGCGGCCGAAGGCTTGATCATCGCGAGGCCTCGTAGCGCATCGCCGATCCTCAGTGAACACCGTCGATAGAGTTCGCCTTCTTTCCGAAGTGCGCCTTCATCTGGATTTCATCCTTTGCCGCGTGCACTCGCGTTCCCCAGGGTACCCCGTCGTGGCGATCGCTCGCGCGCCAACGCCTTGATCCTTCTGGAATCCACCGTAAGTACGCCCACCTGTCCGTATTACAGTTGGCTGCTGCGCATCCGAGGTGCACTTCCGTGGGCTCAGGTGCACCAAGGGATCCGAATGTGCAGTCGGTGCGGCGACTTGGCGTACCTCAAGACTTTCAGTGATGACCTGGCCATTGGATATTGAATCCGAAGGCCAGAGGTTCAAATCCTCTGGGGCACCCGACTCGGTGAGGCTCTCCCGGGACCCCCTGAAGGGACCGTGACCTTGCTTAACAGGTCATAGTCGAATAAACATTCGACCATGACTGTAGACGAGTATCGGCTCAGCTACCAGGAGTGCCGCGAGGTGCTCCGGAAGCGCCTTGCGGAAGACGCTCCCGGTAGGATCCAGTTGCTGTCCGGTCCCCGCCAGGTGGGGAAGACGACTCTCCTCCTCGAGCTCGCCCGCGAGGCGGGCGGCAGCGCGATCTACGCCGCTGCCGATGCACCCGATGCCGCGCTGCCAGGCTTCTGGGACCGCCTGCTGGGGCGGGCCGAGGAAACGGCAAAGGCGCAGGGGCACGCGGTGGTCCTGCTCGACGAGGCGCACCTTCTCCACGACTGGGCCGCCCGCCTCAAGGGCGCGTGGGACCGCTTCAAGCGGAACGAGATCCCCATTCACGTCGTCGCCACGGGCTCCTCGGCGCTCCACCTGGCGACGGGCTCTCGCGAGAGCTTGGCGGGGCGTTTCGAGCGGCTCACGCTTGCCCACTGGTCAGCCAGATCCCTCGCTGAGGTCTTCAAGCTCGAGCCCTCGGCAGCCGCCGACCTCTTCGTGCGCTTGGGGTCGTACCCTGGCACCTTCGCGATGCGAGACGACTTGCGTCGCTGGTCGGCGTACGTGCGCGAGGCCATTCTCGAACCTGCGATCGGGAGGGACATCCTCGCCTTGGCCACGGTTCGACGACCCGCCCTGTTGCGACAGGTCTTCGGAATCGCCGCCTCGTCACCGGCTCGGATCGTCTCCTTGCAGAAGATCCAGGGGCAGCTGCAGGACAGGGGCGCTCTCGAGACCATCGCCCACTACCTTGCGCTGCTGGAGGAAGCGTTCCTGATCGCGCCGGTTCCGAAGTACTCCGTCCAGGCGGCGCGGCAACGCGCGGCACCACCCAAGCTCGTGACCCTTAACAACGCTCTCGTCGCGGCCGTGCATCCCGATGGAGTCGCCGCGGCGCAGGACCCGGCCACCTTCGGCACCTGGGTCGAGAACGCCTGCCTCGCCTGCGCGTGGAATGCGGGGCAGCGTCTTCACTACTGGCGGGAGGAGCCACTGGAGGTCGATGGGGTCATGGAAGGTTCCTGGGGTCGCTGGGCCATCGAGGTGAAGACCGGGAAGCTTCAGGCCACCGATCTCAACGGGTTGCTCGAGTTCGTGCGCCGTTTCCCGCGGTTCACGCCCCTCGTGGTCTGCGACGCTGGATCCGTGCCCACCGCCGAGCGCCTCGGGGTGCGAGCGGTTACCTGGCAGCAGTACTTGGTCAAGGGGCCCGGTCGGTCTGGCTGACGCCCCGCTCCCGACCTTGCCGACCATCTTCGCCCCGACGCCAGAACCACCACCTCCACGAGGCGCGAGGTGGACGGCGCCACGTTGCGCCGCAGCGCAACAGTCGCCTGGCCTGCTCCTCGACCATCGCCGCTCATCTGGCTCGAGGCCCGGGCTTTACCCCGATTCCCGCGAGCCATTGCCGCGCCCTCGCCTCGAGCTGCACGCTCTTGAACCCGAGCCACCGCTCGCGTTCCGCCGAGGAGTCCGCCAGGAAGCGCTTGAACCGCCCGAACGCGCCCTTGCCCGCGAGCGCGTCCTGGAGCCGCTGCCGGAGTGCCGGCTCGCGCACCGTCTGGACGAACTCCTCCATGTCCCGGTATGCGTGCCCGCCCTCCTCTGGCTCCACCAGCGCGAAGCGAGCGTCGTTCTCCATCACGTCCCGCGTCACCGGACCCTCGTCGGGCAGGTCTTCCGAGGTGAAGTGCAGCTCTCCGGACTCCCGATCGAGGTACCAGGCGTGCCCGGGTGCATGATCCTCGAGCGCGAGCATCAGGTCCTGCATGTTGACGTCGACGCTTCCCGGGCCCTGTCGCCAGACCGAGTATGGGTTGGCCCGCTCCTCCTCGCTCTCCTGCTGCTCCTCCCAGGTGAGCCCTCGCCGCGCGTCTTCGATCAGGAACCGCGCGCCCTGATTGTCCGATGGGTTGAGCCAGAGCATCCGCTCGAACACTCCGACCGCCTCCTCCCTCCTTCCGAGACGCCACAGGCACAAGCCGTAGCCGTGAAGGCATCGGAGAAACGGCCGGTTGTCGACAAGCCCCCATGGCAGCACGCCCTCGAAGCCGGCGCCGAGGCCGAGCTCGGCAATCCGCAGCCCGGCTTCGTAGTGCCGGATCGCCAGTCGGGGTGAGTACTCGAACTCCTGGTTTCCGAGGTGCGCGTGCGCGTCAAGGCAGCGAAGGTCCCCTTCGAGCTGCTCCATGAGCAAGGCGCGCGCGCCGGCGTGATTCCCGGCCTCTCGCAGCTCCGCGGCCTCGGTGATGGGATCGGTGTCCCAGTTGGTCGGATCGGCGCCGGGGATCACCTGCTCCATCTCGAACTCGGGCCGCGGGCCGCGCGCCACCAGCGGCCGGGCCCACTCCGGAACGACGCCCTCCTCGCCCCAGTACTCCTCCGCCGGGTCCCAATCCGGGTGAGGCTCGAGCCGAAGGGGGACGAGATCGAGCCGATCGGCTTCGAGGCGTGAGCCCACGACCTCGCCGGAGGCGTACGGTCGGCCCGCATACCGCCAGGTCTTCTGGATTTGAATGGTCGCGATCTCCCCGGGCACCAAGCTGCCTACACTCTGGCAACGGAGCGTGAAGATGGCGCTCCCGCCCACGAGGCGGCACCTCGCCGCGGTCTTCTTCACGGCGAGGACGACCACCTCCGCGCGCGCGCCAATAGAGAGATCTGCCAGAGGCGCTGGAGCGGGCGCCGAGACGGACCGCTCGATCCCGAGCATCGCCCGGTAGGCCGCGATCGTTCCGCGGAGGGGAGAAGAGGGCTCGACGTCGAGATCGGCGAGGGAGATCAGGTGAGTCATCCCCTTGCGCTCGACGCGTGCCACCAACCCGCGCCGATCGCCCTCGTGCTCGATGCAGAGCACCTGCACCCGCTCGCCCACGACCCTACCGGTCACGGGCGTGCGCAGCGCGGCCCGGGCCTCCGAGAGCAGCCGGGTGATGTCGCTGGAAGCCATTGCGGTCGCTCCTCCACGGAGTCGGGGCTCCCCTATCTAACCCGATTCCCGTTCTGGGCGCTCAGCCACCAGGTCGAGCCCCCGGCGCCTCGAGCAGGCGTTCCAGCCGGCGGAGGTCTCGCATCGCGAGATCCACCCTGCCCCTCCGCAGCGCGTCGAGGACGGTCGAGACGGCGCGGAGCACGCCGGCTCGATCTGGTCGCATGTGCGACGCATTCCGCCGAGGTACTCCAGCGTGAAGCCTGCCGACCTGCACGTCGATCGCAGCCACCGCCTCGGCCATCCGCGGCCAGAGTGGATCCAACCGGCGGTAGAGGTCCTTCGCCTCCCGCGGGGATGGGTGGGTGACGATGTCGGCGAACCGCTCCAGATCCGGGCGCGCGGCGAGGACGAGGGAACGGAAGGTCGCGCGGGAGTCGGAATGGACGCGCTTGCGGAGGCCCAGGCGCGCAAGGTCGGCGGCGCAGCCACCTCGCCCGGCCGCAGGCCGGTCAAGAACTCGAGCGCGTAGGCGGCGCGGCGGAGCGCCGGTACACGCGCGGAGGTGAGGAGCTTCTCCAGTTCGTCCAGGGCCAGGAAGCCCCTCACCCTCCGGAGGGGATCGGCGTCCACGATGGCAGGAAGGTGCTTCCTGGCGTTCCACCGGCACGGGTTCGTGGAGAGCAACCCGTCCTCGACAGCCTCGCCGAAGACCGCCTTCACGGAGTCGGCGACGTTCTTGAGCGACCGGGGTGAGAGGGGTCTCGAGCCGTCCGCCCGGAGCCTGCCGGAGAGCGACCGCGCGTACGCAAGCATCCTCGGCGGCGCGACCGAGCGGAGCACCTCCCGCCCGAGCGCTGGGAACGCGTGAAGTCGCAGGCGGCGCTCGTGGTGGCGCCAGTCCAGCTTCTTCGCTCGCCGGCGACGGATGAGCCACGCTTTCGCATACTGCTCGAAGGTGAGGCCGACTCCGTCGTCAGGGTCGGCCAGTAGGTTGTCAGCATCGGGTTCCTGGACGGTGGCCCGGACCGCAGCAAGGAGGAGAGAGCTTGGCATCGAAGGCATTCCACCAGGCTTCGCGACGCTCGCGGCCGAAGCATCCGCAGGCTCCCAGGCGACAGGCCGCGATCCCCGGCGAGCTCCAGGTTGCGCTACAGCAGCGCCTGGAGAGGCATTTTCGGTCCGAGTGGTCGAAGGCCGGCATCGACATCGTCGTCCGCTACCGGGGCCGCTTCGCCTACATCGGCTACTTGGAGCGCCGACGGGGAGAGCCCGAATCCGGCGCGCTGCCGCTGTTCAGACTCGAGTACACCGGCGACCCGCAGCGGTGGGTGTTTGCTCTGTTCACCTACAGCCACGAGGACTACGAGCTCTGCGCCGGGCCCACCGGCTCGTTCACCCCTACGCCCGAGCAGGCGTTCGACTGCGCGGCGCGTTTGTACCTGACCTGACCCCGTGAGCGAGTACCAGTACTACGAGTTCCTGGCCCTCGACGCGCCGTTGAGCCAGCGCCAGCAGCAGGAGCTGCGCGCGATCTCGTCGCGCGCGACCATCTCTTCCACCCGGTTCGCGAACTTCTACACCTTCGGGGACCTCAAGGCCGACCCGGCGAGGCTCGTCGAACGGTATTTCGACGCGCACCTCTACCTTGCGAACTGGGGCACCCACGCACTCACCTTTCGGTTCCCGAGCCGCCTTCTCGACCTGAAGACCGCGACCCGCTACTGCCGCAGCCGCGCCGCCTCGGCGCGCGCGAAGGGCGGATACGTCATCCTGGACTTCGCCTCCGAGGACGAGGAGTCGTCCGACTGGACCGACGAGGGCGACGGAACCGGTCAGGCCGCGGCCCTCTTCCCGGCGCGAGCCCTGATCGCCTCCGGTGACCGCCGGGCCCTCTACCTCGGCTGGCTCCTCGCGGTCCAGGACGGCGACCTCGCCGATTCCGAGGAGGAACCGCCATGCCCTCCCGGGCTCCGGGACCTCCCCGCCCCACTTGCGGCGATGGTCGACTTCCTCCGAATCGATCCGGACCTCTTCGTGGCAGCGGCGGCGGGGAGCGCCGATTCCCGCGACCCGAGCAGGAAGGAGCTCGTTCGGTGGGCGCGGTCGCTGCGGGACTCGGAGCGCGTAGCCCTCCTGGTGGAATTCGTGCAGGGAAGCGACCCGAGCCTTCGCCTCAAGGCGATGCAGAGCCTTCGAGCCTCGGAGCGGCAGGCGTCGGGCGGCAGCGCCAGGACACGAAGGACTGCTGGCCGCCTTCGCGCAGAGGCCGAGCGGCGTGGGGAGGCGCGACGGGAGGCGGAAACCAAGCGACCGAGCCGGAAGAGCGCGAGGCGATGACAAGCGGCACCAGCGTTTGCCTTGGGGGGGGGGGGGGCCGATCGGTCGGCCTGCGCCATCGTCGCGGGAACTGCTCGGCCCCGTATACGCCAAGCAGACTGCGTTGGCTTTCATGACTAGTATAGGTTATCATATGGTCATGAAAAGAGTCGGTATCGCCGATCTCAAGGCGCATCTGAGCGGACACCTGCGGACCGTGAAGAAGGGAGAGACCTTGGTCGTGGTAGATCGGGGCACGCCGGTGGCCCGGCTCGTGCCAGCGGGGGACCTGCGGGGCGCGGTCGTGACCCGTCCACCGACGCGAGACTTGGCGTCGGTGAGGCGGGTCCTGAAGGGCCTCCCACCGCTGGCCCTCCCGGTCGACAGCCTCGCGATCCTCCTGGAGGACCGTAAACGGTGATCGCGTACATCGATTCGTCGGTCATCCTCCGTCTGGTCCTGGGCGAGCACGATCCGCTCCGCGAGTGGCCGGACGTGACGCAGGGCGTCACGAGTTCGCTCGCGGAGGTGGAGGTGCTTCGCACGCTCGATCGCCTGCGGTTCTCGGTTCCGACCCTCGACTCGCGAGCGCTGGCTGGTCGGCGGGAAGCTGCGTTCCGACTCCTGGAAGGGCTCGAGACCGTGGAGATCACGCGCAGCGTGCTCGCCCGTGCCGCCCAGCCTCTCCCCACGCCGCTCGGGACGCTCGACGCGATCCACCTCGTCTCCGCCATGGGGTGGCGCGAGCAGTTCGACGATCTGGTCTTCGCGACCCATGACCTCGCTCTGTCGGCGGCCGCTCGCGCGAGTGGCTTCGATGTCATTGGGACGACTCTGGAGACCGGACGGTAGGTCCGACGTGGTGCAACTGGTGCAGTCGGCCGTCCCCTACCCTCCCTCGTCGTCCTCGTTCGGCCAGAGATGATCACTCGAGCCGGAGTCGTTTCGAGGACTTGGAACCGCGTCGCCGATGCACACGGATCGTTGTAGTTCACCATTGGCGCGATTCGATTCCCGGCGCCTCCACCACCTGACTACCGGACCTCACTCGGCTCGCTACCGCCGGGTGGGGTCGTCTCCAAACCGTTTCCAAACCGGGAGACGGGTCCGCCGTCCTGCTCGTCGTCGGCCGACCGGCGCGGTGGATCTCGAGGCCTTCCGGATGCGCGCTCGGGCGGCGTGGGCGGCATCCGGAGCGAGAAAGCCGTTCGATCGGGGCCCGGCGTAGCTACCCGAACGTTCCACCCCGGTCGTGCGCTCGCCCGCTAAGAGGGCAGAATGGACCCCTCCCGCGAAGGTGGCCTCCTGGCCTGGCAGTTCGAGAACTACCCCAAGGGCCACCGAAACCGGCGCAACCTGGCGCTGCATGCCGCAACGGCTCCGCTCTTCATCGCGGGAACCTGCGCCGTCGTCCTGGCGCCGTTCGCAAGCACCTGGTTCTTGGCCTTCGCGGTGCCCGCGGTCGTGCTGCCCCTGGTCGTCCAGGGGCGCGGCCACCGCCTGGAGGCCAACCCTCCCTCGCCGTTCCAGGGCCCCGGCGATTTCGCCGCGCGGCTCTTCGTCGAGCAGTGGGTGACCTTCCCACGCTACGTCTCGAGTGGAGGCTTCGCTCGTGCGTGGCGCGAGGCCGGGGCCGGATCGCCTCTGGAGCGTTCGCAGGTCACGTCGAGCGCCCCGCCCGCGTCTGCATCGCCCGCCGTCGAGTCCGCTCAGCGCCGCACCGTCATCGTTCCGGCCGTGAAGGTCCGCGCCGTGCCCGTCCCCGATGGCGGCCTTGCCGCGGCGACGTTCCCCAACGTCGACTACGCCGACGCCTACGCGGTCGGCCTTCCGCCGGGCGTCACCGCGCGCACGTTCACGGACGCCGTGTTCGCGTCGTCGCCGCGCTGGGTCACCGCGCTGCTGGCGCTGCGGAACGCCCTCGTCCGGCCGCTGGGGCTCATCGCCACGCGCTCTCCGCTCGAACGCGCCGCCGCTCCGGATGATGGCGGTGCGCGCATCGGCATCTTCCCAGTGCTCGCCGAGGCCGGAGACGAGGTCTTGCTCGGCCTCGACGACCGGCACCTCGACTTCCGCCTCTCCGTTCGCGTGGTCGACGACGGCCGCGAGCGGCTCGGCGTGGTTGCCACGCTCGTGCGGTTCCACGGCCTGCTCGGCCGCGCGTACTTCGTGCCGGTCCGGCCCGCGCACCGGCTCATCGTGCCGGCGATGCTCCGCCACGGGGCGAGGAGCCTCGCCGCCGCTCGTCCGGTGCACGCGGACGCCGGATGAACCCGGCGCCACACCCTGGACTCACCTGCACCTGGACGGAGCTGGGCTTCAGGAACCACGCGTCTGCTTCCAGGTCTCGAACCGGCGCAGCAACTCGTCCTCGAGCTCCGGGGGGATCTCGGGGGGCGGGAGCTCCCCGAGCGCCGCCGCCGTGGCCTTCACCTGCCGCACGTACCGGCGGCAATTGCGGCACATCCCGATGTGCAGCTGGAACCGCAGCCGATCCACGAGCGAGAGGTTCCCCTCCGCGTAGTCGGTGACGAGCTCCGTGATCTGCCGGCACGTCAGCATCAGGGTCCGCCTCGCATGTGCTCCTCGAGGGCCTGCCGGACGCGCGCCCGCGCCCGATGGAGCAGCACCCTCTGGTTCGTCACCGTCAGACCGAGAAGATTACAGATCTCCTCCGTCTCGAGGCCATCCTCGTCCCGGAGGACGAGCACGGCGCGCTGGGCCGGCGGCAGCGCCTGGACGGCCGCCTCCATGACGGCCCGGGTCTCGGCCGCGAGCGCGAGCCGCTCCGGGGTCTCGTCGGTCCACTCCGCGGGGGGGGCGCGCCACCTCCCCCCGGCGTCGAACCGGTCCGGGGCGACGGCGTGCTCGTCGCCTTCCCGCTCGGCGAGCGCCGAGAACGGCACGGTCCGGCCTTCCCGGACCGCGCGGGTCCGGGCCCGGTTCGCGAGGATCCGGTAGAGCCAGGTCTTGAACGAGGCACGACCCTCGAAGGCGCCGATCCCCTCGAGGACGGCCATCCAGGTGTCCTGCACGACCTCCTCGGCGACCGAGCTCTCCCGGACGAACAGCCGGGCCAACCGGAGCAGCGCGCCGCCGTGCCGCCGCACGAGCCCGGCGAACGCGTCCCGATCGCCGCCCTGGACGCGCGAGACGAGGTTGGCGTCGTCCGCCCCTGCCCACGGGGTCGCGGCGTCACTGACGGTCGCGCTTCGCATCCGAGGCGCCCGATGTTGTCCGGTTTTGCCCGGCACTTCCACCGAGAATCCGTCTGACCCGGCCGTGGGTCGCTCCGGGCTCTGCTGGTCCCGCGCGGGTACGTCCCTGCGGGGAAGTAATCAATCGCCTGGTCGCGAGACAACAGCTCGAGCCCGGGCGTCTGGGCACGCTCGGGGCAGGGTTCGAGGCGCGCTTGCACGCCTCTGAAGGGCACTCGCCGCTCGAGACAGGGAAGGACGCACATGCTTCGCTTCGGAAACAGGGTGTGGCGCTCGCTGGCCGGGGTCGCTCTCGCGGCATCACTCGCGTGGTTCGGGAGCGCTCGAGCGGCGGAGCCCATCAAGCTCGACTTCGTCACACACGCGAGCTTCTTCTCGCGGGAGACCAAGCAGCCGCACCCGCTCGATCCGCAGGTGTTCGTGCGCGACGGCGCCGCCCCCGCGGCGCTCGGCCCCCAGGGGATCGAGCACGCGGCCGGGTTCCGCCCGCTCCTCCTCGGCGACGCACCGGGCACGATGCTGCACTCGGCGAAGGGGACGCCGCTCGGATTCACGGCGGGGGAATGGCTCGGCGCGACCGGCCGCGTGACCATCACGCCCGACGCGAAGGGTGGTGCCACGATCCGTGCGCGCTTCGAGGGCCTGCGGCCGGGTGGCACGTACAGCCTGTTCGAGAACCACTTCGACACCAGGCCCATCGGCTTCACGCCCCTGGACGGGAAGGGAACGCGCAATTCGTTCCATGCCAAGCGGAACGGTTCGGCCTCCGTGACCGTTCGCAGCCCGGACGTGCCCACTGGCGTGAACGCCCTCCTGCTCGTCTACCACAGCGACGGCAAGAGCCACGGCGAGTCACGCGGCCAGATCGGCGTGAACGCGCATCACCAGCTGATCGCGAAGGTTCCGTGACGCCAACCGCCGGGCTCGCCGGGGCGGTGACCTCTGCCCTGGAAGCTGGACCGAAACGGGGTCGAGGATCCTGCTTCCCCGGGGTCTCTGAAGAGAGGGGCCGGGGAAGGGTCAGCCTCGCCTCGGGTGTGCCGGGCTGCGTGACGTCACCGGGGGGAGACCGATGAGCGAAGCGCAATCCCCAGGGCCCGCGCCTCCTCCGAGGCCGCGCGTGGAGCGAAGGTGTGGTGCGCATCCAGCGCGAGGCGGGGCACCGGACGGTCGAAGACGGTCCCTACCGCCGGATCCGCCACCCCGGGTACCTGGGGCTCGTGCCGTGGGCGCTCGCGACCCCACTTCTCCTCGGCTCTTCCTGGGCGTTCTTCCCGGCGCTGGCGACGACGGCCTGGGTCGTCGTGCGAACGGCGCTCGAGGACGCGGCCCTGCGCCGGGAACCCAGCGGTGCTGGCCCGGTCCCCGCGACCTACGGCAGCGGGTTGGCCAGGAGCCACGAGTAGACGTCCATCCCCAGCGCGCCGTTGAAGACCTGCCAGGCGATGCCGTGGCCGGCCCCGGGGACGAGCGTGTAGTCGACCGCGCGGCGGGGCGGCGAGGGACAGGCCGCGAGATCGACCATGACCGCCTGCTCCGGGGCGTAGGGAACGTTCGGATCGGTGTCGCCGTGGATGGCCCAGATCGCGGTGTTGCCCAGGGCGCAATGGGCGCGGTCCCACTCCATCCCCGGGGAGCCGGCGACCAGGACCTCGGCGGCCACCACGCCGTCGCCGTTATACCAGCCCGTGTAGCTCCACCCTCCGTACGCGCCGCAGGAGTAGCCGGTGAGGTACACCCGCTTCGGGTCCACGGTGTACTGGCCGACGGCCCAGGCCAGGAAGTCCCGGATCTCGCCGGCGTTGAAGCAGTCCGTGGTCAGCGCGTGGTGCTGCGGAGCGAGGACGATGAACGGGCGGGCCGCGGGCCACTCGCCGGCCGCGACCAGGGCGGGCAACTGGCCCCAGCTCACCCTCGAGAGCTCGCCGGCCCCGTTCCCCTCCGCGCCGCTCCCGTGCAGATCCACCAGCAAGGGGCGGGGCGTCCCGTCCCCGTACCCTGGCGGGAGGTACTCCAGGTAGCCGTTGGGTGCGCCCGCCGTGCCGATGGGCCTGGCGGCGAGGGGGCTCACCCGGACCAGCGAGCGCGCCGTCTTCGAGCCGAACGTCGCCACCACCCACGCCTCCTCGAGGGGGCCGGGGGCGGACGGCGGCGTGTAGGTGACCACGGCGCCGTGCGTGCTCGAGAGCGTGCCCAGCGCGGGGGTCAGCGACCAGTCCGCCTCGACCGGCGCGCCGCCCTGCTGCGCCCAGAGGGTCCAGGCGCTCGGCCAGCGCATCGCGGTCAGCCGGACGGGGAACACCTCGAGCGACGACTCGCCGACGTCGCGAAGGACGGCCAGGGGATAGGCGGCGCCCAGCGCCGGGAAGGCACCCGCGGTATGGGGCGGATCCCAGTACACCCGCTGGTTCAGGACGACGACGTCCGGCCGGCCGTCGCCGTCCAGGTCGGCGACCGCCAGTGCGTGCGGAGCCATCACGCCCGCGCGGTGGGTGGTCGCCGCCGCGAACGTGCCGTGCCCGGTGGCCGGGTAGACGATGAGGTCGTCGTCGGCCGCGTTGGCGACGATGAGGTCCGGCCAGCCGTTCCCGTCGAGGTCGGCGACCGCGACCGCCGATGAGGTCACGCCGGCGACGCGGTAGGTGGGCGCGCCGAAGGTCCCGTCGCCCCTGCCCGCGAGCACGGCCACGCTGGCGTCCACGCGGTGGGCGACCACCGCGTCGAGCTTCCCGTCGCCGTCGACGTCAGCCAGCGCCAGCCGCCAGGCCCCGGCTCCGGTCGGGACCACCGCGCCGGCCGCGAACGCGCCGCCTCCGGCTCCCCGGAGGACGCGGATCCCGCCGGAGTCGTGCTCGGCGACCACCAGGTCGACTTTCCCGTCGCCGTCGAGATCCCCCGCGGCCACGGCCGCGGGGTGCGCGCCGACGGCGACGTCCGCCCTCGGCTGGAAGGTGCCGTCGCCGTTCCCGCGCAGGACGCTAACCGTGCCGGCAGTCCAGTTGGCCGTGACCAGGTCCAACCATCCGTCCCCGTCGACGTCCCGAGAATTGCGGCGGCGAGCACTACCAGGCATCCGTCGAGGCGCGCCATGATCGCTCCTCCCCTGGAGCGGGCCCGGCCCGCGCGTGCCTGGCCTTGCCCGCGTGTCCGGCGAGGTCCTCGGCGAGCCAGCATCCGACCCTGCGAGTGTGCGACCCGGCGTCGAGCAGGCAAATGCGGTCCCGCGCCGCATGCCCGGAGGGAGCGCGCGCCACCCGGACCATGCCGCACCCGAAGTGGACGTGGGCGGCGCGTCAGGCCCGAGTGCTACCGCCGCGCCGCCGACTCGTTCAGGGCGACGGCCGCGCGGACCAGGGCCTTCAGCGCCGCCTCGTCGATGGTCTCGCCCTCGCGGATGTCGATGGCGCGCCGGGCGTTGCCCTCGAGGCTGGAGTTGAAGAGCCGCGCCGGATCCTTCAGCGAGGCGCCCTTGAAGAAGGTCATCTTCACGACGCTCTTGTAGGTCTCACCGGTGCAGATGATCCCGCCGTGGGACCACACCGGGACGCCCCTCCACTTCCACTCCTCGACCACCTCGGGATCGGCCTGCCGGACGAGCGCGCGCAGCCGGGCGAGCGTCTCGCCCCGCCAGTCGCCCAGCTCCTCGATCCTCGCGTCGATCAGCTCCGAGGGAGAACCGCCCTTCGCACGGCCCTTCTTCATGGCGCCTCCGCGTCCTCCGCGCGCCCATGTGTCCCGCCCGGCCGCGCGGCCGCAAGCCCAGGCCCCTCCTGAGGGTACGCGCAGGCCGGACCGGACCCGAAAGGAGTCCGGGCGGCGAACCGGGCCCCGGCGCCGGGCCCGGCGTGGCCGTCAAGCCGCCCGTTCGGGAGCGGCCGCCGCGCTCTCCGCCGGCCGTGGCGCGCGCCTCGCGAGGACGAGCGTCACCGCGGCCGAGACCACGAGGAGCGCGGCGACGAAGTAGAGGCCGCCGGCGAAGCTCCCGGTCCGCAGCTTGATCCAGCCGATCATCGCGGGGCCGACGAACCCGCCCAGGTTGCCGATGGAGTTGATGGTCGCGATGCCGGCGGCGGCGGCGGGGCCGGAGAGGAAGAGCGTGGGCATCGACCAGAGCGGCGGCTTGGCCGCGCTGATGCCGATGTTGACGAAGGTGAGGGCGAGGATCACGGCCGCGAGGCTCGCCCCCGACCTGCCGGCCATGACCAGCCCCGCCGAGGCCAGGAGGCAGGCCCAGACCACGTGCCAGGAGCGCTCCCCGGTCCGGTCCGAGTTCCGCGCCCAGAGCACCATGGCCACGACCGAGACGGTGGGCGGGACCATGTTGAGGAAGCCGACGGTCATCGAGCTCACGCCGAGCTGCTTGATGATCTGGGGCGCCCAGATGCCCAGGGTGTACAGGCCCGCCGAGGTGCCGAAGTAGACCAGGGACAGCGCCAGGACCCGCGGGTCGAACAGGCCGCGCCACGGCGAGTGCCTGGCGTGCCCCGACCGCGCCGCCACCTCGGCGTCCATGGTCGCGACCAGCCATCCCCGCTCCTCCTCCGGGAGCCACCGCGCCTCGGCGGGGCGGTCGGTCATGAAGAAGAAGGTGACGAACCCCAGGATCACGGCCGGGATCGCCTCGATCACGAACAGCCACTGCCAGCCGGTGAGCCCGAGGACGCCGTGCATCTCGAGCAGCGCCGCCGAGACGGGGGAGCCGAGCGCGGTGGAGACGGGCGCCGCGGCCATGAACAGCGCGGTGACGGCGGCGCGGTGGCGGGCCGGGAACCAGTAGCTGAGGTAGAGGATGATGCCCGGGAAGAAGCCGGCCTCGGCGGCCCCGAGCAGGAAGCGCAGCGCGTAGAAGCTCGCCGGTCCGCGCACGAACGCCATCGCCCCGGAGATCACGCCCCACGTCACCATGACGCGGGCGATCCAGAGCCGCGCGCCCACCTTCTCGAGGATGAGGTTCGACGGCACCTCGAAGAGGAAGTAGCCGAGGAAGAAGATCCCGGCGCCGAACCCGTACGCGGAGGGCGACAGGCCGATGTCCCTGTTCATCGTCAGCGCGGCGAAGCCGATGTTCACCCGGTCGATGAAGGCGATGAAGTACAGCAGCATGACGAACGGGACGATGCGCCAGGTGATCCGGCGCAGGGTGCGCTGCTCGAGGGACGCGTCCATGGCACGACCTCCCGTTTCGCGGAGCGAGGGGGCTTCCGAAGCTCGGCTACCTGATGAACCGGACCTGACGGCTGATCTCCTCGACGATGGCGGCCTTGCGCGCGTTGAAGAGCGCCTTGTTCGAGTCGACGAGGTTGTTGCCCTTCGCGTCGATGGAGACGATGAGCGGGCCGAAGCGGGAGACGCGCGACACCCAGAGCGCCTCGGGCATCCCCAGGTCGCGCCACTCGACGCGCTCGATCTCCTCGACCTGCCGCGCCGCGACGACCGCGCAGCCCCCCGGGAAGATGGCGTGGATCGCCTTGTGGCGCCGGCAGCCCTCCACGGTCTCCGGGCCCATGCCGCCCTTCCCCACGATGAGCTTCACGCCGGTGCGGGCGATGAAGTCCTTCTCGAACTTCTCCATGCGCATGCTGGTGGTCGGCCCGACGGAGACCATCTCGAACCGGCCGCCGCCGCGATCCGCGACGATGGGGCCGGCGTGGAGGATCGCGCCCCCGCGCAGGTCGACGGGCAGCTCCATCCCCCGCTCGACGAGCCGGCGGTGGCCGACGTCACGGCAGGTGACGAGGGAGCCGTCGAGGAAGACGATGTCGCCGGCGGTGAGCTGCTCGACGCCGGCGTCGCTGATGGGGGTCTTCAGGACCTTGCTCACAGCGTCACCCCGTGGTGCGTGAGGACCTGGTGGCGCAGGGACCCGTCGAAGCGGATCGTCCCCCGGCGGTGCGCCCAGCAGCCGGTCGACACGCCGACCCCGATGACCGACGGGTGGCGGGCGGTGGACTCGACGTGCACTCCCATCACCGAGGCCTTGCCGGAGAGGCCCTGCGGCCCGAGGCCCAGCGCGTTCAGGCCGTCCTCGAGGAGGCGCTCCAGCTCCGCCGCCTTCGGGTTCGGGTGGTGCGTCCCGATCCGCCTCTGGATGGCGCGCTTCGACAGGAGCGCGGCGGTCTCCACCGAGGTGGAGATCCCCACGCCGACGAGGAGCGGGGGGCAAGCGTTCACGCCGTAGGAGGTGACGACGTCGAAGACGAACTGGACGACGCCCTCGTAGCCCTCGCCGGGCATGAGCACCTTGGCCGACCCCGGGAGGGTGCAGCCGCCGCCCGCCATGTAGACGTCGATCTCGGCGGTCGCGTCGTCCGAGACGATCTCCCAGTCGATCCACGGGAGGTTGGTGCCGGTGTTGGTCCCGGTGTTCCTCTCCTCGAAGGTCTCGACCGCGTTGTGCCGGAGCGGCGCCGTGCGGGTGGCCTCGCGCACCGCCTCGGTGAGGATCGAGCGAAGCCGGCCGAGGAGCGGGAACCGGGCGCCGGCGCGGACGAAGAACTGGAGGGCCCCGGTGTCCTGGCAGCAGGGCCGGTCCAGCTCGGCCGCCAGCTCGAGGTTCTTGAACATCGTGTCGTAGACGATCCGGGGGAGCGGGCCGTCCTCGACCTTCCGCAGCCTCCCGAGCTGGGTCAGCACGTCGTCCGGGAGCCGCTTCGCGAGGAGCGCGGTGAACCGCGCCATCGTGCCGGTCATCTCCTGCGCTTCCCGATCGGTCGCCATCCCGCCTCCTCGACGGCGCCACCGTAGGCCCCGCCGGACGTGTTAGAAATGGCTTGCAAGTCAGAGCACTCGTTCCCTGGAGTTATCAATGCGCGCCACCTCGGATCTCGCCTTCTTCGCGGCGGTGGTGAAGGAGGGCAGCCTGTCGGCCGCGGCGCGCGCCCTCGACGTCTCTCCCCCGGCGGTGAGCAAGCGCCTGGCGCAGCTCGAGCGCCGCCTCGGCGTCCGGCTCCTGCACCGGACGACGCGCCGGATCGGCCTCACCGCCGAGGGCGAGCTCTACGTCGAGGCCGCCCGCCGCGTCACCGCCGACATCGAGGAGGTGGAGCGGCGGATCTCCGCCGCGCGCGCCGCGCCGAAGGGGCTCCTGCGCGTGAACGCGACGCTGGGGTTCGGCCGCGCCTACGTGGCGCCGGTCGTCTCCGCCTTCCGGCGCCGGTACCCGGAGGTGGAGGTCCTGCTCCAGCTGACGGACCGGCCCGTGAACCTCACCGACGAGGCGTTCGACGTGGGGGTCCGGTTCGGCGACCTGCCCGACGCCCGGATCGTCGCGCGGAAGATCGCCAACAACCGCCGGCTGCTCTGCGCGGCGCCGCGGTACCTCGACCAGCGCGGCCGGCCCTCCACGCCCCACGACCTGGCCCGCCACGACTGCATCGTGCTGCGGCAGAACGACAGCGTCTACGGGCTGTGGCGGCTCCTCCGCGGCCGGAGGAGCGAGTCGGTGAAGGTCCGCGGACCGCTCAGCAGCAACGACGGGTCCGTCGTCCTGGGCTGGGCCCTCGACGGCCACGGGATCCTGATGAGGGCCGAGTGGGAGATCGCCGACCACCTCCGCGCCGGCAGGCTCGAGCAGGTCCTCGCCGACTACCTGCTCCCGCCCGCGGACGTCTACGCCGTCTACCCCGAGCGGCACCACCTCTCGGCGCGGGTGCGGGTCTTCGTCGACTTCCTGGTGGAGCGGTTCCGGGCCTACGCGCAGCACGGCCCCGGGAAGCCCTCCCGGTGGTGACCGGGGCGACCTCTTCTACGCCGGCGGCGGCGGGAGCGGCCGGATCCGCGCCGTGCGGAGGCCACGCCGCCGGCCAGCTCGCGGGCCGGTTCGCCTCCCGCGCCGGGCCCGGCCGTGAGAGAGTCCCGATGGCACCCGGGAGGAACGGTCGATGAGCACCCGAAACAGGCAGTGGCTACTCGCGAGCCGGCCCCGTGGTCCGGTGGAGGAGTCGAACTTCCGACTCGCCGAGGCCGACGTCCCGGCGCCGCGCGACGGCGAGGTCCTGGTCCGCGTCCACTACCTCTCGCTCGACCCGTACATGCGCGGCCGCATGGACGACGCGAAGTCCTACGCCGCGCCCCAGGCGCTCGGCGAGGTGATGATCGGCGGCACGGTCGGCGAGGTCGTCGAGTCGCGGAACCCGCGCTGGTCGAAGGGCGATCTCGCCGTGGGACCCGGGGGCTGGCAGGAGTACCACCTCTCCGACGGCAAGGGCCTCGTGAAGATCCCGCCGGGCCTGCCCGAATCGGTCTACCTCGGTGCCGTCGGGATGCCCGGCATCACCGCGTGGTACGGCCTGCTCCAGATCGGGAAGCCCAGGCCCGGCGAGACCGTCGTGGTGTCGGCGGCGAGCGGTGCCGTCGGCAGCGTCGTCGGGCAGCTCGCGAAGCTCCGCGGCTGCCGCGCCGTCGGGATCGCGGGCGGTCCGGCCAAGTGCGCGCACGTCGTGAGTGACCTCGGCTTCGACGCCTGCGTGGACTACAAGTCCCACGAGTTCCGCGACGCCTTCCAGGCGGCGGTGCCGGGCGGCATCGACGTCCTGTTCGAGAACGTCGGTGGCGCGGTCCTCGACGCCTCGCTCGCGCGCATGAACGCCTTCGGACGGATCGCGGTCTGCGGCCTCATCGCCGGCTACGGTGGACAGGACATCGCCGTGCGAAACGTCCGCTCCATCCTCGTGAACCGGCTCCTGGTGCAGGGCTTCATCGTCTCGGAGCACCTGGAGCTCTGGCCGCAGGCCATGCAGGAGCTCGGCGCCGCGGTGGCGGAGGGGAAGCTCCGGTACCGCGAGACCGTCGCCCAGGGCATCGAGAGCGCACCCCGCGCGTTCATCGGGCTCCTGCGCGGCGAGAACCTGGGGAAGCAGCTCGTCCGGATGGGCGGCTGACCGCGGCCTCGATCCCGGCCGGCTCACGCGACGCGGACGACCACCTTGCCCACCGTCCCGCCCGACTCGAGCGCCGCGTCCCGCCGCCTCCCCGTGGGCGTCTGGGTGCTCGGCGGCGTCAGCCTGCTCATGGACGTCTCCTCGGAGATGATCCACGGCCTGCTGCCGCTGTTCCTGGTCACCACGCTCGGCGCCGGCGCCCTCGCCGTCGGGCTGATCGAGGGGCTCGCCGAGTCCACCGCGCTCGTGGTCAAGGTCTTCTCGGGAGCGCTGAGCGATCACCTGGGCCGGCGCAAGGGGCTGGCGGTGGCGGGCTACGCGCTGGGCGCGGTGTCGAAGCCGCTGTTCGCGCTGGCGCCGACCGCGGGGCTGGTGCTCGCGGCCCGCCTCCTCGACCGGGTGGGCAAGGGCGTGCGCGGCGCCCCGCGGGACGCGCTGATCGCGGACCTGGTGCCCGCGGAGGCGCGCGGGGCCGCCTTCGGCCTGCGCCAGTCCCTCGACACGGTGGGCGCCTTCCTGGGCCCGCTCCTCGGGACGGCGCTGATGCTGGCGTGGGCCGACGACTTCCGCTCGATCTTCTGGGTCGCGGTGCTCCCGGCGGCGGCGTCGGTGGCCCTGCTCCAGCTCGGGCTGCGCGAGCCGGCGCGCCCGGCGGCCGGACCGCGCCCCGGCCGCCTCCGCCTGGAGCGCCTGGCGGGGCTGGGCGCGGGCTACTGGTGGGTGGTCGCCGTCGGCGCGGCCTCCACGCTGGCCCGGTTCAGCGAGGCCTTCCTGGTGCTGCGGGCGCGCCAGGGCGGCGTCCCGCTGGCGCTGGTGCCGCTGGTGATGGTGGCGATGAACGCGGTCTACTCGCTGGCCGCCTACCCCTTCGGCAGGCTCTCGGATCGCGTCGACCGCACGCGGCTGCTGTTCGCCGGGCTCCTGGTCCTCGCCGCCGCCGACCTGGTGCTGGCCCTGGACGGCGGCTGGGGCGTCGTGCTGGCCGGCGTGGCGCTCTGGGGCGTCCACATGGGCATGACCCAGGGCCTGCTCGCCGCCCTGGTCGCGGACGCCGCGCCCGCCGGGCTGCGCGGCACCGCCTTCGGCCTCTTCAACCTGGTGTGCGGGATCGCCGTGCTCGCCGCCAGCGCCCTGGCCGGGCTCCTCTGGGACCGGGCGGGCCCCTCCTCCACCTTCCACGCCGGCGCGATCTTCTGCGGGATCGCGCTCCTCGGGCTGGCCTGGAGGCCGGTCGGCCGGCCGGCGCGCACCTGAGGGGCCGCGTCGGCCTGGGACCGCGGCCACGCGCCCTCCCCGCGCTTCTGGTAGGTTCCGGCCATGAAGCTCGTCGTCCTCGCGCGCGCGCCGGCCGACCCCGACGGGGCGGCGAGGAGCCTGGCGGAGGCGGCCGGGCTCGCGCTGGCGGAGGCGCGGATGCGCCTGGCGCGCGAGCCGCCGGCCCTCCTGGCCCGGCTGGAGCCGGAGCGCGCCGACGCGCTCGCCGCCGGCCTGCGCGCGGCGGGTCTCGCCGCGCTGGCGCTCCCCGACCGCGCCCCGACCGACCGCGACCGGACCGTCGCCCACGCCTTCTCGCTCGAGCCCGCCGGCCTCGGCTGCACGCCCCGGTTCGGGGAGCCGCTGCGGATCGCCTGGGGCGACGTGCTCGCCGTCCTGCGCGGGATCCGCGCCACCCGCTCCGAGTCCGAGCACACCGAGGTGTCGAAGCGGCTCTCGGTCGGCACGGCCGTGGCGACCGGGGGGCTGAAGCTGACCCGCACCGAGTCGAGGACGGTGCGCTCCTCCGAGGAGACCACCGAGCAGGTGATCCTCGTCTACGCGCGGGACGGGCGCGTCGCCGCGCTGGCGGAGCGCGAGCTGGACTTCTCCTGCCTGGGGCCGGGCATGCAGCCCTCCAGCACCGCCAACATGGCCGAGCTGGCCCGGCGGCTGCGCGAGCGCGCGCCCGGGGCCTTCCACGACGACCGGCTGCTGCGGCTCGGCCGCCGGCCGCTGCCCTTCGTGGCGGGCGGCGAGTCCACCTCCCGGACGGCCTCGGCCACGGCGACGCGCGCCGACACCGCCGGCGCGCTCGACCTGCTCGCCGAGGCGATGCGGCAGGCGCTGGCGGCCGGGCTGCTCCCGTAGGCGGCGCGACCGCCCGGCGCCCGCCCGTGGTACCTTCTCGCGCCCGACCCCACCATCCCTCCCGCTCCCTCGCGCCCCGCTCCCGGCGGGCGGGCGCGGCGCCGCCGGGACCGAGGAGCGCCTGCATGGCCGAGGACGTCACCGCGATGCTGAACCACCTGCCCGGCTGGGCGCGGGAGATGGGCGTCACCATCCTCTCCGCCGGACCCGACGAGGTGACCTGCGAGTGGCAGGTGACCGGGAAGCACCTGCAGCCCTACGGCATCGTCCACGGCGGCGTGCACTGCGGCGTGATCGAGAGCCTGGCGTCGATCGGCGCGGCCCTGGTGGCCCGGCCGCGGGGCCAGCGCGTGGTCGGGCTCGAGAACAACACCTCCTTCGTCCGCGCCGTCCGGTCCGGGACGCTGCGCGGCGTCGCCCGCCCGGTGACCCGCGGGCGCACCACCCAGGTCTGGGAGGCCTGGATCCGCGACGAGCAGGGGCAGCTGGTGGCGCAGGGGCGCGTCCGGCTGCTCTGCGTCGGCGAGGAGCAGGCGATCGGGTAGGATCCCGCCCGGAGGCGCCCGTGTACTTCATCCTCTCCTACGACTACGTCCCCGACGTCCTCGAGAAGCGCACCCCGCACCGGGCGGCCCACCTGGCCCACGCCCGGGCGATGCAGGAGGCGGGCAAGCTCCTCATGGCGGGCGCCTTCGACCCGCCCTCGGACGGCGCCCTCTTCGTGTTCCGGGCCGACCGCGCCGCCGACGTGGAGGAGTTCGTCCGCCAGGATCCCTACGTGCGCAACGGCGTGGTCACCGGCTGGCGGGTCCGGCCCTGGACCGTGGTCATCGGCCCGTGAAGGTCGTCGTCTGCGGGGCGGGCGCTGTGGGGAGCGCCCACGCCGCCCGGCTCCACGACGTGGACCCGGACGGCGTCGCGGTGCTGGCCGGCGGCGAGCGGCTCGCCCGCTACCGGCGCGACGGGATCACCGTCAACGGCCGCCGCTACGACTTCCGGCTGCTCCCCGCCGGCGGCACGGGAGATCCCGCCGACCTGGTGATCCTGGCGGTGAAGCAGCACCACCTCGACGCCGCCGTCGCCGACCTGCGCGGCTGGGTGGGGCCCCGCACCCTGCTGCTCCCGCTCCTCAACGGCATCGCCAGCGAGGGCGTCCTGGCCCGCGCCTTCGGGGCGGAGAAGGTGCTGCCGGCCTTCGTCGTCGGCACCGACGCGGTCCGCGAGGGGCAGGTGGTCCGCTTCTCCTCCATGGGCCGCGTCTTCTTCGGCGCGCCCTCGAACGACCGGGCCGACCCGCGCGTCGCCGCGGTGCGGGAGCTCTTCGTCCGCGCCGGCATCCCCCACGTCGTGCCCGACGACGTCCTCCGCGAGCAGTGGTGGAAGTTCATGCTCAACGTGGGCGTGAACCAGGTCTCGGCGGTGCTGCGCGCCCCCTACGCGGCCTTCGCGCTCCCCGAGGTGGGCGGGCTGGCGCGCGACGCCATGCGCGAGGTGGTGGCGCTCTCCGGGCCGGCGGGCGTCGCCCTCGGCGAGGCCGACGTGGAGCGCTGCTTCCCGATCCTGGCGGCGCTGGCGCCGGACGGGAAGACCTCGATGCTCCAGGACGTCGAGGCGGGCCGGAAGACCGAGGTGGAGATCTTCGCCGGCACGGTGGTGAGGCTGGGGCGCGAGCACGGGATCCCCACGCCGGTGAACGAGCTGCTCGGGCGCCTGCTGGCGGCGCTGGAGCGGATGGCGGGGGCCTGATCCCCGGACGGCGCGCGGCCCGGTCCGGCCGGAGCCGTGACCGCGCGCCCGCCGCCCGGGACGGGGGCCCCGAATTTCCCGCGCCCCCCCGGGGCCGCTCCCGTCTACATTGAGGCCCCTGGAGGTCCCGATGATCAAGCTCGAGGTGAACGGGACGGTCCACCAGGTGGACGTCCCCCGCGACATGCCGCTGCTCTGGGTGCTGCGCGACGAGCTGGGGCTCACCGGGACCAAGTTCGGCTGCGGGTTGGGGCTGTGCGGCGCCTGCACCGTCCACGTGGACGGCGCCGAGACCCGCTCCTGCTCCACCGACGTCGGCGCCGTCGACGGGAAGGCGATCACCACCATCGAGGGGCTGGCCGGGGAGAAGCTGCACCCGGTGCAGCAGGCCTGGCTGGACGCCGACGTCAGCCAGTGCGGCTACTGCCAGCCGGGCCAGATCATGACGGCGGCCGCCCTGCTGGCCCGCAAGCCCCACCCCACCGACGCCGAGATCGACGACGCCATGTCCGGGAACCTCTGCCGCTGCGGCACCTACGCGCGGATCCGGACGGCCATCCACCGGGCGGCGGGCCAGGGCGGCCGGTGAGCCTCACGCGGCGCGGCTTCCTGAAGGTCGGCGCCGCGGTGGGCGGCGGGCTGCTCGTCGAGATCCACGCCCCGCGGCTGGCGCGGGCAGCGCCGCCCGGCGGCGCGCGCTTCGCGCCCAGCGCCTTCCTGCGCATCGGGGCGGAGGGCGTCACCTTCGTCTGCCCGGAGGTGGAGATGGGCCAGGGCGTGCTCACCGGGCTCGCCATGCTGGTGGCGGAGGAGCTGGAGATCGCCCCGGAGGCGATGCGGGTGGTGCCGGCGCCGGCCGACCGCGCCTACGACAACCCGGCCTTCCACGTGCAGCTCACCGGCGGGAGCACCAGCGTGAAGTCGGGCTTCGACCCCCTGCGGACGGCGGGCGCCACCGCACGGGAGATGCTCCGGGCCGCCGCGGCGCGCCGCTGGGGGGTGCCGGCGGAGGAGGTCGTCGCCGAGGACGGCGCCGTGCGCCACCCGGCGAGCGGCAAGCGGGCCACCTACCCCGAGCTGGCGGTGGCCGCCGCCGACGAGCGCGCGCCGCGCCACCCCCCGCTCAAGTCCGGCGGCTTCAAGGTGATCGGGAAGCCGCTTCCCCGCCTCGACGCGCGTCCCCGGGTGGACGGCTCCGGCCGCTTCGGCATCGACGTGCGGGTGCCCGGGGCGCTGGTGGCGGTGGTGGTCCGCAGCCCGGTGCCGGGAGGCCAGCCCCGCACCTTCGACGCCGCCGCGGCGAAGGGCGTGCCGGGCGTGGAGGCGGTGATCCGGATCCCGTCCGGCGTCGCGGTGCTGGCCAGGGGCTACTGGCAGGCGCGCCAGGGGGCGGAGCGGCTCGGCGTCGCCTGGGACGACGGGCCGGGCGCCGGGCTCGACTCCGCCGCCCTCCTCGCCGCCTACCGCGAGGCCGCGGGCCGCGAGGGGCGGAGCGTGGCGTCGGCCGGCGACGCGGCCCGGGCGCTGGCGGGAGCGGCGCGGGTGGTCGAGGCCACCTACACCGCGCCCTTCCTGGCGCACGCCACCATGGAGCCCCAGAACGCCACCGCCCACGTCACCGCCGACCGGTGCGAGATCTGGGCGCCCACCCAGGGGCCGGGCGTCGCCAAGGAGATCGCGCGACAGCTCACCGGCCTGGGGTCGGGCCAGATCGTGGTCCACACCACGCTGGTGGGCGGCGGCTTCGGGCGGCGCATCCCGCAGGACTACGTCGCCGAGGCGGTCCGGCTCTCGCGGGAGGCGGGGCGCCCGGTGAAGGTGGTCTGGTCCCGGGAGGACGACATCCGGCACGACCTCTACCGGCCGGCGGCGCTGCACGCCATCCGCGGCGGGCTGGCGGCCGACGGCACCCCGGTGGCCTGGTCGCACCGGGTGGTGACCCAGGCCATCATCCGGCAAGCGGGCGGCGACTTCGTCGCCGGGGCGCTCCCGTTCTGGGTGCCCACCGCGGTGAAGCGCGCGCTGGCGTCGGCCGCGACGGCCTGGATGGCGCGCACCGACGAGACCGCGGTCGAGGGCACCGACCACATCCCCTACGCCGTCCCCAACCTGTCGGTGGAGTTCGTGGAGCAGGAGCCGGGCGTCCCGGTCGGCTTCTGGCGGTCGGTGGGCCACTCCCACTCCGCCTTCGCGGTGGAGGGCTTCGTGGACGAGCTGGCCCACGCCGCCGGGAAGGACCCCTACCTCTTCCGCCGCGACCTGCTGCGGGGCGCGCCGCGCCACCGGGCGGTCCTGGAGCTGGCCGCGGCCCGCGCCGGCTGGGACCGGCCGCCGCCCCCGGGCCGGTTCCGGGGGATCGCCCAGCACGCCTCCTTCGGTAGCCACACCGCCGCCGTCGCCGAGGTGGAGGTCCAGGGGCGGGAGATCCGGGTGCGGCGGGTGGTGGTGGCCTTCGACTGCGGCCGGGTGGTGAACCCCAACCTGGTGTCGGGGCAGCTCGAGTCGGCGGTGGTCTTCGGCCTCTCGGCCGCGCTGAAGCAGGAGATCACCTTCGCGCGCGGGCGGGTGCGGCAGGGCAACTTCGACGACTACCCGCTCCTGCCCTTCGACGAGTGCCCGGCCATCGAGACCCACCTGGTCCCGAGCGAGGAGCCGCCCTCGGGCGTGGGGGAGCCCGGCGTCCCGCCGATCGCGCCGGCCGTCGCCAACGCGGTCTTCGCCGCGACCGGCAAGCGGCTGCGCGCCCTCCCGCTCGCACTACCCGCTTAGGCCGGGTGCCGCGGCGCCCTGGCGCCGGCCGCCGCCGCCCGCTACACCCCGCTCTTCCCCTCCGGCGAGGAGGACGGTCCATGGCGAGACCCAGCCCGAAGCGAGCGGCCCGAGGGAGGCCCGCGGTGCCGCCGCGGGGGAAGGCGGCGCGCCCGCGGCCGGCCCGCGTGGCGGTGCTGGTGGCGACGCGCAAGGGCGCCTGGATCTTCCGCGGCGACGGGGCGCGCCGGAGCTGGCGCGCCGACGGGCCCCACTTCCTGGGCCACGTGCTGAACCACCTGGTCCTCGACCCGCGCGACGGGCGGACGCTGCTCGCCGCCGCCAAGACCGGCCACCTCGGCCCCACGGTGTTCCGCTCCTCCGACATGGGCCGGAGCTGGAAGGAGGCGGAGCGCCCGCCCGCCTTCCCCAAGGCGCCGGAGGGGGAGAAGGGCCGGGTCGTCGACCACACCTTCTGGCTCACTCCCGGCCACCCCGGCGAGCCGGGCACCTGGTACGCCGGCACCTCGCCCCACGGCCTCTTCCGCAGCGGCGACGGCGGCGCCACCTGGGAGCCGGTCTCCGGGCTGAACGACGACCCCCAGTACCGCGAGTGGATGGGCGGCGCGCAGGACGGCACGCCCAACGGGCCCAAGCTGCACTCGGTCATCGTCGACCCGCGCGACCCGGCCCACCTCTACCTGGGCATGTCCAGCGGCGGCGTCCACGAGTCGCGCGACCGGGGCGCGACCTGGTCGAAGCTCCTCCGCGGGCTCGAGGTGGTGGAGGGGTTCGACCCCTCCAGGGTCCAGTTCCACGACCCGCACTGCGTCCGGATCTGCCCGACCGCGCCGGACCGGCTCTGGCAGCAGAACCACTGCGGCATCTACCGGATCGACCGGCCCTCCGACGAGTGGGTGCGGGTCGGCCGGAACATGCCGGCGCGGGTCGGCGACATCGGCTTCCCCATGGTGGTCCACCCGCGGGACCCGGACAGCGCCTGGGTGTTCCCCATGGACGGCACCAGCGTCTGGCCGCGCACCAGCCCCGAGGGGAAGCCGGCCGCCTACCGCACCCGGAACGGCGGCCGGAGCTGGACGCGCCTCGACGGCGGCCTCCCCCGCTCCGGCGCCTGGTGGACGGTGAAGCGCCAGGCGATGGCCGCCGACGCCGGGGAGCCGGTCGGCCTCTACGTCGGCACCTCCAGCGGCGAGCTCTGGGCCAGCCGCGACGAGGGCCGGCGCTGGGGCTGCGTCGCCCGCCACCTGCCGGAGATCTACGCGGTGGAGGCCGCCGCCCTCGCCTAGGCGGGGCCGGGGGACGGCGAGGCGCCGCGTGAAGGTGCTGATCCCGAGCCCGCTGCGCTCCTACACCGGGGAGCGCGAGGTCGAGGCCTCCGGCGGGACGCTGGCGGCGGTGCTCGCCGACCTCGACCGGCGCCACCCCGGCCTCCGCTTCCGGATCGTGGACGAGCAGGACCGGATGCGCCCCCACGTGCGCTTCTTCGTCAACGGGGAGCAGGTCTTCGACCTCGGCCGGCCCCTCGCTCCGTCCGACGAGCTCCAGATCGTCCAGGCGCTGAGCGGCGGCTGACCTCCCGGGGCGCGTCAACGGCGTCCGCCCACCGGGGCGCCTCTCGGGTATAAGGGGCGCCGGGATGCTCGAGATCGTCGAATGCCCGGTGAATTTGGCCCTCCCGGTCGGCCAGCACCGCCACTGCCTGCTGGCGCAGATCCCGGTCCACCTGCGGCGCGGCGAGGGCGGGTACACGGTCGCCGATGCGGCGGCGCAGTGGCGCCTGGTGCAGTCGGTGCTGGACACCGTCGGCGAGCACGAGGCCTCCTTCCGCAAGCTGGACTTCCTGGTCTTCCCGGAAGGTTGCCTGCCGCTGGCCCACCTCGACGACATGCTCGCGGCGGTCGGCCGGCTGCGCAACAACACCGTGACCATGTTCGGCCTGGAGCACGTCCCGCTCCGCGCCTACCGCGAGCTGCTCGGGCGCCACGCCGCCGACAACCGCGAGGCCCTGGGCCTGCTGGACCGGGACAGCGCGGCCCACGACGCCGGCGCCAAGCCGGTGAACGTCTGCTGCATCGCGGTGAAGGAGGACGACGGCCGGTTGCGCGTCTTCCTCGAGGCCAAGGGCCACCCGTTCCACGGGGAGGAGTTCCTCGACAAGGACCGGGACCTGTACCAGGGGCGGCACGTCTACCTCTTCCGCAGCCACGCCGCCTTCAACTTCATGGTCCTGATCTGCCTCGACTACCTGTACCGGGACCTCTACTCCTCCAACATCCGGCGGATCGTCGACCACGCCAACCAGATGTACTTCACCAGCCGGCAGGGGCTCGACGTGCTCTTCGTGGTGCAGTGCAACCCCAAGCCGGAGCACCCCGCCTACCGGGAGATCCTCAGCGGCTTCTACGGGGAGTACCTGGAGGACACCCCGGGGGTGCGCGAGACGGCCACGGTCTTCGGCAACTGCTCGGAGGAGAGCGTGGTCGAGGCCTCGGGGCGGCGCAGCCGCTTCGGCTGCTCCTCGGTGGTGATCGGCCGGCGCCACAAGCTGGCGCGGGTGCAGATGCCGGAGTTCTCCACCGACGACCTCCACGGGGCGCCGCTGGGCCGGCTGCGCTTCGGCACCGGCACGCGGCTCTACTACCTGAACCTCCCGCTGCACCACGAGCTGGATCCCCGCTCCTACCGCATCCCGCTGAAGGTGCACGCCATCCTGCGCCCCGCCGGCGACGCCTGGGTCAGGCTCAGCGGCGAGGAGATGCTGCAGGGGCTCGCGGCGGACGAGTAGCCCGGACTGGTCGGCGGGGGTGCGGTGGTGCCGCCTTTCGGCTAGAAGATCGGGATGGACGCGCCGACGCCGAGCCTCGCCCCGACCGCCACCCTCGACTTCCAGCACCCCGCCGTCGCCGCGTTCACGCGGCGCCACGCCGGCGGGGGCGGCGCCCGGGAACGGGCCGTCCGGCTCTACTACGCGGTCCGGGACGGCATCCGCTACGACCCCTACGCCTTCCGGCTCTCGGCCGGGTGGCTGGCCGCCAGCCGGACCCTCCAGGCCGGCGCCGCCTGGTGCGTGCCCAAGGCGATCCTGCTCGCCGCCAGCTGCCGCGCCGAGGGGATCCCGGCGCGGCTCGGCTTCGCCGACGTGCGCAACCACCTCGCCACCGAGCGCCTGCGGAAGCTCATGGGGAGCGACCTCTTCCTCTGGCACGGCTACGTCTCGCTGCTCCTCGACGGGCGCTGGGTGAAGGCCACCCCGGCCTTCAACATCGAGATGTGCCGGCGCTTCGACGTGCTGCCGCTGGAGTTCGACGGGACCGCCGACTCGCTCATGCAGCCCTACGACGCCCGGAGCCGGCGCCACATGGAGTACGTGCGCGACCGCGGCCTCTACGACGACCTGCCGCTCGAGGAGCTGGCCGCCGACCTGCGCGCCGCCTACCCGGGGCTGGTGGCCGCCGCCGAGCAGCCGGCGGGGAGCTTCGAGCGGGAGGCGGTCCGCCGCGAGCCCTGATCAGCGGGCGGCCGGACGCCCCTCCACCAGCCTCCGCCGGGCCAGCTCGATCCAGGCGCGGGTGGCGGGCGGGAGGTGCCGGTCGCGGCGCCAGATGAGCGCCACGTCCCAGGGGATGGGCGGCCCTTCCAGGGCGACGGCACGCACCCGGCGCCGGTCCAGCTGCCGGCAGATGGTCCCGGGGAGGAAGGCGGCGCCGATGCCGGCCGCCACCAGGCCGACGATGAAGTCCCAGTGGGAGCTCTCGCACACCACCCGGGGCTCGAAGCCGCGCCGCCGGCAGGCGTCGAGCACGTGGCCGTGGAGGGCGAACTCGGGCCGGTAGAGGACGAAGGGGGTGTCGCGCAGCGCCTCGAGCGGCAGCGTCCGCCTCCCGGCCAGCGGGTGGGCCGGGTGGAGGGCGGCCCGCAGCTCGTCGCGGGCGAAGGGCAGCGCGTCGAAGGTGCGCTCGTCGGTGGGGAGCACCAGGCCGCCCACGTCCAGCTCCCGCTCCTGGACCAGGGCCTCGATGCGGCGCGACCCCTCCTCGCGCAGCTCCAGCACGATGCCGGGGTGGGCCCGGTGGAACTCGGCCAGCAGCGGCGGCAGGAAGGTCACGCCCACCATGGGCGGCACGCCGATGCGCAGCCGCCCGCGCCGGAGCTTCGCGACGCCGGCCACCTCCTCCTCGATGGCCCGCAGCGCGTCGAGCACGCCCTGGGCCCGCTCCAGCACCATCCGCCCGGCGTCGGTGGGCCGGACCCGGCGCCGGTCGCGCTCCAGCAGCGGCGCCCCCAGCTCCTCCTCCAGCGCCTTCACCGCCTTGCTCACCGCCGGCTGGGTGAGGTGCAGCGCCTGGCCGGCGCGGGTGAAGCCCTCGCGCCGGGCCACCTCGACGAAGGTGCGCAGTCCCTGGATCTCCACGTGGACCTCCATGAATCGTGGTTATGCTCATCATAGCGACAATGCATTTCCTTTATGGACGGGAATCGGCGAGGTTGCCGCGCCGTGGGGAGCGCACCGCTCCCCGGAGAAGGGACGCGAGGAGCGACACCATGTGGACGAACGCAGCCCGCCGCGACCACGACCTGCGCAGCGCCCGGGAGGTGGCCCGGTCCGTGGCCCGGGTGGGCCAGGCCCGCCGGGCCGCCGAGCGGGCGACGCACAGCCGCGGCCCCGACATCTTCCAGCTCGCCGCCAGCCCCTTCCCCGACGCCTGCGCCGAGCACCACGCCTGGCCGGTCTGAGCGGGACCGGCCCGGCACGGCCCCGCGCGCGGCCGTCCGGGCACCCTGGCCCCGATGGGGCCTGACCCGCCCGCGCGCTGCCCGCGTCCGCTCCTCGCGCCACCTTGCCCCGGGCGACGGCGCCTCCGCCGTCCGGGAGGCGAGGAGCGATCCATGGGCGCGATGATCGAGTTCCCCCGCGTCGACGGCCGGCCGGCCCGGGGCTACCTGGCCGAGGCGCGGGACGCGAAGGCGCCGGGCGTGGTCGTCATCCAGGAGTGGTGGGGGCTGCAGGGGCAGATCAAGTCGATCTGCGACCGGCTCGCCGGGGAGGGCTTCCACGCCCTGGCGCCGGACCTCTTCGGCGGCAAGGTGGTGCCGTACCACGACGCCGCCGCGGCCAGCGCCGCGATGCAGGCGCTCGACTTCCAGGACGCCACCGGCCAGGCGGTCCGCGGGGCGGTCCGCCACCTCAAGGCGCGCGGCGGCAAGGTCGGCCTCACCGGCTTCTGCATGGGCGGCGCCGTCACCGTCATCGGCGCGGCGCACATCCCCGAGCTGGACGCGGCGGTGTGCTTCTACGGCCTGCCGCCCGAGAGCGTGGCCGCCCCGGGGGACCTCCGGGTGCCCTTCCAGGGCCACTTCGCCGCCCACGACGACTGGGTCACCCCGGCGCTGGTGGACGCCTTCGAGAAGAAGCTGAAGGCGGCCGGGAAGCGGGCGGAGATCTTCCGCTACCCCGGCAGCCACGCCTTCATGAACTCCGACCGGAAGGAGGTCTACGACGACGGCGCGGCCCGGCAGGCCTGGGACCGCTGCGTCGCCTTCTTCCGGAAGAACCTGGCCTGACCGCTAGACCGCGGCGATGAAGTCCCCGCCGCGGTTGCGCTCCTCCTCGGGCTCGCGCGGCTCGACGTCGTAGAGCTTCTCGTAGGGCGACATCACCACCGCCTTGAGGTGCTCCAGCGTCCGGGAGCGCCGCTCGCGCTCCACCTCGCGCGGATCCACCGGGACGAACTTCTCGTCCGGGGTGATCTTGAAGAGCGGCTGGCCCTTCTGCACCACCGTGCCGTCCGGCCCCGTCATCAGGACCCTGTCGATGGTCCCGGAGAAGGGGGCGCGGACGGTGTTGAACATCTTCATCACCTCGATGATGTAGAGCGGCTGCCCCTTGTCGAAGTGGGCCCCCTCGGCGACGAAGGGCGGGCGTCCCGGCGCTTCCTGCCGGTAGAGCATGCCGCCGAACGGCGCCACCAGCTCGTCGGCCTTGGTGGCCGGCGGCGGGACCAGCACCTTCTTCATCCGGGCCTGGAGGTCCGGGTCGGCGAGGTGCGCCGGGATCACCACCTCCAGGTCCGGCTCCACCCGGAAGTCGAAGAACTTCACCCGCTCGGCCAGCATGAAGAGCAGGCCGATGAGCTCGTTGCCGGCCTCGTAGCCCAGGTGGGCGGCGCGGATGCGGGCCCAGGTGGCGGCGTCGTACCCCCCCTGCGGCTCCTCGTTCTTCAGGATGTCGTTGAGCTTGTAGAACTCCTCGCGGCGCAGCCCGAAGGTCTTGCGGAGCGCCACGTAGAAGCGGATCGACGTCTGCAGCAGCTCGTGGTCGTGCTGCCAGATCACCTCGGCGGCGGGCGCCTGGGGATCGTGGGCCATGTTCAGGTACTCGTAGGTGTCGTTCAGCACCCCGAGCGGGTTGCGGATCCAGAACACCTTCCCGCCGTCGATCCGGTAGTTCTTGCGGTTGAGCGCGAGCCAGCCGGAGAGCAGGTGCGGCTCCTCCAGCAGCCGGTCGATGGCCCGGGTGAGCAGCGTGCCCTTCCGGTCGATCACCGCCGCCATGGCCTTGGCGGCGGCCGGGTCGCCGCCGGTCTCGGCCGCCACCTGCGCCAGGTAGTGCTTCTTCATCTCGGCGAAGGCGAAGGCGGTGTCGATCTTGTTCGCCTCGTCCTTGAGCTGCCCCACCAGCGTGAGGTACGGCACCACGAAGCGGGTGGTGGGCTTGGCCATCACGTTCTGGCCGATGAACCAGTTCACCAGGCCGTAGTGGAAGTCCAGGTTGGTGGCGAGGCCCACGCCGCGCAGCGAGGTGCGGGCCAGCACCCGGGAGAGCTGCTGGTAGCTGGCGAGCCGGTCGTCGGCCCGGGTGAGCAGCAGGGCGATGTTGGAGTCGTAGGCGCCCGCCACCCGGTAGCGCATGAACATCCCGGTGTCGGGGTTGGGCATGCTGATGCCCTGGTCGTCGCGGATCTCCCCCTCGATGGGCTTGGACCAGAAGCGGATCAGCCCGCCGGCGTGCGGGGAGAGCGACGAGTCGGTGGCGTTGAGCCGGGCCTCGGCGGCGGCGCCGAACCGCGGGACGCGGGTGGGCCGGGGCAGCCGCGCCTTGTGGCGCGCCAGCAGCGCCATGGCCTCCACCAGCGACTCGACCACGAAGGAGTCGTCCGGGTCGTCGGGGTTGGTGAACTTCAGCGAGTAGCAGAGCTCGGTGACCCGGTGCTCCACCTGGATGCGGGTGTTCACCTCCATGAAGTAGTAGCGGTCCCGGTCGACGATGCACTCGAAGGTGGAGGCCGAGTCGAGCCCCACCGCCTGGCCGAAGCGGGCGGCGTCCTCCTCCATGCGCTTCAGGATCCCCAGGTCCACCTCGAGGGCGGCCGCCTCCTCCTGGCGCCCCGCCTTGCGGGCCCGGGCGACGGCCGCGGCCAGCCCCTCCTGCGTCACCGAGATCTCCAGCAGCTTCTGCTCGTGCATCTGCAGCGAGCAGTCGCGGCCGCCCAGCGAGACGCACCAGCTGCCGTTGCCGAGCAGCTGGATCTCGTTGTGGCGGGTCTGCTCGATGTTCAGCTCGATGAGGACGTTCTTGTTGTCGCCGACCCCGGTGGCCTTCACCTCGTTCAGCACCTCGCGGACCATCGCCGGGGCCTCGGCGGCCGCCGCCTCGACGGCCTTGGCGTCGGGCTTCCTGGTGCCCAGCAGGCTGGCGCCGAGGATGCGCTGCCCCTTCCCGCCGCCGCCGCCGATGGCCTTGAGCCGCACCCGGCTGGCCGGGTGCTCGCGGAACATCGCGGCCACCTCCCGCTGCACCTGCGCCCCCAGCTCGTCGATGGTGTAGAGGTCGATCCCCTTGGCGTAGGAGGCCATCAGCACGTGGTCGGCGAGCTGCTCCAGGGGGAGCTTCTCGTCGGCCAGCACCTTCGGGTCGCAGGCCAGCCCCTCGGCCTCGGCCAGCGCCAGCAGCTGCTTGCGGGTCTTGTGCTTGGCCACCAGGGTGCGGGCGGCGACGTCGTTGACGCCCGGGGTGACGCTGACCTTCACCTCCAGCGCGGTGCGCTTGGCCTCGTCCTTCTTGCCGGCCCGCGCCTGGGTGCCCGAGTTGGGGCCGATGAACTTCAGGCCGGCCTTCTCGATGGTGGCGACGAACTCCTCGTCCTCGGCCATGAAGCCGTACCCGGCGAAGACCGAGTCGTAGCCGTTGTCGCGGGCGATCTGGACGATCTGCTGCATCCGCTCGACCCGCTCCTCCTTGGTGGCGCCGCTGTAGTCGGGGACGCGGTGGACCCGGCTGGTGTCGGTGAGCTGGCGCAGCTCCGGGGCCAGGGCGTTGGGGTAGACGATGGAGTCCTTCTCGGAGAGCAGGATCCCGTAGTGGCGGATCCCCATCTCCTCGAAGACGTCCATGGCCTCCTTGCGGATGGGGCCGCGGCAGACGATGAGGGGCTTCAGGTCCTCGCAGGCGAAGGAGCGCACCCAGGCCGAGGAGGCGTTCGCCAGCCGGCGGTCGCGGTGGGTGAGCGGGTTGTTCCGGTACCAGTCCAGGGTGGAGGCCATCGGTCTCGTTCTCCCGTCGGGATGGTGGGGGCCGTGCGGTCCGCCCGGGCTCAGTGGAACTCGCGCTGCGGGCCGGTCATCGGCCCCGGCTTGTAGTGGCGCAGCAGGAAGTGGAGGTTCTTGCCCAGCACCTCGCGCAGGTCGGTGGGCATCACCAGCGAGGAGATGGAGCCGAGGGCCAGGCCCTCCTTCGGGTTCATCAGCTCCTTCTCGTAGCGCCGGTTCAGGGCCGCCTCCTGCCCCTTGAGCCACTCGGCCGCCTCCTTCTCCGCCTCCTTCCTGGCGGCGGCGCCCTCCATGCCGGCGGCGGTGCGCTCCTGCGTGCCCTTCTTCACCATCTCGGCGGCGGCGCCGCGGGCCTTGCGCAGCTCGTCCTTGTAGATGAACTCCTTGCCGGCCGGCCCCATCACCGCCAGGCGGGTGGTGGGGAGCGCCAGCACCAGGTCGGCGCCGGTGGGGTAGTTGTTGTAGGAGGCGTAGGCGCCGCCGAAGGCGTTGCGGAGGATCAGCAGGATGCGCGGGGTGCGCACGTCCACGATGGCGTCGAGCATCGAGCGGCCGGCCTGCACGATGCCCCGCGCCTCCTGCTCGCGGCCGGGGAGGAAGCCGGTGGTGTCCTCCATGAAGATGATGGGGATGTTGTAGATGTTGCAGAAGCGGACGAACCTGGCGATCTTCAGCGCCGAGTCGCAGTCGATCTGGCCCGAGGCCACCGCGCTGTTGTTCGCCACGAAGCCGACCACGTGGCCGCCCACCCGGCCGAAGGCGGTCACCACCTCCTTGGCGCGCTCCGGCTGCATCTCGAAGTAGTCGCCGTAGTCGCAGACCGCCTGGATGATGATCGACACGTCGAAGGGGGTGTTGAACCCGGTCGGCGAGTTGAAGGCCTTCTTCAGGAGCGTGTTGATCTCCCAGGTCTTGCGGTCGAGGGGATCGCTGGTCTCCTCGAAGGGCGGCGCCACCGCGTTGTTGTCGGGCAGGTAGGCGAGCAGCCGCACCGCCTGGCGCAGCGCCGCCAGCTCGTCGGCCACGGTGAGGTCGGCCACGCCCGAGGCGCCGTGGACCTTGGGGCCGCCCAGCTCCTCGGGGGTGATGTCCTCGCCCAGCACCGACTTCACCACGCCCGGGCCGGTGAGGCCGAAGAAGGTGTCGGCCGGCTGGATCACGAAGCTGCCCTGGCGCGGCAGGTAGGAGCCGCCGCCGGCGTTGAAGCCGAACATGCACATGATCGAGGGCACCACGCCGCTGATCTTCCGCAGCGCCGTGAAGGCCTCGGCGTAGCCGTCGAGCCCGCCCACCCCGGCGGGCACGAAGGCGCCGGCGCTGTCGTTCATGCCGATGAGCGGGATGCCCTTCTCGCCGGCCAGCCGGAAGAGGCGCGCCAGCTTGTTGCCGTTGGTGGCGTCCATCGACCCGGCGCGCACCGTGAAGTCGTGGCCGTAGCAGGCCACGTCGCGGCCGCCGACGTTCAGCACCGCGGTCACCAGCGAGGCGCCGTCCAGGTTCTTGCCCCAGTTCTGGTAGAGGACGATCGGGTCCTTGTCGGAGAGCACCCGCATCCGCTCCCAGACCGTCATCCGCTTCTTGGCGTGCTGCTTCTCGATCTGGTCGATGGGGATGGAGCGCAGCGGGCGCTGGACGAGGTCGTGCCCCTCCTTCATCACCTCCTCGTAGGGCCCGGTGGCGCGCGAGATCTCGCCGGGGATCGTGAACTCGACCTTCTCCTCGACGTCGAGGGGGTTCTGCAGGGTCGGCAGGATCGCCTTCTTCGACATGGTCGGTTCCTCAGGCGTGTGGGGCGCTTCCAAGAGATCCGGGCGGCGCGGGGCCCGGTTGCCCGGCGGCGGGACGGGCCTCGCGCTGCGGCGGGCCGGCCGGCCACCCCGCCGTCCGTCCGCGGCCCTCCCGTTTGGGGAGCGGGCATCCTGACAAGGCGCGGCCGCCGAGGCAAGCGCTTCCCCGTGCCGCGGCGCGGCGTCTCGGCGCGGCGCGTCACGCGGGGCCGGGGGCTGGTAGGCTCCTCTCCGCGGGCCGCCGCCCCGAGGAGGAGCCATGTTCGACTTCCTGCTGACCGACGCCCAGCGGGCGCTGCGCGAGGAGGTGCGGGACCTGGTCCGCTGGGTCCCGCGCCAGATGATCCTGGACATGGACCAGGAGAAGATCCGCTTCCCCACCGGGTTCCTCCGCGAGGCGGGACGGCGCGGGCTGATGGGCGTGCGCTACCCGCGGCGCTGGGGCGGGCGGGACATGGACTGGGTCACCACCTGCATGGTGATGGAGGAGGTGGGGACGCTCGGCTACATCTTCGCCTGCGTCTTCGGGATCGGCGCCGAGCTGGTCTGCGACGCGCTGGTGCTCCACGGCACCGACGCCCAGCGCGAGAAGTACGTGAAGCCGCTGCTGCGCGGCGAGATCTTCGCCGCCGAGTGCCTCACCGAGCCGCGCGGCGGCTCCGACTTCTTCGGCACCACCACCGTGGCCGAGGACCGGGGCGATCACTTCGTGGTGAACGGCCAGAAGCGCTTCATCGTCGGGGCCGAGGCGGCCGACTACTTCCTGGTCTACGCCCGCACCGACCCGGAGGCGAAGCCGCACGAGGGCATCAGCTGCCTCATCGTGGACAAGGGGCCGGGGGTGGAGGTGAAGTACCTCTACGGGCTGATGGGCTGCCGCGGGGGCGGCGCCGCCCGGATGGTGTTCCGGGACGTGGTGGTGCCGAAGGAGAACGTGGTCGGCCGCCTGAACGGCGGGGCCGCGGTCTTCGACACCATGATGGTCCCGGAGCGGCTCGGCACCGCCGCCATGACCATCGGCGCGGCCCGGCCGGCGCTGGAGATCGCCACCGGCTACACCCTGAAGCGCAAGGCCTTCGGCCAGCCCATCCACCAGTTCCAGGGGGTGAGCTTCCAGGTGGCGCAGGCGGCGACGCTGCTCGACGCCTCCCGCGCGCTGGTGGACGCCACCAGCCGGGCGGTGGACCGCGGCGCCGACCGCGCCACCATCCGGCGGATGGTCTCGGAGACCAAGAAGTTCGTCACCGAGTCCTGCCAGCAGGTGGCCCACCACGCCATGCAGGTGATGGGCGGCATCGGCTACACCGACGTCTTCCCGGTGGAGCGCATCGTCCGCGACCTGCGGCTGGCCTCGATCTGGACCGGGACCAACGAGGTGATGGCGATGATCACCGCCAGCGAGTGGTACCGGGACTTCAAGACGGCGCGGGCCGCGGCCCGCCTCCGCCCCCACGAGGAGGACGCCATCTCCGCCGACCGGCTGGAGGAGAAGGACTTCGGGTAGCGGTGAGGCATGGACCCATCCGGCTGCGGACGCGGTTGCGCCTGCGGCAGCGGTTCCGGCTTCGGCTGCGGTAGCGGTTCCGGCCGCGGCTCCCGGGTGCGGATGCGGCCGCGGCCCCGTGTGACAGCCGGCAGAGCCGTCGGCGGGAGCAAAGACCGGCTGGCGCGGGGCGTGCGCCTTCCGGCAACCCCACCCGAAAAGGAGCCGGGCGAGGGATCGACAGGGGCGGCGGGGCATGATCCCCGCGGACATGAAGAAGCCCCCGTCCTGGTCACCGACCCAGGGGTTCCTGCTTCCGTCCTCGCCGCAAGGGGCTATGCGTCTTCGCCGAAACGCCCCGAAGCTCGACTCATCGGAGGCCCGGCGATTCAGCCGCATTGGCCGCAGGACAGGACGTGACGTCTACCCACGTGTAGTCAGTGCCGTATCGCCCGAGATTCTGGTACCGGCGGGCGCTTCCACAGACGTCCATCTCGACCGAGCGGCCGTCGTCGCTGCGGCGCGTGACGGCGATGCGCTCCGGTGCGCAGCGATGGTCGAACGACGCCTGGCGAATCACGGGGGCCGCACCGATGCAGGCTGAAGCGGGACAGAGCGTGACGAGGAGAAGTGCCGCTGGGAAGGAGAGACGCAAAGCCACACCTCCCTACTGCTGACCTATCCACGTCCACGTATTCGCACCTGGGTCAGAGACCCAGCCGACGATGGCGTAGCCGCGTCTGAGAAGCGGATCGACCTCCAGTTCATTGGTGGTGACGAGCAGAGGCCGCGCGATGGTATCCCCGGCGACGCGCGAACCTACGAAGATCAGGCCTCCCCCGCCGTCTCGGCCGAGCGCGGTGATCACGTAGCCGTCGGACGCTATCGTGGCGGCGACCGATGCCGCATTGGCCAGCGAGGCGCTTCGAACCGTGGTCTCGTACGTCGTGGACGGCGCGCCGGTCCATCCATAGGCCAGGAACTCGGCTGCACCTGCGCGATGGGCGATGGCGGTGACGACCCGGCCTGCGGAGCCCTCCTTGCCGACCTCGTCCGCGAGAGAGTCGAGTGGCACTGCCTGATGGTGAACGAGATCGAACCCGCCAACGCCAGGTATCTCCGCACGCGAAAGCGCGTAGGTGTTGTTCGCCTCCTCCACGTCCAGCGAGGTGACCACGCCGGCCGCAGAGCCGAGAACCGCATCGAGCGAAACAAGAGAGCCCGAGGAGTACACGGCGGTCACGGCGTACTGTACGTATTGCGGCCATGCAGCCAAGAAGAACCAGGAGCACGTGCCATCAGGCGGAGGAGCGCACGAACCAGGCCCCATGAGCAGCGGCGTGCCCGCCAGGCCGCCCAGCGTCACGCGCCCCGACAGGAAGTTCGAGATGAACTGCGGAACTCGAACGGGCGCGGCATCGACACCCTGGAAGCGAAGATCTCCTGCTGGAGGCGCCCTGGGTGCTTGGCTCACCGTGAGAGTGGCCGTTCCACTCGTCAGGGACCCAACGCCGTCGGACACGACAACCCGGAACGCCGTCCCGTTGTCGGCCACCTCGGCCGGCCGGGTCGTCAGAACGGCCTGGACGGCTCCCGGAATCGACTTGCCGTTCCAGTACCACTGATACCGCAGCGCCGAGGATGACTCAGCTGACACCGTGAACGTCGCTGGTTCCCCGACGCCAACCGTCTGGCTCACAGGTTGCGAAAGGATACTTAGAGCCTTTGCGGCGTGTTCCGCTCCACCACACGAAACGCAGGCCACGGCAAGGACAGCCGCGACGCCACGAAGCCACCAGGCATCGACTTTCCCGGACAGCACGGTCCCTGTAGAGCGTATGCGACACCCGAGCCCGAGGCGGCCGGAGCGAGCCTGGCAGGGCGGCCTCACGGACAGGCCTGGCATTACCGAGATCCGCATGGCACTCGAAGTAGATACTCTTCGCTTCACGTGTCAAGGACGTTGAGTGAGAACGGATGGATTGCTTTGCCAGACCCGCTTGGCATTCCATCAGTGAACTCCGCGCACGCGCAGGCTCGGGCCGAGACGTGATGAAGTGGCTGCGACTTCTTGTCGCGAGGTCGACCTCGGGCAAGTCCCGGGAACGTCCCGGCCGGCTCGAGGACCCGGGCGCCGAGCACCGTCGCCCGGCGCGGAGCCCCGATTCCCGAGCGGCTCCGATCGGTCGGCCGCCGAACGATCGGCGTCGTCCCTAGGCCAACGCGCCCCGCCCGCCGATCCGGACCGGGACCCGGCGCCGCCCGAAGTCGCCGGGGGCGTCGTCGAAGCGCCCGGCGACCGTGGCGCCGCAGGCCAGGCAGCGGCCGCCCGGGCCCAGGCGCCAGTCGAGGATCTCGTACCAGTCGCGCGCCACCACCACCTCCCCGCAGCCGGGGCAGCGGGTGGCGTCGCCCTCGGGATCGTGGACGTTGCCGGTGTAGACGTGGCGCAGCCCCGCCGCCAGCGCCTGCCGGCGGGCCCGGGAGAGCGTGGCCCTCGGCGTGGCCGGCACGTCCAGCATCTTGTAGGCGGGGTGGAAGGCGGAGAAGTGCAGCGGCACGTCGGGGCCGAGCCGCTCGGCCACCCAGGCGGAGAGCCGCGCCACCTCCTCCTCCGAGTCGTTCTGCCCGGGGATGAGCAGGGTGGTGATCTCCAGCCACGTCCCGGTCTCCTTCGCGAGCCACTCCAGCGTGTCCAGCACCGGCTGGAGCCGGGCGAAGCAGAGCCGCCGGTAGAAGTCCTCGGTGAAGGCCTTCAGGTCCACGTTGGCGGCGTCCATGGCCGCGAAGAGCTCGCGGCGCGGCTCCGGGTGGACGTAGCCGGCGGTGACCGCCACCGTCTTCAGCCCGCGGGCCCGGCAGGCCGCGGCCACGTCGATGGCGTACTCGGCGAAGATCACCGGGTCGTTGTAGGTGAAGGCCACGCTGCGGCAGCCCAGCGCCACCGCCTCGTCGGCGATCGCCTCGGGCCCGGCCTCGTCGGCGAGCCGGTCGTCCGCGGTGGCCTTGGAGATGTCCCAGTTCTGGCAGAAGCGGCAGCCCAGGTTGCACCCGGCGGTGCCGAAGGAGAGCACGCTGGAGCCCGGGTAGAAGTGGTGGAGCGGCTTCTTCTCGATGGGGTCCACGCAGAAGCCGCTGGAGCGGCCCCAGGTGGTGAGGACCAGCTCGCCGCCCAGCCGCCGGCGGACGAAGCAGAAGCCGCGCTGCCCGTCGGCCAGGCGGCAGTCGCGCGGGCAGAGGTCGCACTGCAGCTTGCCGTCGTCCCGGAGGTGCCACCAGCGGGCCGGGTGGGGGGCGACGGTCACGGCGCCTCCTCCCGGTAGCGATCGGCGGTGAAGCGGTAGAGCCGCGTGCCCGGCAGCCAGCCCGGCGGCAGCCCGGCCTTGGCGCGCAGCCGGGCCAGGAACTGGCGCGGGTCGGGGAGCTGCTCCCACATCGACGGGATGAAGACGCCGCGGCGCCCGGCCGCCTGGAGCACCAGGCCGTCCACCCCCGGCCGCAGCGACCGGAGCGCCTCCTCCTCGCCGTCGGCGGGCAGCGGCTCGAGGGGGGAGAGCACGCTCACCTCGATCTCCAGCCCGGGCAGCTCCTCCGGCCGGACCGGCGGGAAGCGCGGGTCCTCGGCGGCGGCGGAGGCGGCGCTGCGGACGATCTCCTCGAAGAGGGTGCCGCGGGGCTCCAGCGAGCCGACGCAGCCGCGCAGCGCCCCGTCCCGGTGCAGGCTCACGAAGCAGCTGCGCCGCTCCTCGAGCCAGGGCTCGCCGGGCGGGAGCGCCGGGGGCCGTCCCCCGGCCCGGGCCGCGGCCAGCGCCTCCCGGGCGACGCCCACGGCGACGCCGGCCCGCCGCCGCTCCTCGGGCTCCCCCAGGCGCCGGACCGCGACCTCGGGCTCGTGCACCGCGAAGGCGCCGTAGCCCACCACCGCGTGCCGGTCGCCCCCGGTGTCGCCCGAGCTGCGCAGGTCGAGCTGCTCCAGGACCAGGGAGCGGCGGCGCGCCACCACCAGCAGCCCCTGCAGGCCGCAGCGCCCGCAGGCCTGCTCGAACTCCAGCCCCTCGGCGTCGAGCGCCAGGATCTGCCGGGCGGTGCGCCGGTCCAGGGCCCGCCCCTCCTCGTAGGAGAGGTAGTGGGAGAGGTCGGTGGAGATCACCACCAGCGTCTCGGGGCCGCCCCAGAGCGCCTCCAGCACCTCGGCGACGTCGGCCGGGGAGGCCCGCCCCACCGCCAGCGGCACCAGGGTGAAGCGGCCCAGCACCTCCTGCAGGAAGGGCAGCTGCACCTCCAGCGAGTGCTCCAGCCCGTGCGCGGCGGCGCTGCGCGTGACTTGCGGGAAGCCCGCCGCCCGGCGGGCCCCCGCCTCCTCCACCGGGACCTCGCCGAGCGGCGTCTGGAACCGCGCCGCCTCGGGGAGCGCCAGGCCCGCCACCGGGACGTGGTGGGCCGGGCCGGCCATCACCACGCGCTCCACGGCCGGGCCGGGCGCGCGCAGCTGGGCGTAGGCGGTGGCGGCCACCGGCCCGGAGTAGACGTAGCCGGCGTGGGGGACGACCAGCCCCTTGGGGCGCCGGGCTCCCGGGGGCGGCGCCGCGGCGAGCAGGCGGGCCACCTCGCCGCGCAGCGCCTCCGGGGTCCGCGGGTAGAAGGTCCCGGCCACGGCCGGCGGCCGCACCGTCGCGGCGCTGGTGGCGCGGGCGGCCACGGCCCTCGCCTAGGCCTGCTCCTGCTCCTGGTACTCGTGCTCCACCACCTGGCGCGCCACCTCGGCGGCGCGGGCGTCCTCGCCCTCGGCCCGGAGCATGTCGGCCAGCGTGAGCGCGCCCAGCAGCCTCCCGGTGCGCTCCTCGCAGACCAGGATGCGCGGCTTGTGGGTCTCGTTCATCAGCTCCTCGGCGCGCTCCACGTCGTCGCTGTCGAAGCAGGTGATGGGGTGGATCTCCATGACGTCGCGCGCCGGAACCTTGGAGGGCTGCAGGTCGCCGGCGCAGACGGCGCGGACGATGTCGAAGTCGGTCACGACTCCGACCGGCCGCCCGGCGTCGTCGCAGACGGGGACGAACTCCATCCCCACGTCGCGCATCCGCATCGCGATCACGTGCACGGGGTCATCCATGCGAAACGCCTCGATACCGGTCTTCATCGCGTCCTTGCACCTCATGGGACACCTCCGTCCGCTCGGCGTCGGCAACGGTCGTCGGCGCTTCGGAAAGGATGCGCCCATTTTTGGGGAGGGGATGGGGACCCGGCGGGGATCGCCCGAACGGGTGATCCCCGATCGCGCAGCCGCCCGGGACGGGTATGGTGCGCGGCGGGAGCCGGCGCGTCGGCCGGCCCGGAGCGCGGGGAGGCGGTGCGTGAATGCACTCGTGGTGATGTCCGTCGCGCTGGCCGCGGCGGCGGGCGGCGCGGCGCCGCCGGCCGGCGACGGCGTGGAGCTGGCGGGGCCGGAGGCGGGCGGCGTGAGCGTGCCGAGCGCCCCCGGCGCCTGGGGCGGGGAGCGGACCGGGCGGGAGCCGACCCTCTCCGACCGCGTCGCCGACTACGAGCTGCGCGCCGTCCTCGACCCGGTGAAGCACACCATCGACGGCACCGAGCGGCTCACCTGGCGCAACCGCAGCGCCGTCGCCGTCCGCAGCCTCTACCTGCACCTCTACCTGAACGCCTTCGAGTCCGGGGGCTCCACCTTCCTCACCGAGCGGGCGCGCCTCGGCGCCTCCCGCGGCGGCGCCCGGATCGAGAAGGGGGAGTGGGGCTCCATCGAGCTGCGCGCGGTGTCCCAGGGCGGGAGGCCGGTGCCCTGGCGTTTCGTCCACCCCGACGGCGGCCCCGGGACCGACCACACCGTGGTGCGCCTCGACCTGCCGGAGCCGGTGGCGCCGGGCGCGACCACCGTCCTCGACGTCCGCTTCCTCGACCAGCTGCCGCGGGTGATCGCCCGCACCGGCTGGTTCGGCCGCTTCCACCTGGCCGGGCAGTGGTACCCGAAGATCGGGGTGCTGGAGCTCCCGGGCGAGCGCGGCGCCGTCCGGCCGCGCTGGAACTGCCACGAGTTCCACCTGAACAGCGAGTTCTACGCCGACTTCGGCAGCTACCGGCTGGAGGTGGTGGCGCCGGCCGGCTTCACGGTGGCGGCGAGCGGCCTCCCCGACGGCGCCCCGCGGGCCGGCCCGGAGGGCGTCGTCCACCGCTTCCGCGCCGACGACGTCCACGACGTGGCCTTCACCGCCTGGGACGGCTTCGCCCCGCCCCTCGCCGCGACCTGGCGCGGCCCGGGGAGCCCCGAGGTCCGGGTCCAGGTGCTCTTCCCGCCCGAGTACGCGGCCCAGGGGCGCGAGGCGCTCCAGGCCACCGTCGACGCCCTGGGCTTCTTCTCCCGCACCCTGTTCCCCTACCCCTACGCCGCCGTCACCTGCGTGATCCCGCCCTTCAACGCCGTCGAGGCCGGGGGCATGGAGTACGAGACCTTCTTCACCTCGATGGCCGCGAACTCCTTCCCGCGCGACACCTCCGGGTTCACCCGCTACGTCACCGTCCACGAGTTCGGCCACGGCTACTTCATGGGGCTCGTCGCCAGCAACGAGTTCGAGGAGCCCTTCCTGGACGAGGGGCTGGACGAGCTGTGGGACGTGCGGATGCTGGAGGGAGAGCGGCTGGTCCCCCGCCTGCCCGCGGCGCTGCGCCTCCTCGGGCTCGGCCTGCCCGCCTTCGGGCTCCTCGATCTCGAGCGGCTCACCGGCGGCACGCGCCACCCCGCCGACGCCCTGGCGCAGAGCTCCTGGAACCGCTGGTCGACCGGCACCTACGCCTCGATCTACCCGCGCACCGTGCTCGCCTTCCGCGACCTGGAGCGGGAGGTCGGCGCGGGGCCCTTCGCCCGCGGCATGGCGCTCTACGCGCGGCGCTGGCGCTTCCGCCACCCCTCCACCGCCGACCTGGAGGCGGCGCTGGTGGACGGCGGCGCCGACCCGGCCCGGGTGCGCCGCTTCTTCGCGCAGCAGGTGTACGGGGTGGCCCAGCCCGACGACCGCCTGGTGCACCTCGACTCGACCGAGCTCCTGCCCGTGGCCGGGCTGGTGGAGCGGGACGGCAAGCGCGTCGAGCGGGACGCGAAGGCGATCGCCCGAGAGGTGGCCGAGCGGCGCCGGGCGTGGCGCGCGGCGCACGGCGCCCCGGCCGACGGCAAGCCCGGTCCCTTCCCCTGGCTCACCGTCGTCGAGGCGCGGCGCATGGGCGCGCTCGACCTGCCGCACGAGCTGGTCGTCACCTTCGAGGACGGCTCCACCCGCAAGGCCGCCTGGCCGGCCGGGGAGCGCTGGGGCCGCTGGAGCTTCGAGGCGCCGGTCCCGGCGCGCGCGGCGAAGCTGGACCCCGGCGCGGCATGGGCCACCGACCTCGCCCGCCTCGACGACGGCCGCACCCGCAAGGCGGTGCCCGCCGCGGCCCGCCGCTGGGGGGCCGACGCCTGGGCCTGGCTGCAGCTCCTCTTCGCCGCCGCGGAGGCCCTGTGACCGCCTCCGGGAGCTTCCGCCGCGCCTTCGCCCGCGCCGCCGGCTGGCGGCTGCTGCTGATCTTCGCCGTGGCCAGCGCCGTCCCGGCGCTGCTGGCGGCCCTCCCCGTCTGGTCCTTCCTCTCGGCCCAGCTCGACCACGCCCTGCACGCCGCCGCGCTGGCCCGGGCCCTCGACGCCTCGGCGCTCGGCGACCTGCTCCACGCCCAGGCCGCGGTCCCGGGCGGCGCCGCCGCCCTCCCCACCGGGCTCGCCGCCGGCGCCCTGGCCGCCTTCCTGCTCGCGCCGGTCCACGCCGGCGCGGTGCTGGCCGCGGCGCGCACCGGCGAGCCGATGCCGCTGCGCGAGCTGCTGCGCGGCGCCGGCGAGCACTACGGGCGGCTGCTGCGGCTGGCCCTGGTCGGCCTCCTCCCGCTGGGGCTGGCCGGCGCCCTCTCGGCCGCCGTCCTGCGGCTGGCGCGCCACGCCGGCGAGCGGGCGGTCACCGAGGCCGCCGCGCGGCAGGCGCACCTCGCCGCCCTCGGCGCGGCGGCCCTCCTGGTCTGGCTCGCCCACCTCACCCTCGACGCCGGCCGGGCCCAGCTCGCCGTCCGCCCGTCGCGGAGCAGCGCCCTCCTCGCCTGGGGAGCGGGGCTGCGGCTGCTCCTGCGCCGGCCGCTCGCCGCCGGGTGGCTCGGGCTCGCCGGCACCGCCGCCGGCCTGGGCGGGGCCCTGGCCGTCACCGCCCTGCGGCAGCGCCTGCTGCCCGGCACGGCGGGGCTGTGGCTCTCGCCGGTCGCCGCCGCCTTCGTCGGCTGGGGACACGGGGCCCGGCTCCTGGGCCTCGCCGCCGTCGGCCGTGCCGACGCGGGCGCGTGATAGGCTTCGGCGTTCACGAGGAGGAAGGCCATGGCCCTGTGGGATGCCGTCAAGAAGCAGTTCCTCGACGTCCTGGAGTGGACCGAGACCGACGACCAGACCCTGGCGTGGCGCTTCCCCATCCAGGACAACGAGATCCAGAGCGGCGGCCAACTCACCGTCCGCGAGTCGCAGGTCGCCCTCTTCGTGGACCAGGGGCGCGTCGCCGACTCCTTCAAGCCCGGCCGGTACCTGCTCACCACCCAGAACCTCCCCGTCCTCACCACGCTGAAGTCCTGGCCCTTCGGCTTCAACAGCCCCTTCAAGAGCGAGGTCTACTTCTTCTCCACCCGCCAGAAGCTGGGGCAGAAGTGGGGCACGCCGCAGCCGGTGGCGGTGCGCGACCGCGAGCTGGGCTCGGTGCAGCTGCGGATGTTCGGGACCTTCGCCTACCACCTCGCCGACGAGAAGATCTTCTACAAGGAGATCAGCGGCACCCGCGAGGTGTACCGGACCGAGGACCTGGCGGCGCAGCTCGTCCCGGTCATCACCGTCAACGCCGCCACCGCCTTCGCCCAGAGCGGGGTGCCCTTCCTGGACATGGCGGCCAACCAGCAGGCCCTCTCCGCCGAGCTGCAGAAGCGGCTGGCCGAGCCCTTCGGCAAGCTGGGGGTGGCGCTCGACGCCTTCGTGGTGGAGAGCATCACCCTGCCGGACGCCCTCCAGGACGCGCTGGTGCAGCGCCAGTCCATGGGCATCGTCGGCGACCCGGCCCGCTACGCGCAGTACCAGGCGGCGCGCTCCATCCCCATCGCCGCCGGGAACCCGGGCGGCATCGCCGGGATCGGCGCCGGGGTGGGGGCGGGCGCGGCCATCGGGCAGATGATGGGCGCCGCCATGGCCGGCACCGTCGGCGCGGTCGGCGGCGCCGCCGCGGCCGCCGCGGCGGCGGCCTGCGTCGCCTGCGGCAAGCCCATCGCCGCCGGCGATCCTTTCTGCAAGCACTGCGGCAAGCCCCAGCAGCGCGCCTGCCCGCAGTGCCAGGCCGAGGCGCCGGCCGGCGCCGCCTTCTGCCCGAAGTGCGGAGCCAAGCTCGCGTGAGCGCCGCGGCGCCGCCCGCCACCGGCACCGAGTGGATCGTCGAGGCGCGGGGCTGCCGTCCCGAGGCGCTGCGGTCCGAGGCGGCGCTGCGCGCCCTCTTCGACCGCGCCGTGGCCGAGCTGGGGCTGAAGCCGGTGGCGCCGCCGGTGTTCCACCGCTTCCCGGCGCCCGGCGGGCTCACCGGCGTCCTGCTGCTCGCCGAGTCCCACCTCACCTGCCACACCTTCCCGGAGAGCGGCTACGCGGCGCTGAACCTCTACTGCTGCCGGCCGCGGCCGGCCTGGGACTTCCCGGCCCGCTGCGCCGAGCTCCTCGGCGCCACCGGCACCGAGGTCCGGACGGTGGTCCGCGGGGGCCTGGCGGGGGGGCCGCGGTGACCACCGGCGTCGCCTCGGCCTGCCCGCAGTGCGGCGCGCCGCTCCGCTTCGGCGGGGCCGCCAGCCTGGCGGCGGCCTGCGCGTACTGCCGCGCCGCGGTGGTGCGGAAGGGGGCCGACCTCACCCTCGCCGGCAAGGTGCCGGACCTGGTGGCGGTGGACAGCCGCCTGGCGCTGGGGATGACCGGCACCGCCGGCGGCGAGCCCTTCGTGGTGCTGGGCCGCATCCAGCTCTCCCGCGGCGACGCCGCCTGGAACGAGTGGTACGCCAGCTTCCCGCGCGGCTTCGGCTGGATCGCCGAGGCCCAGGGGCGCCTCTTCCTCACCCGGCGCCAGGAGCCGCGCCCCGGCCTGCCCCGGCGCCGGGCGCTCCACGCCGGGATGGAGTTCGACCTGCGCGGCGCCGGCCGCTACGCGGTGGACGAGGTGGACGAGGCCCGGCTGGTCTCCTTCGAGGGCGAGCTGCCCTTCGTGCCCGAGCCGGGCGCCACCTACGGCTACGCCGACGCCACCGCCGGGGACGGGAGCTTCGTCACCCTCGACTACGGCACCGGCGACGAGGATCCCGAGCTCTACGCCGGGCGCGAGCTGCCCTGGAGCGCGGTGGGGCTGCCGGCGGCGGCCGCCCCGGCCGCGGGCGGCGAGAAGGCGGCGGCCCTGGCCTGCCCGGGGTGCGGCGGGCCCGTCACCCTGAAGCTCGCCGAGTCCCGCGCCGCCACCTGCCCGTCGTGCCACGGCCTGCTCGACGTCTCGGCCGGCGCCCTGCGGGTGGTCGGCGTCCTCGCCGGGCGCGGCCAGCCGCCCGTCCCGCTGGGGGCGAAGGGGACGCTGCGCGGCGAGCCGGTGGAGGTGCTGGGCTGGCTCCGGCGCTCGAGCGAGTCGGACGGCGAGACCTTCGGCTGGGACGAGCTGCTGCTGCACGGCCCGGGCGGATACCGCTGGCTCTCCCACGACCAGGGCCACTGGCTGTTCCTGCGCCCCGTCCCGGCCGGCAAGGTGAGCGGCGTCGAGGGGCGCGCCTACCGCTGCGACGGCCGCACCTTCAAGCACTTCCAGAGCTCCGAGGCCCGGACCGACGAGCTGCAGGGGGAGTTCTACTGGGAGCTGCGCCAGGGCGAGACCATCCGCACCGAGGACTACGTGGCCCCGCCCTACCTCCTCTCGGTGGAGCGCACCGAGGGGGAGGTGGCCTGGACCCGCGGCGAGGACGTGCCCGGCGCCGAGATCTGGGCGGCCCTCGGCCTCCCGGGGCGCCCGCCGCGGCCGGTGGGCGTGGGCGCCGCCGAGCCGAACCCCTGGAAGCCCCGGGCCGCGAGCGCCTGGAAGGTGGGCGGCGTCGCCCTGCTGGCGCTCGGCGCGGCGGCGCTGCTGCTCGCGGTGCTGGCGCCGCGGCAGGTGGTGGCGGAGCTGGACGCGCCGCTCGACCCGGGGCGCGTCACCCTCTCCGAGCCCTTCGACCTCCCGGACGGCCGCCAGGCGGTGGCCATCGAGGCCTCGGCCGCGGTGCGCCAGGCCTGGGTGGGGCTCGACGTGGCGCTGATCGACGACTCGACCGGGAAGAGCGAGGCGGTGGGCTTCGAGCTCTCCCGCTTCAGCGGGCGCGACGGCGGCGAGGACTGGTCGGAGGGCTCGGACCACGGCCGGGCGGTGGCCGGCGGCCTGCCCGGCGGGCGCTACGTGCTCCGCGTCGAGCCGGTGCTCGATCCGGCCTCTCGCGCCCGGGTGGGCCCGAGCGCCCACGTCAAGGTGGTGCGCGGCGTCTTCCTGCTGCCCCCGCTGCTGCTGGCGCTGCTCGCCGTCCTGGCCTGGCCGCTGCTCGCCACCGTGGCCGTCGCCTCCTTCGAGAAGCGGCGCTGGGACGGGAGCGACCACGTCCCCGGCGCCGCCCTGAAGGCGGCGGCGCGCCAGGTCTCCGGGGAGGAGGACGGATGAAGGCCTACGCCCTGTTCTGCGCCCTGGTGGTCGCCGGCTTCGCCGTCCTGGAGCGGCGCGGCGTCAACCTGGTCCCCGAGACACACCACGTCGTCGTCCCGGCGTCGGTCCGCGGCTCGCCTGGCGGCTACCGCGTCTACCGCAGCTGGGGCGGCGGCGGATTCCGAGGAGGCAAGTGATGGGTCCCACCCTGTCGAACCTGCTCGCCAGCGTCGCCTACTCGGCGATCGGCATCGTCATCTTCGTCGTCGCCTACAAGGTGATGGAGCGCATCCTCCCCTACAACCTCGACAAGGAGCTGGCCGAGGACCACAACACCGCGGTGGGGCTGGTGATCGGCTCGATCATGCTCGGGCTGGCCATCATCATCGCCGCGGCGATCCACTGAGCGATGGAGACGGCCGAGCCGGAGCGCCCGCCCGCGGCGCGCACCGCCGCCCTGTTCGCGGCGGTGCTGCTGGTCTCCGCCTGCGGCCTGGCCTACGAGCTGGCCGCCGGGGCGCTGGCCTCCTACGTCCTCGGCGACTCGGTCACCCAGTTCTCGCTGGTCATCGGGCTCTACCTCTCGGCCATGGGGGTGGGGGCCTACCTCTCCCGCTGGCTGGACCGGGGGCTGGCGCGCGCCTTCGTCGAGGTGGAGCTGGGGGTGGCGCTGCTCGGCGGCTGGTCGGTCCCGGTGCTGTTCCTGGCCTTCGGCCGGGTGGCCCACTTCCGCCCGCTGCTCTGGGCCGCGGTCCTGCTGGTGGGCACGCTGGTGGGGCTGGAGATCCCGCTCTTCCTGCGGCTGCTGCGCCGGCGGCTGGCCTTCAAGGAGCTGGTGGCCCGGGTGCTCTCGCTCGACTACCTGGGCGCGCTGGTGGCCTCGATCCTCTTCCCCCTGCTCTTCGTGCCGCGGCTCGGCCTGGTGCGGACCTCGCTGGTGCTGGGGGCGGTGAACGCCCTGGTGGCGCTCTGGAGCACCTGGCTCCTGGCCGACGAGCTGCGGGCCCCGGGCCGCCTGCGGGCGCGCGCCCTGCTGGTGCTGGCGGTGCTGGGCGGCGGGGTGGCGGCCGCCGACCGCCTCACCTCGCTCTCCGAGGAGGCGCTCTTCACCGACCCCATCGTCTTCGCCCGGCAGACGCCCTACCAGCGCATCGTCGTCACCGCCGGGCGCGGCAGCTTCCAGCTCTTCCTCGACGGCAACCTGCAGTTCTCCTCGTCCGACGAGTACCGCTACCACGAGGCGCTGGTGCACCCGGCCATGGCGGCGGCCGCCTCGCGGCGGGAGGTGCTGGTGCTGGGCGGCGGCGACGGCCTGGCGGTGCGGGAGATCCTGCTCCACCCCGACGTCGCCCACGTCACCCTGGTGGACCTCGATCCGGAGATGACGGCGCTGGCGGTCGGGTTGCCGATGGTGCGGGAGCTGAACCGGGGCTCGCTGCTCGACGCCCGGGTGCGGGTGGTGAACGACGACGCCATGGCCTGGCTGGCCGGGCTGCCGGCGGCGCGCCGCTTCGACGTGGTCTTCGCCGACTTCCCCGATCCCAACAACTTCGCGCTGGGGAAGCTCTACACCACCCGCTTCTACCGGCTGGTCCGGGCCCACCTGGCGCCGGGCGGGGCCTTCGCCGTCCAGGCCACCTCGCCGCTGCTGGCGCGGCGCTCCTTCTGGTGCATCGCCGCCACCCTGGAGGCGGCCGGCTTCGCGGTGCGCCCCTACCACACCGCCGTGCCCTCCTTCGGGGAGTGGGGCTTCATGCTGGCGCGCACCGAGCCCTTCGCGCTGCCCGGCACCCTGCAGCCGGGGCTGCGCTCGCTCACCGCCGCGCAGCTCCCCGGCCTCTTCTCCTTCGGCCCCGACCTGGCGCGGGTGCCGGCCGAGGTGAACCGCCTCGACAACCAGGTGCTGGTGCACACCTACGAGGAGGAGTGGAGGCGCGTCGAGTGAGGCCCTCCCTCGCCAGGCGGGCGGAGCGGTGAAGGCGCTCTCGCGCCGCGAGCTGCTCACCCTCTTCCTGGGCGCGCCGGTGGCCGCCGCCTGCCGCGCCCGGCCGGCACCGGCGCTGGACTTCGACGGCCGCATCGCCGGGGCCGACCACGCGGTCGGGCACCGGGTGCGCGACGGCTTCCGGCCGCGCCCCGAGACCGAGTCGCGCTGCGGCGTGCTCGTCGTCGGCGGGGGCATCGCCGGCCTCTCGGCCGGCTGGCGCCTCTCCCGGGCCGGGGTCGAGGACTGGCGCCTGCTGGAGCTGGACGGGGTGCCGGGCGGCACCGCCCGCGGCGGAGCGTCGGCGGTGGGCCCCTACCCCTGGGGCGCCCACTACCTCCCCTGCCCGCTCCCCCACGCCCGCGCCACCGTGGAGCTGCTCCGGGAGATGGGGGCCGCGACGGTGGACGGCGAGGGCCGGCTCGCCTTCGACGAGGCCCAGCTCTGCCGCGCCCCGCAGGAGCGGCTCTTCGTCGCCGACCGCTGGTACGAGGGGCTCTTCCCGCGGGCCGGCGCCAGCGACCGGGACCTGGCCGAGTGGGCGCGCTTCCAGGCCGAGACGGCGCGCCTCGCCGCGCTGCACGACGGGCGCGGCCGGAAGGTCTTCGCGGTGCCGTCGGCCCACGGGAGCGACGACCCCGCCTGGACGGCGCTCGACCGGCTGTCCTTCGCCGACTGGTTCGCGGCGCGGGGCTTCCGCAGCCCCCGGCTGCGCTGGATGCTGGAGTACGCCTGCCGCGACGACTACGGCTCGACCCCGGAGGACACCAGCGCCTGGGCCGGCCTCCACTACTTCGCCTGCCGGACCGAGACCGGGGGGCCGGACGACCTGCTCACCTGGCCGGAGGGCAACGCCCGGATCGCCTCCTGGCTGGCCCGGGGCGCCGGGCGCCGCGTCGAGACCGGCGTGGCGGTGCTGGCGGTCGAGCCGCTGGCGCGCGGCGCGGCGGTCCTGGCCTGGCGGCCCTCCACCGGGAGGGCGGAGCGGATCGTCGCCGACCAGGTGGTGCTGGCGGTGCCCCGCGTGGTGGCGGCGCGGATGCTGCCCCACCCGCGCCTCGCCGCCGAGGCGCGCGAGTTCCGGGCGGGCGCCTGGCTGGTGGCGAACCTCACCCTGCGCCGCCGGCCCCGCTCCCGCGGCTTCCCGGAGGCCTGGGACAACGTGCTCTACGGGTCGAAGAGCCTGGGCTACGTGGTGGCCACCCACCAGACCGACCGGCACGGCCCGCCGGGCCCGGGGCAGTGGACCTGGTACCTGTCGCTCACCGACGCCGACGCCCCGGCCGCGCACCGCTGGCTGGCGGGGCTCTCCTGGCGCGAGGGGGCGGAGCTGGTGGTGGCCGACCTGTCGCGCGCCCACCCCGACGTCGGCGCCTGCATCGAGCGGCTCGACCTCTGGCGCTGGGGCCACGCCATGATCCGCCCGCGCCCGGGCTTCGTCTTCTCGCCGCTGCGGCGCGAGGCCTGGCGGCCGATCGGCGACGTCCACTTCGCCCACACCGACCTCTCCGCGCTGCCGCTCTTCGAGGAGGCGCAGCACCACGGCGTCCGCGCCGCCGAGGAGATCCTCCGGAAGCGGGGGGTGCGGTCGCCCAGCTTGCTCTAGCGCCGGGATGGGGCCGGCGTGGGTGCTTCTCCCACCGCCGGCCCGGCGGGAGCGCGCCGCCCGGATGCTCGCTCCGGTCCGCGGATGGGCGATACTGGACGGCGTGGCATACTCGGGGGAAGGCCACGACGAGGTCGAGGTGCGACCTGCCGCCGGAACGGTGAAGGACCCGGCCGCGGAGCTGGACGTCCGCGCGGCGGACGCCCGCGCGCCCGGCGAGAGCGAGGAGCGCTACCGCCAGCTGGTGGAGCTGGTGCCGGACGCGGTGGCGATCCACGCGGGCGGCCGGCTGGTCTTCGTCAACGAGGCGGCGGCCCGGCTCCTCGGCGCGGGCGACCGGGCGGCGCTCCTCGGGCGGCCGGTCCTCGACTTCGTCCACCCCTCGTCGCGAGACGCGGTCGCGGCGCGGATGCGCCGGGCGGCGGGGGGCGAGCGCCTGCCGCCGATGGAGGAGCTGCTGGTGCGCGCCGACGGCGGCGCCCTCGCCGTCGAGGCCTCGGCCGCTCCCTGCCGCTTCGAGGGACGGCCCGCGGTGATGGTGGCCCTGCGCGACCTCACCGCCACCCGGCGGACCGAGCGGATCCAGTCGGCGCTGTTCCGCATCGCCGAGCTCACCAGCGTCCAGCCCGACATGGCGGCGTTCTACGCCTCCATCCACGCCATCGTCTCCGAGCTGATGTACGCGCACAACTTCTACATCGCGCTCCGGGACGAGGAGGGGGGGACCATCCACTTCCCCTACTTCGCGGACGCCGTCGACCCGAACCCCGGGCGCATCGACGCGGGCAAGACCCTCACCGGCTGGGTGCTGCGCACCGGCCGGCCCATGCTGGTTCCGCCCGAGGTGTTCCAGGAGATGGTGGACCGGGGCGACATCGAGCTGGTGGGCAGCCCCTCGCTGGACTGGCTGGGGGTGCCGCTGCGGCGCGGCGACGAGGTCTTCGGGGTGCTGGTGGTGCAGAGCTACACCGAGCGTCGCCGCTACGGCGCGGCCGACTGCGACCTGCTCACCTTCGTGTCGCAGCACGTCGCCAGCGCCATCGACCGCAAGCGCGCCGCCGACGCCCTCCGCGAGAGCGAGGCCAAGTTCCGGACGCTGGCCGAGACCACGCCGGTGGCCACCTTCATCGCCCAGGGGGGCGCGCTGCGCTACGTGAACGCCGCCATGGAGGCGCTCACCGGGTACCGGCGCGACGAGCTGCTGCGGATGAGCCTCGCCGACCTGGTCCACCCCGCCCACCGCGAACGGCTCCCGCTGAACGACCTGGCCCCGGTGGAGGCGGCGTCCGACGGCGGGGAGATCCTCTTCACCTGCAAGGACGGCGGCGGCAGGTGGCTGGCCCTCTCGACGGGCTACCTCGAGTACGAGGGGCGGCCGGCGCTGCTGGTCTCGGCCTTCGACACCACCGAGCGCCGCCGCGTCGAGGAACAGGTCCGCGACCTGGCCTTCCAGGACCCGCTCACCGGCCTCCCCAACCGCCGACTCTTCGTGGACCGGCTTCAGCTGGCGGTGGCCCAGGCCCACCGGACCGTGCAGCCGCTGGCGGTCTTCTTCCTGGACCTCGACCGGTTCAAGAGCATCAACGACACGCTGGGCCACGGCGTCGGCGACCAGATCCTCATCGAGGTCGGGCGGCGCCTCCGCGAGTCGGTGCGCGAGGGCGACACGGTGGCGCGCCTGGGCGGCGACGAGTTCATCCTGCTCCTGCCCGGCGTCGGCCGGCCCGAGGACGTGAACGCGGTCGCCGGGAAGCTGCTGGAGGGCTTCCGCGCCCCGTTCCTCGTCGCCGGCAGCGAGCTGGCCGTCACCGCCAGCCTCGGGGTGAGCGTCTTCCCCGGCGACGGCGGCGGGGGGGAGGCGCTGCTGCGCAGCGCCGACACCGCCATGTACCGGGCCAAGCAGGAGGGGCGCGCCACCTGGCGGCTCCACAAGCCCGCGGCCTGAGGCCGCCGGGGCCGCTGCGGGCCCGTCGCCCACCGGACCCGGCTCGCGCCCGGGCGCACCGGAACGTCGCGCAGCCTTTGCGGGGCGGGGCGCCTAGTTGCGCGTCCCGCCCCGGTCCTCTTTTTCGCGTCCGATCGAAATCTCCCCTCGCGGCGCCTGGTTCGCCGATCGCCGCTCCCTGGCGCAGGCCGTGCATGCCCGCGCGGCACCGGAGAGAAGCTCCGCCGCTGCCGCCCCGCCGAAAAGCCCGGTGGCGCACCACTTATCGGCCCGCGCGGCCGGAACGGAGGAAGGTCATGGCGAACAAGATCACCGAGGACTGCACCAGCTGCGGCGCCTGCGAGCCGGAGTGCTCGACGCAGGCCATCTCCCAGGGCGACGACTACTACGTCATCGACGCCGCCAAGTGCGACGAGTGCAAGGCCGCCGGCCAGGACCCGGCCTGCATGTCGGTCTGCCCGACCGACTGCATCGTCAAGGCGTAGCGCGCCCGCGCCCGCCACCGGCCCCGCGGGCCGGCCGTGCCCCGGTCCCTCGACCGGGGCATTTTCTTGTCTTCCCGCGCGCCGCCGGCGGGCCGCGCCTGACGCGCGACGCCGTCCCTGCCGGGATCCGCGGTCCGGTCACACGTGGGGGGGCGGGTTGATCCGCCGCGGCTCCGCGGCAAAGAGTCTGTTCACTCGTCGATGGCTTCCCGCCGGGCGCCCCGCCCGGCCTTCCCGGGAGTGAACGATGCCGGCGATTTCCCTCAAGCTGAACGGTCGCAGCGTCACCGCCGAGGTGGAGGCGCGCACGCTGCTCGTCGAGCTGCTGCGCGAGCGGCTCGGCCTCACCGGCACGCACGTCGGCTGCGACACCAGCCAGTGCGGCGCCTGCACCGTCCACGTGGACGGGCGGTCGGTGAAGAGCTGCACCATGCTGGCGGTGGAGGCCGACGGCCGCGAGGTCACCACCATCGAGGGGCTGGCCGCGGCCGACGGCACGCTCTCGCCGGTGCAGGCCGCCTTCCGCGAGCACCACGGCCTGCAGTGCGGCTTCTGCACCCCGGGGATGGTGATGAGCGCGACCGAGCTGGTGCGGCGCAACCCCGGCGCCGGCGAGCGCGAGATCCGGGAGTGGCTGGAGGGGAACCTCTGCCGCTGCACCGGCTACCACAACATCGTGAAGGCCGTGCAGGCGGCGGCCCAGACCGGGAGGGGCTAGCCATGGCCCAGGACGGGATCGGCGCGGCGATGAAGCGCAAGGAGGACCTCCGCTTCCTCACCGGCAAGGGCACCTACGTCGACGACATCAACCGCCCGGGGCAGGCCTGGGCGGCCTTCGTCCGTTCCCCCCACGCCCACGCCCGGATCGTGGCGGTGCGGACCGAGGCGGCGCGGAAGGCGCCGGGCGTGGTCGCCGTCCTCACCGGCGCCGACCTGGCCGCCGACAAGGTGGGCATCCTCCCCGCCGGCTGGCTCATCCACAGCAAGGACGGCTCGCCCATGGTCGAGCCGGGCCACCCGGCGCTGGTGGCCGACAAGGTGCGCCACGTCGGCGACCAGGTGGCGGTGGTCGTCGCAGAGACCCGCGACCAGGCGCGCGAGGCGGCTGGGCTGGTGGAGGTGGAGTACCAGGAGCTGGCGGCGGCGGTGACGGTGACGCAGGCGGTGGCGCCGGGCGCGCCGCTGGTGCACGACCAGGCCAAGGCCAACACCTGCTACGACTGGCACCTGGGCGACAAGGCGGCCACCGACGCCGCCTTCGCGAAGGCCGCGAAGGTGGTGACGCTGGACCTCGTCAACAACCGGCTGATCCCCAACGCCATGGAGCCGCGCGCCGCCATCGGCGAGTTCGACCGGGCCACCGGCGACCTCACCCTCTGGACCACCAGCCAGAACCCGCACCTCATCCGGCTGCTGCTCGCCGCCTTCACCCTGGGCGTCCCGGAGCACAAGCTCCGGGTGGTGGCCCCCGACGTGGGCGGCGGCTTCGGCTCCAAGATCTTCCACTACGCCGAGGACTTCACGGTGCTCTGGGCGGCGCGGAAGATCGGCCGGCCGGTGAAGTGGACCAACACCCGCAGCGAGGCCTTCCAGTCGGACGCCCACGGGCGCGACCACGTCACCCACGTGGAGCTGGCGCTCGACAAGGACGGGAAGTTCCTCGGGCTGCGCGAGCGGACCCTGGCGAACATGGGGGCCTACCTCTCGCAGTTCGCCCCCTCGGTCCCCACCTACCTGCACTCCACGCTGCTCGCCGGCTGCTACACCACCCCGGCCATCTACGCCGAGGTGCGGGCGGTCTTCACCAACACCGTGCCGGTGGACGCCTACCGCGGCGCCGGCCGGCCCGAGGCCTCCTACCTGCTGGAGCGGATCGTCGACGTCGCCGCCCGGGAGATGGGCATCGACCGCGTCGAGATCCGGCGCCGGAACTTCATCCAGCCCTCGCAGTTCCCCTACCAGACGCCGGTGGCGCTGCAGTACGACAGCGGCGACTACGGCGCCACCCTCGACGAGGCGCTGAAGCGGTCCGACTGGGCCGGCTTCGAGAAGCGGCGCGCCGAGGCCAGGGGGCGCGGGAAGCTGCGCGGCATCGGCATCTCCACCTACGTCGAGGCCTGCGGCATCGCCCCCTCGGCGGTGGTGGGCGCGCTGGGCGGCCGGGTGGGCCTCTGGGAGTCGGCCCATGTCCGGGTCCACCCCACCGGCACCGTGACCCTCTTCACCGGCACCCACAGCCACGGGCAGAGCCACGAGACCACCTTCGCCCAGCTCATCGCCGAGAAGCTGGGCATCCCCTTCGACAACGTCGAGGTGGTCCACGGCGACACCGCCAAGAGCGCCTTCGCCATGGGCACCTACGGCTCGCGGTCGCTGGCGGTGGGCGGCTCCGCCATCGTCCAGGCGGTCGACAAGATCGTCGCCAAGGGGCGGAAGATCGCCGCCCACCTGCTGGAGGCGGGCGAGGGGGACGTCGAGTTCCGCGACGGGAAGTTCACGGTGAAGGGCACCGACCGCTCCAAGAGCTTCGGGGAGGTGGCCCTCACCGCCTACATCCCCCACAACTACCCGGCCGGCCTGGAGCCGGGGCTGGAGGAGGGGGCGGTCTACGACCCGAAGAACTTCACCTTCCCGGCCGGCTGCCACGTCTGCGAGGTGGAGGTGGACCCCGACACCGGCACCGTGCAGGTGGTGGGCTTCACCGCGGTGGACGACGTCGGGATCGTCATCAACCCCATGATCGTCGAGGGGCAGGTGCACGGCGGCGTGACCCAGGGCATCGGCCAGGCGCTGCTGGAGGAGGCGCTCTACGACGACACGTCCGGCCAGCTGCTCTCCGGCTCCTTCCTCGGCTACAACATGCCGCGGGCGGCCGACGTCCCCTCCTTCCGCGTCGGGACCAAGGTCACCGCCTGCACCCACAACCCCCTGGGCGTGAAGGGCGTCGGCGAGGTCGGCGCCATCGGCTCGCCGCCGGCGGTCATCAACGCCGTCTGCGACGCCATCGGCGTCCGCCACCTCGACATGCCCGCCACCCCCGAGCGCGTGTGGCGCGCGCTGCGCACCGCCAGGAAGGCCTGAGGGAGGAGCCATGCAGAACTTCGGATTCCAGAAGCCCCGGGACCTGGCCGCCGCGGTGGCGGCGGCGAAGAAGGCACCGGAGGGGAAGTACCTGGGCGGCGGCCAGAGCCTGCTGCCGGTGATGAAGCTGGGGCTGGCGGCGCCCAGCGAGCTCATCGCCCTGTCCGGGCTCGCCGAGCTGAAGGGCGTCCGCGTCGAGGGCAAGGAGCTGGTGATCGGCGCCGGCACCACCCACGCCGAGGTGGCCGCCTCGGCCGAGGTGAAGAAGGCCATCCCCGCCCTCGCCGACCTGGCCGGTCACATCGGCGATCCCCAGGTGCGCAACCGCGGGACGCTGGGCGGCTCGCTGGCCCACGACGACCCCTCGGCCGACTACCCGGCGGCGGTGCTGGCGCTCGGCGCCACGGTGGTCACCGACCGCCGCAGGATCGCCGCCGACGCCTTCTTCCAGGGGATGTTCCAGACGGCGCTGGCGCCCGACGAGGTGATCACCGCGGTCCGCTTCCCGCTGCCGGAGAAGGCGGCCTACGCCAAGTTCCCGCACCCGGCGTCGAAGTTCGCCCTGGTGGGCGTCTTCGTGGCCCGGGGGGCGGGCGGCGTGCGCGTCGCCGTCACCGGCGCCGGTCCCTCGGTGCACCGCTCGGCGCCGCTGGAGAAGGCGCTCGCCGCCCGCTTCGCCCCGGAGGCGCTCGCCGGGGTGGCGGTGCCGGCCGGCGGGCTGCAGAACGACCCCTTCGGCAGCGCCGAGTACCGCGCCCACCTGGTGGCGGTGATGGCCCGCCGGGCGGTGGCCGCGTGCGGCTGAGCCGGATATGGGGAGGGACGTGAGCGCGCCCCTCCCCCTGCCGGCCAGCGTGGACCAGGCCCAGGCGCTGCTCGCCGCGGGCGACTACGTCGCCGACCGGGCGCTGGCCACGGCGCTGTTCCTCTCGCTGCGGCTCGGCCGCCCCCTCTTCCTCGAGGGCGAGGCCGGGGTGGGCAAGACCGAGGTCGCCAAGGTCCTGGCCCAGGGGCTCTCCCGCCGGCTCATCCGGCTGCAGTGCTACGAGGGGCTGGACCTGGCCTCCGCCGCCTACGAGTGGGACGTGAAGCGGCAGATGCTGGAGATCCGCGTGGCCGAGGCGGCCCACGAGCTGGGGCGGCAGCGCATCGAGGAGGGGCTCTACGACCGCCGCTTCCTGGTGCGGCGGCCGCTGCTCGAGGCCCTGGAGCCCGACCCGGCCGGCCCGCCGGTGCTGCTCATCGACGAGCTGGACCGGACCGACGAGCCCTTCGAGGCCTTCCTGCTCGAGGTGCTCTCCGAGTTCCAGCTCACCATCCCCGAGCTGGGCACGGTGACGGCCCGCGAGCCGCCGCTGGTGATCGTCACCTCCAACCGCACCCGGGAGATCCACGACGCCCTGAAGCGCCGCTGCTTCTACGCCTGGATCGACTACCCCGACGCCACCCGCGAGCTGGAGATCGTCCGCCGCAAGGTGCCGGCCGCCGCCGAGCGCCTGGCGCGCGAGGTGGTGGGCTTCGTGCAGGCGCTGCGGACCCGCGACCTGTTCAAGGTGCCGGGCGTGGCCGAGACCCTCGACTGGACCCAGGCCCTCATCGCCCTCGACCGGACGGCGCTCGACGCCGAGGCGGTGGACGGCACGCTCGGGGTGCTGCTCAAGTACCAGGACGACATCGCCCGGATCCGCGGCGCCGAGGCCGGGGCGCTGCTCGCCGCCGCCCAGGCGCCGGGCGGGTGATGGAGGCCGGCGGGCAGCTGGTGGCGCACGTGGTCCGGCTGGCCCGGGCGCTGCGCGCCGCCGGGATGCCGGTGGGCACCGGCCGGGTGCTGGACGCGGTGGGCGCCGCCTCCGAGGTCGGCCTCTCGGCGCGCCGGGACCTCTACTGGGCGCTCCACGCCGCCCTGGTGAGCCGGCCCGAGCACCGGCCGCTCTTCGACGAGGCCTTCCGGCTGGTGTTCCGCGAGCCCTCGCCGCTCCCCGCGGGGCTGGAGCTGCTCCTGCCTCGCTCCGGCCTGCCGCCGCCGGAGCGGCGCGAGCCGATCCGCCGCGTCGCCGAGGCGCTGGCCGTCCCCCGCACCGGCCGGCTGGCGGCCCCGGACCGGACCCTGGAGGTGGACGCGGTGGCGGCCTGGTCCGACCGGGAGCGGCTGCGCCACCGCGACTTCGAGCAGATGACGGCCGAGGAGGTGCGCGAGGCCGAGGCGGCGGTGGCCCGGCTGCGGCTCCCGGTCCGCGCGCTGCCCACCCGGCGCCAGGTCCCCGACCCG
>JAKAEO010000275.1 GCA_021818285.1 Myxococcales bacterium
CGGCGGCGGACCCCGCGGCCGACCTGCGCGAGGCGCGCGCCCAGGCCCTGCGGGCCCTCGGCGACCCGGCCGCCGCCGAGCAGGCCTGGCTCGCCAGCCTGCGGGCCGCGGAGCGCGCCCTGCGCGTCCAGGCGCCCGCCTGGGCGCAGGCGGTGGACCGGGGCGAGGACCCGGCCGCGGCCGTCGGGCTGGTGGAGGCGCCCGGCGCCGAGGCGCTCTACCGCATGGCCCTCGCCGCCATGGGCCTGGCCCGGCAGCGCGGCTTCGCGGCGGTGCTGGCGGCGAGCCCGGTGGCGCTCCCGGCGATGGAGCGCGCCGCGGCGCTGGCGCCGGCGATCGACGAGGCCGGGCCCTGGCGGGCCATCGGGAGCTGGACCGCGGTGCTCCCCTCGGCCGGGGGCGGCGGAGCCGGCCGCTCGCGCGCCGCCTTCGCCGAGGCCCGCCGGCTGGCGCCCGGCTCCCTGCGCCGGCGGGTGGAGGAGGCGGAGACGCTGGCGGTGCTCCTCCAGGACAAGGCGCTCTTCCGGCGGCTGCTCGGCGAGGTGCTGGCCCCGGGCACGGGCGCGAGGCCCCCCACGCCCGAGGACGAGCTGGCCCGGCGCCGCGCCCGCGAGCTGCTGGCGCGTCAGGAGACCCTGATCCCGTGACCGGCGCCCGCCCCCTGGGCGCCGCCGCGGCGCTCGCCCTCCTCGCCTCCTGCGCCCGGGTGCCGCCGCCCGGGCTGCCCGAGGGGGCCGAGGAGCTGCGGGCGGCGGTCGAGGCGCACCAGGCCCGGGTGCTGCGCGTCTCGGGGAGCGCCCGGCTCCAGGTGGAGTCGCCGAGCCTCCACGGCACGCTCGACGCGCTGGTGGCGGCGGAGCGGCCCGACCGGCTGCGCATCGAGGTGCTCGACTTCTTCGGCGCGCCGGCGGCGGTGCTGGTGGCGGCCGGCGGCCGCTTCGGCTTCCTCGACCTGCGGGCCGGGACCTGGACCGGCGGCGAGGCCACGCCGGCGAACGTCTCCCAGCTCCTCCCCGTGGCGCTGCCGGCCGAGGAGCTGGTGGCGGTGCTGTGCGGCTCGGCGCCCCTGATCGCCGGGCGCGCCACCGCGGCCCGGCCCGGCGACGGCGTGATGCGGCTCTGGATCGAGGGCGGCGGCCTGGTGCAGCGGCTCGACGTCGGGGCGGAGGCGGCGGTGGAGGCCTCCCGGGTGACGCGCCGCCGGCCCGACGGCGCGGTGGAGCGCGCCGGCTACGACCTGGACTTCTCCCTGTTCCGCCATCACGCCGGCCTGCGCGTTCCCGGCGAGATCCGGCTCGACGCCTCGCGGGGCGACGCCCGCGTCGACCTCACCTGGCGCGACGACCTGGTGGTGAACGGCCCGGCCGCGGAGGGGCTCTTCGCGCTGGTCCCGCCGCCCGGCGCGCGGGTGGTGGAGCTCGCGCCGGGCGCCGAGCTGCCGCGCCCGGAGCTGCCGATCCGGCCGTCCCGGTGAGGACGCCGAATAGGGCCTCGGTCCCGGTGGTTCCACCCCCCGGAGCCGTTCCCAAGCGGCCGGCCATCGACTAGGTTGGCACCCCGGCGCGGCACCGCGCGAAAGGACGCACGTGGACAAGAACCTCATCGGGCTCCTCAAGACCAGCGTCGCCCTGTGGATCATCATCGCCTGCTCGGTGGTGGCGATCATGGTGGCGGTGGAGCGGCTCCTGGCGCTGTGGCGCTTCTCGGAGCGGGCCCGGTCGCTGGCCGACGCGGTGGCGCGCGCCGTCTACCGCGGCGACTTCGACGACGGCCGGGCCCAGTGCGAGCGCTCCAGCTCGCCGGCGGCCGACGTCTTCCTGGCCGGCCTGGTGGCGCGGGCCCCGGCGCCCCCGGGCCGCCCGGCGCGCGCCGTCACGCCCGAGCGGGTGACGGCGGCGGTGGAGCGGCAGCGGGTGCAGCTGAACCTCAAGCTCCGGCAGAACCTCTGGATGCTCGGCACCATCGGCGCCACCGCCCCGTTCATCGGCCTCTTCGGGACGGTGGTGGGCATCATGCAGGCCTTCCACCAGATGTCGGTGGCCGGCCAGGGCGGCTTCGGCGTGGTGGCGGGCGGCATCTCCGAGGCCCTCATCACCACCGCCGCCGGCATCGCCGTCGCCGTCGAGGCGGTGGTGGTCTACAACTGGCTCAACACCCACGTGCAGAAGCTGGCGGTGCAGTTCCGGCTCCTCACCGAGGAGTTCCTGGAGATCATCGACGAGCCGGCCGCCGCGCCCCCGGCCGGCCCCGCGGGGAGCGCCTAGATGGCGCTCTCGGGGCCGAGCGGCGGCGGCGACGACCCGGAGCTCGAGGGCCAGGGCGGCGCCATCTTCTCCGACATCAACATCACTCCGCTCACCGACATCTTCCTGGTGCTGCTCATCATCTTCATGGTGACCACCACCGCCATCGCCGAGTCGGGGACCCAGAACGCCGGCCTGAAGGTGAACCTGCCGAAGGGCGCGCCCACCGACGCCGGGCCGGTGGCCCACGACCTCGCCGTGGCCATCCTCCAGGACGGCCGGACGGTGGTCCGCGGCGACCTGGTGGACGACCAGAAGCTGGCGGCCATCTTCGACGAGACGCGCGCCCGCAGCCCCGAGACCGTGGTCCTGGTCCAGGCCGACCGGGAGGTCCCCCACGGGCGGGTGGTGCAGGTGATGGAGCTGGCGCGCCGCCACGGGCTGGATCGCCTGGCCATCGCCACCAAGGTCGCGGATCAGAAGTAGCCCCGGCCGGTCCGGGTTCTCGACCCGACCGGTCGCCCGCGCTAGGATCCCGGTGATTTCCACGTGGAGTCCGTGTCGCCTCGGGGAGCGGGGCGGCCTCCCACCGAGGTTCCATGGAGACCAAGAAGCGCCTCGGCGAGCTCCTGCTGGAGGCGGGCGTCATCGACCAGACGCAGCTGCAGTCGGCGCTGGGCCACCAGCGCCGCTGGGGGATGAAGCTCGGCCAGGCGCTGCTCGATCTCAAGCTGGTCACCGAGCCGCAGGTGGTGGCGGCGCTGGCCCGCAAGTTCGGCTACGAGGTCGCCAACCTCTCGGCGGTCCAGCCCGGCCCGGTGCTGGACGCGGCGATGAAGCTGGTCCCGCGCGACGTGGCGGCCCGGCACACGCTGCTGCCCCTCACCGCCGACACCAACTCCATCACCGTGGCCATGGCCGACCCCACCAACATCGCGGTGGTGGACGAGCTCTCCTTCCGCACCGGGCGCCGGGTGAAGGTCTCGATCGCCGGCGAGCGCGAGCTCGCCGCCGTCATCCGCAAGCTCTACTTCGGGGACGAGGCCCGGCGCGGCCCGGAGCCCATCGCCCTGGACGAGAGCGAGGGCCCCTTCGAGACCACCACCGACCCCTTCGGCGCGCTGCCCGACCACCTCCGCGAGGGGTACGTGGACCCCCCGGCGGCGCCGGTCCCCGCCCCCTACCAGGCGGCCAGCACGCCGCCGCCGGTGCTGCGCCCCGCCGAGCCGCCGGCGCGCCCGGTCCCCGTCCCCCCGGTGGCGGCGCCGCC
>JAKAEO010000055.1 GCA_021818285.1 Myxococcales bacterium
CGAACTTGCCGCCCCACTCGCGGATGTGGGCCATCTGCTGCATGATCTCCTCCTGGAAGTTCCAGGGGAGGATGAGGAGGTAGTCGGGCCTGGCCTCGCGGATCCGCTCCGGCGCGTGGATGGGGATGTGGGTCCCCGGCAGGAACTTCCCCTGCTTGTACGGGTTCCGGTCGACGGTGAAGTCGACGAAGTCGGTCCGGATGCCGCAGTAGTTCAGCAGCGTGTTCCCCTTCCCGGGCGCGCCGTAACCCACCACCTTCTTGCCCGCCCGGCGGGCGCCGATGAGGAACTCGAGGAGCTTGCGCTTCGTCTCCCGGACCTGCTCCGCGAAGCGGGCGTAGCTCTCCAGCCGGAGGAGCCCGGCGTCGACCTCGCGCTGGCGGAGCCGCAGCGCCCGCTCGGTGATCGGCTTGCCGGCGTCCTCGGCGTGGCGCGCGTAGACGCGGAGCGACCCGCCGTGCGTGGGGATCTCCTCCACGTCGAAGAGCGTCAGCCCCTGCCCCGCGAAGACGCGCTCGGCCGCCAGGTAGGAGAAGTAGGAGAAGTGCTCGTGGTAGATGGTGTCGAACTGGTTCTCCGCCATGAGCCGCATGAGGTGCGGGAACTCGACGGTGCAGACGCCGCCGGGCTTGAGGAGGATCCGGAGCCCCCGCACGAAGTCGTTCAGGCGGGGCACCTGGGCGAGCACGTTGGCGCCGCAGAGCAGGTCGGCCTGGACGCCCTGGGCCACGAGCTCGCGGGCCGTCGCCTCGCCGAAGAACTTCACCAGGGTCGGGATGCCCTTCTCCACGGCGACCTTGGCGACGTTGGCCGCGGGCTCGATCCCCAGGACCGGGATGCCGGCGCGGACGAAGTGCTGGAGCAGGTAGCCGTCGTTGCTGGCCACCTCCACGACCAGGCTGTCCCTCCCCAGGCCGAGCCGCCGGGTGATCATCTCCGCGTAGCGGCGCATGTGCTCCACCCAGCTCTCGGCGTAGGAGGAGAAATAGGCGTACTCGGTGAAGATCTCCTTCGGGCTGACGTACTCCTCCAGCTGCACCAGGAAGCAGCGATCGCAGACGTAGACGTGGAGCGGGTAGAAGGGCTCCATGTGGTTCAGCTTCTCGGCCGGGACGTAGCTCTCGCACAGCGGGGACATCCCGAGGTCCACGAAGGTGTGGTGGAGACCGGCGCCGCAGCACATGCAGGCGCGGGGTGCGGGTGCGGTGGCCTCGGTCATGGTCGCTCCCCGTCCGGGCGCCGCCCGCTCAGGCCGCCGGCTCGCTGCGCCAGCGGAGGTCCGTGCCGAGGTTCCCGTCGGCCAGCAGCCGCTTCAGCTGGTCGATGCGGCGGAAGCGCGGCCCCTCGAAGTCCTCGAGCCTGAGCCCGACGGACCGGTAGGCATCGTAGAGCTGGCGCGCGCCCTTGCGCGCGTCCCACCGGGGCTGGAACCCGGGGAGCACGCGGGCGATCTTGCCGAAGGAGGCGCGGTAGTTGCGCTTGTCGGGGCCGGCGTCCGCCGCGAAGGCGATCTCGCACCCGGGGACGGTCTCCTTCACGATCTCCGCGATCTCCCGGATCCGGTAGTTCTGGTCGTCGCGCCCGACGTTGAAGGCCTGGCCCCGCACCGCCTCCGGCGGCGCCGCCAGCACCGCCAGGAAGGCGCGGCCGATGTCCTCGATGTGGACGATGGGCCGCCAGGGCGTGCCGTCGCTCTTCAGGAAGACCTTGCCCGAGGTGAAGGCCCACGCCACCAGGTTGTTCAGCACCACGTCGAAGCGCAGGCGCGGGGACACCCCGTAGGCGGTGGCGCAGCGGAGGAAGGTGGGAGTGAAGGAGCCGTCGGCCAGGGGCGCGACGTCCCGCTCCACCCGCACCTTGGACTCGCCGTAGGCGGTCACCGGGTGGAGCGGCGAGCTCTCGTCCACCGGGGCGTCGCCGGCCGCCCCGTAGTTGCTGCAGGAGGAGGCGAAGGCGAAGCGGCCCACGCCGGCCTGCTTCGCCAGCCGGGCCAGGCGCACCGACGCCAGGTGGTTGATGTCGAAGGTGAGCTGCGTGTCGAGGTCGCCGAGCGGGTCGTTGGAGAGCGCGGCCAGGTGGACCACCGCGTCGAAGCCGCGGAGGTCGGAGACCTCCAGCGCCCGGACGTCCTTGACCACGGTCGGGACGGTCTCGTCCCAGCCGCCGAAGGTGGACCGGCGGTAGAGGTCCGTGTCCACGCCCACGACCTCGTGGCCCGCCCCCGCCAGGAACGGGGCGATCACCGTTCCGATGTACCCCCGGCTGCCGGTCATCAGGATTCGCATGTCCAGTTCCCCCACCGCCCCCGGCGGAATCTAGCACCGCCCGGGCGCCGTCACGGTCCCACGAGTGGCGGACTCCTAGCGGGACGGCTCGAACCACCGCTTGAGCGAGAGGATCCGCTTCTCGAACAGCTCGTAGCTCAAGTAGGCGACCCCGATGGACGCGAGAATGCCGCAGGTGGACTGCAGCAGGACCGCGGCGAGGTGCGAGCCGACCCAGCGCTGGACCAGGAACTCCGTCCGGTGCGTCAGCATGTAGTACGAGAAGAAGTGGTGGTACACGTACAGGCCGTAGCTGTAGGTGCCGAGGAAGATCATCGGCCGGCTCCGGAAGAACCGGCCGGTCGGGGAGCCGACCGGGGCGGTGAGCGCCCGGATCAGCAGCGCGGCCAGCAGCACCAGGATGACGGTCAGCCGGAGCGGGTAGACGATCGCGAGTCCCGGCCAGCCGGCCACCACCCAGACGTAGCTCAGGACCAGCAGCGCCCCCGCGACGGCCGCGGCCACGGGGAGCTTCCGGATGATCGTCTCGGTTCCCCCGGGCTGGCGCGCCAGCAGCGCCAGGAACCCGCCGAGGGCCAGCCCGTCGAGCCGGAAGGGGGTCAGGACCATGGTGGTCCACCAACTCAGCCCGGCCACGTTGCCGGCGACGTGCGCCACCGTCGCGGCGACCGCGACGCCCAGGCTGATCCACATGAGCCGCCGCGCGTCGCGGCCCAGCAGCCAGACCACGAAGGGCCACACGAAGTAGAAGTGCTCCTCGACCGACAGGGACCAGAAGTGGTCGAGGTACCCGAGCGCCCACTGGCCCTTCAGGCCGATGTAGACGTTCACCCCGTACAGCCACGCCCACGCCTGCCGCTCCCGGAGGTACTCGAGCGCCGGGCCCCGGAACGCCGGGACCAGGGGGGCGAGGAAGAAGACCGCGAACAGCACCGCGTAGTAGAGCGGGAAGATGCGGAGGAACCGCCGCGCGTAGAAGTTGCGGAAGAAGTGGGGCTTCCGCAGCGAGTCGTGGAGGATCCCGGTGATGAGGAAGCCGGAGAGGACGAAGAAGAGGTCGACGCCGTGCGCGCCCTCGCTGAGCACGCGCACCACGGCGCGCTCGGCGCCGTTGTCGGGCGCCATCGCGCCGTAGAAGTGGAAGAGGAGCACGGCCAGGATCGCCAGGCCGCGGACGCCGTCCAGCGCCGGCATGTGGCCGCGCAGCATCGGCACCGGGGCCGCTGCGCGGCCCGGCTCGGCGGCATGGATCGGCGTCGCTCCGTCTCGGACGGCCGGCGCCGTCATGGTCGAAAACCCCCTGCGGCAGCCTAACGGACGAGGCCGCCGGGAACAACCGCGCGGCGGCGGCGCGCCTGTCCCAGGAAGGGGGGGCGCCGGATCAGGGCATGCTGTCGAAGCGCGCCCGGGCCGGGAGGGTCGCCACCTTGGTGGTGCCGAGCGGATCGACCCACGGCCACGGGTTGGTGCCGAAGAAGGCCGGCTTGGCGGTCAGGTAGAGGGAGTTCGGGATCGTCGGGAGCGGGCTGGGGGTGGTGCCCGCGCCGGTGCCGCCGATGCCGTGCCAGCGGACGCTGTTGGTGAAGAAGTCGTAGTTGCCGTCGCGGAGCGTCCGGGCCTGGACCAGCGCGTCCTGCGTCGTGTACCAGTTCGACCCGTCGTAGCCGAGCTGCCAGATCGGGGTGTAGGCCGGGCTGGCGTCGGACCCGAATGCGCCGCCGAGCCACTCGTAGCGGAACACCGTGCCCTGCGGCTGCGGCGAGAAGGTGGCCGGGTAGCCGTGGCCGTTCGGGGGGCTCTGCAGGTACCCGTTCGGATAGCCGATGACGTTGCCGATGAAGCTGTACCACCACTGGTTGACGGTGAGGCCGATGCCCCTGCGGTTGTTGCTGTCCACCAGGGCCACCTGGACGCCGGGCAGCGACCTGCGGAGCGTCGTGAAGTGGTTGCGGAACACGGTCACGTAGATCTGCGTGCCCCAGTACGAGTCGCTGTCGAAGTTGAAGGCCTGGTTGCCCTCGAACAGCTCGTAGTGCGAGCCGGCCATGTGCGAGGCGTTCAGCCCGACCTCCACGATGGTCGGGTAGCCCGCGCCGTAGCCGTCCTCCATGTAGTTGTACCCGATGACGTTCCCCCCGCCGGAGGAGCGCATCGCGATCACCTTGTTGAAGTTCCAGCTGATGTTGTTCTCGACCAGGTTGTCGGCCGCGTAGGTGTCGACGACGATCCCGTACCCCGCGCCGCCCGGGTTGGGGTCGAGGGTGCTGTGCAGGTAGGAGTCGCGGAGCTCGCAGCGGAAGGTGCCGTCGAACGCGAAGGAGGCGCCGGTGCTCCTGTCGCTCTCGATGTTCCGCGCCCAGCAGTACTCGGTCGCGAAGTAGCGGACGTTCCCGCCGCCGTCGCCTCCCTCGCCGTTGGAGACGTAGAGGTCCTCGATGCCGCTCCACTTGACGGGCTGGACCACCGAGGCGCCGTCGGAGATCCGCGCCAGGTGAGCGCCGTGGGAGGTCCGGAAGTTGGTGTGGAAGTTGGTCGTGAAGGTGACGACGTTCCCGCTGATCGAGGCGACCTCCATCGCCTGGCCGATGGGGCGCGACGCGGCCTGCGGCCCCTTGCGCCCCTCTCCCCAGCCCTGGTAGTCGCCGTTCTGCTGGAGCGGGTTGTAGTAGATGAGCGTCGGGTCGTAGGTCTCGTCGACGTGCACCAGCTCGCCGACCACCAGCCCGGGGTCCCTCGCCAGGGTGACGCTGTTCGTCTCCTTCACCGCGTCGGTGGTGAAGGCCGTCTGCTGCGTCCAGGTGTACCAGCGCGTGCCGATGATGATGACCGGGTAGTTCGTCCCCGCGGACTTCACCAGCTTCGTGCTGGCCGGGCCGGCGCCGCGCAGGGTGACGTTGGAGCGGGTGATCGAGAGGCCGTCCCCGGAGATGTGGAAGGTCCCCGCCGCGAGCGCCACCACCTGGTTGGGCGGGCAGGAGTCCAGCGCCGCCTGGATGGTCCCGGTGTCGTCGCCGCCGCTCGGGGCGATGGTCTTGTAGACGGCGGTGCGGGCGGGGATCCCGCCGACGGCGTTGAGCCCGGGGTTCCAGACGGTGGCCCGGTCGGCCGGCAGGATGTCGGTCTTCAGCGAGGTGACGGTGGCGGTGGCGGTCCCGCTCTTGGTCGGGTCGGCGACGCTGGTCGCGACGATCGAGTAGGTGCCGAGCGTCGAGCCCGCCGTGTACTTGCCGGTGGCGTCGACGGTGCCGCCCGCCGCGTCGGTCAGGGCCCAGGTGACGGCCTGGCTGGCGAGCCCGGTGACCGTCGCGACGAAGGGCACGACCCCGCCCGGCAAGGTGGAGACGACCCTGGGGCTGACGTTCACCGCGGCGGGGACGTCGACGTTGCTGGCGCCGGCGACGCCTGCTCCGCAGGCGCCGAAGCTCACCGCGGCGAGGAAGGCGGCGGCCACCGGTCCGGCGACGCGCACGAGCGACGGGTTCAAGGTCATGGGGCGCTGCTCTCGATCCAGAGGGTACGGCTCCGGCTTCGCAGTGGGCGGGCCAGGCCAACTTCATGTGACACGCGCGCATGGTACAGCCGTCGTGGTGCGCAGCGTCAAGGTCCCGCTGTGCGGCAAGGTGCGCCGCCGTCGGCGCCGGAGCAAGGCCCCGGATGCCGCTCACGCACCCCGGACCGTCACGCAGCCGAGGACGCGCTCGCGCCCCACCAGCTCGGCCATCGCCTGGACGTCCGCGGCTCGCGAGACCCCCAGCCGGACGAGCAGGACGATCGCCTCGGCCGCCTCGACGAGCGGGAAGCCCCGCGGCCCGTCCAGGAGCCAGCCGACCGCGGCGACGGTCCGGACGCCCTGGGCGACGGAGGACTTCAGGTCCTCCGCCAGCGCCTCCCCGGTGGCGGTGGACGGGCTCTCCGCGTCGATGACCTTGAAGGAGCCGAGGTCGTACCGGGCCGCGATCTTGTCGAGGGCCGAGGCCAGCTCCCAGGTGGAGGTGTTGGTGTCCACGGCGACGACGGCCAGGGACCGCCAGGCCTCCCCGATGAGGGAGAGCCAGAGGAACTGGTGGTCGCGCGGGACTCCCGCGGGGGTCATGAACGGCTCGCTCGGCTTGCTCATCCGCGTTCCTCGTCGGGGAAGGGCATCCCGAAGTCCGGCTTGTCGCCGCGTCCCGTGACCCAGCGGTACACGTCCAGGACCTGGGCCGCCTTGGCGTCCCAGGTGAAGCTCCGCAACACCCGTGCCCGCGCCCGCTCGCCCATGGGGCGGATGGTCTCCGGCGCCGCCAGCAGCCGCTCCAGGACCGCGCGCAGGCCGGCGATCAGCTCCTCGCGCAGGCCCATCGGGACCGCGAAGCCGGTGGCCGGGCTGACGAGCTCCGGGGGGCCGCCGTAGTCCACCACGACGGGGACGAGGCCGGTCGCCATGGCCTCCAGGACCACCGCCCCGCCGAACTCGTGGATGCTCGGGAAGCCGAAGACGTGGGCGCGCGCCAGGCGCTCCTGGAGCGCGGGGTGCCGGAGCCACCCGGCGAACGAGACGGCGCCGTCGACGCCCTCGGCCGCGGCCCTGGCCCTGACCTGCGGAAGCTCGGGCCCGTCTCCGATGTAGTCCAGCTCGACCTGGCCCCGCCGGATCAGCGGCAGGGCCGCCTCCAGCAGCAGCTCCGCCATCTTGCAGGGGACCATCCGGCCGACGAAGGCCACCCGCAGCGGCAGGGTCACCGGCCCGGAGGCGCCGCCGCCGAAGCGCTCCGGCGCGACGGCGTTCTCCGGGATGTAGACGCACTTCGCCCGGTACCGATCGGCGATCTGGCTCAGGGCGTTGCGCGAGCCGACGATGATCGCCGCCGCGTCGCGACGGGTCGAGGCGTAGCCGGGCATGAGCCGGTGCAGGTTCCGGACGTGGCCGAGCCATTCGCCCTCGCGGCGCCGCTCCCGGGTGAACTGCCGGGGCCAGGGGAGCCCACCCTGGAGCGGGCCGATCACGAAGGGGACGCCGGCCCGGCGGCACCGGGGCGCGAGGATGCTCGGCACGGTGGCGTTGAGCGGGGTGAGCCGGTGCACCACGTCGAACTCGCCCCGGCGGATCCGGTCGCCGAGGCGCTTCCAGAGCAGCTGCTCGAAGCGGTAGTAGGCCAGCGTGGCGAAGGCGGTGACGATCGTCTGGCCGCGCCCGCCCGGGTCGCTGGTGCCGCGCAGGGCGTTGGCCACGGCCAGCGCCGGGCGCTCCACGGACCGGTTGTCGAGGATGGTGAAGCGCTCCGGCGGCAGCCCGGTCCTGGCGATGTTCTCCCGGTTGCGGACGTGCGTGACCAGGTGGACGTCGGCGCGCCGGGAGAGGGCCTCGAAGAGGGACCAGGCGACCAGCGGCGCGCTCGACCAGTCCGGGTTGGCGAGCTCCGCGATCAGCAGGATGCGCGGCGGCCTGGAGGAGCCGGTGCGGTGACCGTCGGTCATCTCGCGCGATGCTACCAAAGTGCCCCCGCCCGGCAAGGCCGGCGGCCCCGGCGGGGGGCGCGCGCGCCGGCGCCTCGTGCCGGGCGCCTCACGGCCGCTCCGGGTCCCAGCAGGCGCGCTGGCGCCGGTCGAGCGCGGCGAGGGCGCGTGCCTTGCCGCGCAGGAGCACCGACCACTGGTAACGCCGCAGGAACCTGCGGAAGGCGGCGTCCCCGTAGCGGGGCCGGCCCTGCAGCAGGCTCTTGAAGTACCCGTGCAACATGGCCAGGCCGCCGACGACGCGCGGCGGGCGGGTCATGCGGAAGGCGGCGGAGGCCAGCATGTAGGCCGGCGTCGTCCCCATGAAGTACTGGCCGAAGCCGTGCCGCACCCGGCCCGTCCACCAGTTCCTGTGGCTGGTGCCCATGGGCCGCAGGTGCACGAAGCGCAGCTCGGGGTCGTCCCAGGAGGCGGCGATCCAGCCCCGCTGCCGGCAGCGGTGGCCGTCGATCCCGTCCCACATCAGCTCGCGCACGAATCCGCCGATCTGCTCGAAGCAGCGGCGCCGGTAGAACTTGATCATCCCGGCGGAGTTGTCGTCCCCCAGCGCCTCGGACACGTACCCGGAGGTGTCCCGCAGCGGGAGCGCGTCGCGCGCCGCCGGCGCGTCCCCCCGGAAGTAGGCCTTGCCCGAGCAGGTCCCGAGGCGCGGCTCGGCCTCCATGCGGTCCATGAGGAGCGCGAAGTAGCGGGGCGGGAGGTCCAGGTCGAGGTCGAGCTTGCAGACGTAGTCGAAGGCGGACGGATCGACGGTGTCGTACCCCGAGTAGAACGCGTCGATGACGCCGCCGCCGAGCTTGCGGTCGCCGCGGTCGGGCCGGCGAACCACGCGGACCCAGGGGAGGCGGGCCGCGTACTCCTCCAGGATCCGGGGCGTGGCGTCGGTCGATCCGTCGTCCACGATGACCCAGAGCGCGGGCGGCTCCGACTGCGCGGCGACGGCGTCGAGCGTGCGCCGGGCGTACGCGGCCTCGTCGCGGCAGGGGGTCACCAGGCAGTAGCGGCGCGAGCTCATCGGAACACCCCGTGGCGGTGGCACCAGCGGACCAGGACGTACAGGGCCCAGATCCGCGACCAGTAGAGGCCGGGCGCGCCGTCCCGGAAGGCGCCCCAGAGCCTCCGGACCGCGGCCGGATCCAGCCCGACGGCCCGCACCGCCTGCGGGTCGCCGAGCGTGCGGTCCACCTCCCCGGCCAGGCCGAGCCGGATCCAGCGCTCGTACGGGAGCACGAACCCGCTCTTGGGCCGGTCGAAGAGCGCCGGATCGAGGCCCCGCAGGCCGACGCGGCGCAGCAGCGCCTTCCGCCCCAGGGGCCGGTACCGCGGGCCGTCGGGCAGCCGGCCCGCGCACTCGAAGAGCAGCTGATCGACCAGCGGGAGCCGCTGCTCGATGGACACGGCCATGCTGGCGGCGTCGTTGTCGCGGAGGAGCCGCTCTCCCAGGAACAGCCGCTGCTCCAGGACGCTGATCGCCGCGAGGGGCGACCGGCCGCGCGTCTCCCGCAGCAGGCGCTCCCGCAGCTCGGGCGGGAGGCCGTCGACCAGCGTGGCGTCCTGGCCGGCGTCGAGCAGGTCCCGGTGGAAGCCCGGCAGGAAGAGCGCGTAGGCGAGCTGGTAGAGCCCGAGCAGCTCCCCGTCGCGCCGCACCATCTCCGGGAGCTTGGCCCAGCGCGTCTGCGGCGCCACGGCGCCGGCGGACGGCTGCAGGGCCCACGCCGCCGCGCGGGCCGCCCGGACGAGCGCGCCGCGCGGCACGCCCCGGAGGCGAGCGCTCCAGCGCTGGAGGACCGGCAGGTCCCGGAAGGTGGTGTAGCCGCCGAACAGCTCGTCGCCCCCGGTGCCGACCAGGGCGACGGTGAAGCCCGCCGCGCGGACCGCGCGCGACATGTAGTAGGCGTTCAGCCCGTCGAAGGTCGGCTGATCGAGGCCGTCGAGGGCCGCCTCCAGGCCGTCGACGAACGCCCCCTCGGTGAGCACCAGCTCCCGGTGCTCGGTCCCGATGGCCTCGGCGATGCGGCGGGCGTGCCCTCCCTCGTTGAACTGCGCCTCCTCGAAGGCCAGGGTGAAGGTGTGGACCGGCGCGCCGGAGGCCTTCCGCGCCAGGTTCGCGACGGCCGACGAGTCGACGCCCCCGGAGAGGAAGACCGCGAGCGGCACGTCGCTGGCGAGGTGGAGCCGCAGCCCGTCCTCCAGCACGCGCGCCAGCTCGGCCTCGTTGGCCACGGGCCCCTCGCCGGGGGGCGGCGGGCTCCAGTAGTCGCACGCGCGCAGCTCGCGGCCGGCCGTGTCGTGCAGGCGCCACCGCCCGGGCGGGAGCTGCTCCACCCCCTCCACGGCCGTCCCCGGTCCCACCACGAAGCCGTTCCAGGCGACGGAGGCGACCGCCTGCGGCCGGAGGCGCGGCGTGCCCAGGAGCCCCGAGGCCAGGAGGGCGCGGAGCTCGGAGGCGAAGGCGAGCGACCAGCTGCCGTCCGGGTCGGCGTTGCGCGCGACGTACAGCGGCTTGATCCCCAGCGGGTCGCGGGCCAGGAGCAGCTCCCGCCGGGCCGCGTCCCAAAAGGCGAACGCGAACATCCCCCGGAGCCCGGCGACGGCGCCGGCGCCGTGGACGGCCAGCGCGCGGAGCAGGACCTCGGTGTCGCCCGTCGAGCGGACGGCCTGCCCGGAGGCCTTCAGGCGGTCGCGGAGCTCCACGTAGTTGTAGATCTCGCCGTTGAAGGCGACGGCGTCGCCGGTCGCCGGGTCCACCATGGGCTGGGCACCGGCCGGCGAGAGATCGAGGATGGAGAGCCGGCGGTGGCCCAGGAGCACGCCCAGGCCCCTGGCGTCCGCGGGCGACTCCCACACGCCCTCGGCGTCCGGGCCGCGGTGGGCCATGGCGTCGTTCATCCGCCGGACCGTGCCGCGGTGCTCCTCGATCCGCCCGACGATCCCCGCGATGCCGCACATGGCTCAGGCGTGGCCGGGGAGCGGGGAGGGGGAGGGGGGGGCCGTGGCCGGCCGGGGCGTTCGGCGGAGATCCGCCCGGCGTGCGATCATCATCGGGGAATGATTGAAACCACGGGCCGGGCGGCAAGTCACGCGATCAGGTCACCCGCGGCCACGCCCCTCGCCGTGGCCTGCGATCGAGTGACGCGGAGCCGTGTGACCGCGGCCGGAGCGGCTCACGCCGTCGACACGGCGCGATCCGGCGTGCTAGAGGCGCGGGCATGAGCGCCGAGCGGCTGCGCCTCCTCCTCCTCACGCTCTTCCCGCCCAGCCCCGCGACCTTCGGCGCGCAGCGGCGCATCCAGGGCCTGATGCGGGCGCTGGGCAGGCGTCACCACCTGACCGCGGTGTCGCTGGTCCCGCCGTCCATGGACGCCGTCGCCGCCGAGCAGGGGATGCGGGAGCTCGGCGCCGAGGCGATCGTGGTCGCCTCGCGCCCCGGGTCGGGCCTGCCCAAGCGCGTGGTCCAGCTCCGCTCCCTGCTCTCCCGCCACAGCTTCGAGCGGCGCTTCTACACGCTGCCGGAGCTCCAGCGGGTCGTCGACGCGCTCCTGCGCCGGCACCGTCACGACATCGTCCACGTGGAGTTCCCGTTCCTGTCGCACTACGGGCTCCGGCAGGCGCCGCCCGGCGAGCCGCTCCCCCGGCTGGTCCTGGACGAGCACAACGTGGAGTTCGACCTGGTCCGGCAGATGACCGGCGCCGGGCGCGGCCTGGTCCGGCACCTGTACAACTCGGTCGACTGGCGCAAGGTCCGCCGCGAGGAGGTCGCCGCCTGGCGGAGCTTCGACGGGGTGATGTTCACCTCCTCTCCCGACGAGGGCCGGGCCCGGGCCCTGGTCCCCGCGGTGCGATCGCGGGTGATCCCCAACGCGGTCGACGTGGACTTCTTCCGGCCCCGCCCCGGGGATCCCCCGTCCGACGGCCGCACCGTGCTGTTCTTCGGCACCTTCGACTACTTCCCCAACCACGACGGCGTGCTCCACTTCCTGCGCGAGGCCTGGCCCCTGCTGGCGGCGCGCCATCCCGGGGCCCGGCTCCAGATCGTCGGCGCCGGGCCCCCGCCCGAGGTGCGCGCGTTCCAGGGGCCGCGCGTCGAGATCTCCGGGCTGGTGGAGGACGTCCGTCCCCACCTGGCGCGGGCGGGCGCCGTCGTCGTGCCGCTCCGCATCGGCGGCGGCACGCGGCTCAAGATCCTCGAGTCCATGGCCATGGCCAAGGCCATCGTCTCCACGCGGCTGGGCGCGGAGGGCATCGAGGCCGTGCACGAGCGGGACCTGCTGCTGGCCGACGGGCCCGAGGCGCTGGCCGCCGCGCTGGCCAGGGTCCTGGACGATCGCGGGCTCGCCGCGCGCATGGGGGCGGAAGCGCGCGGCCTCGTGGAGCGCCGGTACTCCTGGGAGGTGGCGGCCGAGGCGCTCGAGCGCTTCTACCGCGAGATCCTGGCCCGCTCCGGGCGGCCCGCCTGACCGTCATGCGGGTGCTCGTCGCCTCCCTCCTGCTCGCGGCGGGCCCGGCCCCGGCGCCGGCTCCCCCCGCGACCGGCGGGGTGCTCCAGCGGATCGAGGGCGCGGTGAGGCGGGGCCTGGAGTGGTGGCCCCGGCGCCGGCGCGCCGCGGCGCGCCGCGAGGCGCCGGCCTTCGGGCACCTGGCGGCGTCGCAGGTCGGCTACGGGCCCGGGCTGCCCAAGCGGTTCACCTCCCCGGCGCGCTTCGGCTCGTTCCGCGTGCTGCGCGAGGCGGACGGCGCGGTCGCGTTCCAGGGCGGGGCGCCCGAGCGGGCGGTCGGGACCGACCTCCTGGGAGACCTCCACACCGTCTGGATCGGGGACTTCACGGCGCTGCGCGCGCCGGGCCGGTACCGGATCGTCGCCGACGACGGCCTCTCCAGCCACCCCTTCTCCGTGGGGGCCGACGTCTTCGACGGCCCGATCCGGGCGGTGCAGCGGTCCTTCTACTACCAGCGCGCCTTCACGGCCGTCGCGCGGCCCTACGCCGAGGGGCCCTGGGTCCACCCCAGCGACGCCGGCAGGGCGCCGCCCGGCGTCGTCGAGGGCTGGCACGACGCGGGCGACCTCAGCGTGTACAGCGGCTCGGTCAACGTCGCGGTCTTCTGGCTGCTCGAGACCTACCAGGACTTCGCGCCGGCGGCCGACGACACGAACATCCCCGAGTCGGGGAACGGCGTCCCCGACCTCCTCGACGAGGCGCGCTGGGGGCTGGAGTGGCTGCTGTCGGTGCAGGAGGCCTCCGGGGGCTTCCGCAACACCACCTGCCAGGAAGGGTACGGGCCGTACGGGACCAACACGCCGGAGGGCGTCCCGCGCTACCGGAACGGGGAGGTCGGCACCATGGCCACCGCCCGGGCCGTGGGCTCCCTGGCGTACGGCGCGGCCGTGTTCCGGCGCTTCGACGGCGCCTTCGCGCGCCGCTGCCTCGAGGCGGCCCGGGAGGGATACCGCTACCTGCGGGCGCACGCCGGCGAGAGCACCGACGGGCCGACCTGCCCGGCGAACCGCCGCGACGGCGACCCCGTGGCCGGGCGCCAGGTCCGGATGTACGCCGCGGCGGGGATGCTCCTCGCGACGGGCGAGCGCCGGTACCGGGAGGACTTCGCGCGGAACGAGGAGGAGCTCGGCCGCGTCCCCGACGCCAACCACATGAGCGGGTACGCGGCGCGGCTCTACCTGCGGGCCGCGGGCGGGGACCCGGCGCGGAGGCGCGCCCTGCGCCGCCGGATGCTCGCCCTGGCGGACGAGGCGGCCGCCGACGGCCGGCGCCATCCCTTCGAATGGGCCGGCGACTACGCCTGGGGGTCGATCGGCGACGCCTTCCACCGCACCGCGACGTACGGCGCCTGGGGGTGCCTCGGGGACCCGGGCCGCCCGGACGACTGCCGCCAGGCGCTCGCCAACGTGGACTACGTCCTCGGCCGCAACCTCCTGCAGCTCTGCTACGTGACCGGGCTCGACGGCACCAGCCACGCGACGTCCTGGGCCTTCCACCACTGGCTCCGGACGCTCGACGCCACGCCGCACGACTTCCCCGGCATGATCGCCGGGGGGCCGAACCGGGCGCCGGAGCCGGCCGACCGCTCCTGGCCGGCGGCGCGGCCGTTCCCGATCTGGGGCTACTGGGGCGATCCGGCCATGCCCCGGGACGCGACCACCCCGATCGACGGGCGCTACGCCGACAACGACAGCTGGTCCACCAACGAGATGGGAATGCCGTGGCAGGCGGTCGCGCTCTACTCGCTCCACCTCGCCCGGTGGCTGGCGCGCGGCGGGCCGGTCCGGCCCGGGCTCCCGCCCGATGGCCACGACCCACGGGACAGCCGGGGGCGCTGAACCATGCTATGGATCGCGCCTGGAACGCGAAGGCCGCGGGAGGCCGTGGTGGACAAGCTCGCGATGCTGTCGATCCTCGTCGCCACGGTCGTCGCGCCGGCAGCGTTCGCCCGCGATCCGGTCGCCCGGCGCGGGCTGGCCCGGACCGTGGTCTTCCTCTTCGCGTTCATCGCGCTCTACGTCGCGTACGTGACGCTCGTCCACACCACGTGGTACGTCCCGCCGGACTGGTGACGACGGGAGGGCGAGCGGCTCGTGACCAACGGCACGCAGCAACGGCAGCCGGCGGCGTCCTCGGAGGGCGCCGATCTCTTCGACTACGCCCTGGCCCGGCACTGGCTGGGCTTCGTGCTCCGCGCGCCGCGGAGGCACCCGTGGGTGGCGGCGGCCTGCTTCCTGGCGATCGCCGGCCTCGGCGTGGTGTCGCTCAAGCTCATCCCCTACCGCTACCAGGTGCAGGCGACGCTGCTCGCGCAGCGCAACCCGCTCATGGGCTCGCTGTCGAACCCCGGGCTGAACCGCGAGGGGGATCTGCCGACGCGGGCCGCCCGCGAGGTGGTCCGCCGGCGCGACAACCTCATCGCGCTCTGCAAGCAGACCGACTTCGTGGAGCGCTACATGCAGTCGCGGGCCCCGGCGGTCCGGGCGGCGCACTGGGTGTTCGCCAGGCTCCGCGGGCACGAGCTCGACGCCGAGGACCGGCTCGACGCGGTCGTCGACGGCCTCGAGCAGCGCCTCCAGGTCACCGCCAACCCGGCCGAGGGGACGGTGACCATCGAGCTGGAGTGGTCCGATCCCGAGCTCACCTACCAGATGGTCGCCGCGGCCATGCAGAGCTTCATCGAGGCGCGCCACGCCTCCGAGATCAACATGGTGGGCGAGACCATCGCGATCCTGCAGGGGCACGACGCCCGCATCCGGCAGGAGATCGCGCAGACCAGCAAGAACCTGGAGGAGAAGGCGCGCGCCCTCCGGGTGCGGGTCGCGCCTTCGCGGCCCGTGCTGCCCCGTCCCGCCGAGGGGCACGGCGAGGAGCTCGCCCGCCTCGAGGGCCAGCTGGCGGCCCGGCGCCGCGCCCTGGCCGACCTCGAGGACTTCCGGCAGCGCCGGCTCTCCGATCTCCAGGCGCAGCTCGTCCAGCAGCTCACCGTCTACGCCCCCCAGCACCCCACCGTCCTCAGCACGCGGCAGAGCATCGAGAGCCTCAACCAGCCCTCGCCGCAGCTCGACGCCCTGCGCGCGGAGGTGAAGGACCTCTCGGCCCAGATCGAGCGCCGCGGCGGACGCGCCGACTCGGCCGCCCGCCTGGACGCGGTCCCGACCGCGGTCAACCAGGTCAACGCCGAGCTGGTGGAGGCCCGCCTCCGGCTGGCGGACGAGGACCCGCGCCTCGAGTTCGAGCGGACCCAGCTCCGGCTCCTCCTGCGGCAGCACACGACGCTGCTGGATCGCATCGACGCGGCGCGCGTCGAGATGGACACCGCCGAGGCGGCGTTCAAGTACCGCTACATCGTGGTCAGCCCCCCGCAGATGCCCAAGGGCCCGATCAGGCCGAGCCCCGTGTCGATCGTCTTCGGGGGGCTGCTCGGCGGCGTGCTGTTCGCGCTCTTCGCCTCGACGGTCCTGGATCTCCGCGGGGGCCGCGTCGTCGAGCCCTGGCAGGTCGAGCGGCAGGCCGGCGTGCCGGTGGTCGGCGGCATCCGGCAATGAGGTCGGCCGCCGATCTCGACCCGCCCGCCGCGGGCCGGCTCGGCACCGCGGCCCTCATCGGCCTGGCCGGCGTCGCGACCGCGGCCGCGAACGTCCTCCAGGGGCGGTACGCCCTCCTCGCGGCGCTGCCCATCGCCCTGGGGACCGGGCTCTACCTGGTGACCAGGGTCCCGCTGCGCTGGTCGGCGGGCGCCCTCGTCGCCGTGCTCCTCACCGTCGACGTGTCCACCGACGCGGCCGGCATCTGGCACACCCCGTTCGTGGGCCTGGGCGATCTCCTGCGGGACAACCTCGACCGGATCGTCCCGGGCCTGGCCGTGAACGGGTTCGAGGTGGCGATCCTCCTGCTCCTGGCCGTCTGGGGCTACCGCCGGGCGACGGCCTCGGCCGTCGACGACGACGGCCGCGTCGCCACCGCCGGCGCCGCGCGGGACCTGGCGCTGCTGTTCCTGGTGGGCCTGGCGTACGCCGAGGCGAACGGGCTGGCGAGGGGCACCGGCCCCGCCGCTTGGAAGCTCCGGAACAACCTGCACGTGCTGCTCTTCTTCCTGCTCGGGCACGTCGCGTTCCGCGGGCCGCGCGATCACGGGCTCCTGGCGCGGATCGTCCTCTTCGCCGCCTCGGTCAAGGCGCTGATGGCCGTCTGGGTCCAGCAGGTCGTCGCGCCGGCCGCGACCGGCGGTGAGCTGTCCTACGCGACCAGCCACGGCGACTCGGCGCTCTTCACCGTCGCCCTCGTCATCCTCCTCGCCCGGCCGATGGAGCGCCCCGATCGGCGGCGCCTGCTGGACGCGGCCGTCCTCGGGCCGCTCCTCCTCCTGGGCGTGGTCGAGAACGGCCGCCGCCTGGCGTGGGTCGTCCTGGCGACGTCCTTCCTGGCCATCTACCTCCTGAGCCCGTGGAGGCCCTGGAAGCGCCTGATCACCAGGGGCGTGGTGATCCTCCTGCCCATCGCGGCGCTCTACGTCGGCGTGGGC
>JAKAEO010000056.1 GCA_021818285.1 Myxococcales bacterium
CCGGCTCGACGCCCGGGCCACGCTCCGCGCCAGCCTGCGGGGCGGCCCCGGCGCCCTGGCGCTGCGCTGGCGCTCGCCGGCGACCCGCCCGCCGGCGGTGGTGGCGCTCTGCGACGTCTCCGGCTCGATGGCCCGCTACTCCCGGATGCTGCTGCGCTTCCTGCACGCGCTGGGGGCCGGGCGCGAGCGGGTCCACGCCTTCACCTTCGGCACCCGGCTCACCCCGGTGACCCGCCACCTGCGCCACCGCGACGTGGACCAGGCCCTCGCCGCGGTGGGGCGCGCCGTCTCCGACTGGGATGGGGGCACGCGCCTCGGCGCCTGCCTGCGCGAGTTCAACCTCCGCTGGGCCCGCCGGCTGCTCGGCCAGGGGGCGGTGGTGGTGCTCTTCACCGACGGCCTCGACCGGGAGGACGGCCGGGGGATCGCCGAGGAGGCGGCCCGGCTGCGCCGATCCTGCCGCCGCCTGGTGTGGCTGAACCCGCTGCTCCGCTTCAACGGCTTCGAGCCGCGCGCCGCCGGCATCCGGGCCCTGCTGCCCGAGGTGGACGACTTCCGTCCGGTGCACGACCTGGCGTCGCTGGAGGCGCTGGCCCGGGCGCTCAGCGCGCCGCCGGTCCGCCGGGAGCGCCGGGGCGCCCGCCCAGCAGCGCCTTCAGCCACGCCCACAGCGCCCTGAGGAGGAGCGGCAGGATCGCCACCGCCCGCGGCGGCGCCGGCGCGGCGGCCGGGGCGCCCTCCCCCGCCGGCGCGGCCTCAAGCGCCGCCCGCACGTTCCCGGCGAACTGCGCGAAGAGCTGGTGCGAGACCTGCTCGATCATCCCGCGCCCGAGCTGCACCAGGCGGCCGGCGACGTCCACGTCGGAGCGGACCGACACCTCGGCGCCCCCCGGCGCCTCCACCACCCGGCTCTCCATGGTCATCCGGGCCGCGCCGGCGCCGCCGCTCTCCCGCCCCTCGCCGGTCATCCGCACCGTCCGGGTGGCGTCGTCCCGCTCCCCGAGCAGCACCTTGCCCTTGTAGGCCACGGTCACCGGCCCGACCTTCACCTTCACCGCGCCCAGGAAGGTGTGCTCGTCCACCACCTCGGTGAGCTCCGCGCCCGGCAGGCAGGTGACCACCCGCCGCGGGTCCACCAGGAACTCCCAGACCGCCTGGGGCGGGGCCCGCACCGTGAAGCGCTCCTCGATCCGCGTCGCCATGTCAGCCTCTCCAGCCGGCCACCGCCTCGGCCAGCGTGTCGAAGGGGAGCAGCACGCAGCCGTGGCGGCTCCGCACCGGACCCACCGGCGCGAAGAGCGCCGCCCCGCTCCAGCGCCCCGCCGGCACCGGCGCGCCGGCGGAGAGCAGCGCCGCCACCTGGTCCCGGCCGGCCCGCAGTTCGGCCGCGCCGGCCCCGGCCGCCGCCCGGGACAGGAAGGCGGCCGAGGCCTGGCAGACCAGGCAGCCGCGCACCCGGTGGGCCAGGGCGGCGATGCGCCCCGCCTCCAGCCGCACGTCGAAGGCCACCCGGTCGCCGCACAGCGGGTTGTCCCGCTCGGCGGTCGAGGCCGGCGGCGCGAGCCGGCCGGCGCCGGCCGCCTCCCGCGCCACCCGGAGCAGCTCCTCCTGGTAGACGTCGTCGCCGCTCACGGCGCGGGGGCGCCTTCGGGCCGCCGCAGCCGGCCCACCAGCTGGGCCAGGATGGAGACGGCGATCTCGCCGGGGGAGACCGCGCCCAGCGCCAGCCCCACCGGCCCGTGGATGCGATCGAGCTCGGCGTCGGCGATCCCCTGCCGGCGCAGCCGCTCCCGGCGGGCCGCCTGGGTCTTCTTGCTGCCGAGCGCGCCGACGTAGAAGGCGGGCGAGCGCAGCGCCGCCACCAGCCCCGGGTCGTCGATCTTGGGATCGTGGGTCATGGTGACCACCGCGGTGCGCCGGTCGGGGTGGAGCCTCGCCAGGGCCTCGTCGGGCCACTCGGTGGAGAGCGCCTGCCCGGGGAAGCGCTCGGCGGTGGCGAAGGAGCGGCGCGGATCCACCACGTGGACGTCGAAGCCGCAGAGCCGGCACATGGGGCCGAGCGCCTGGGCGACGTGGACCGCCCCCACGATCACCACCCGCACCGGCGGGTTGAAGACGCGCAGGAACCACTCTCGCCCCTCCACCTCGGCGACCTCGGAGCGGTCCCTCTCCGCCGCCCCGCGCGCCGCCCGGAGCAGCGCGCCGGCCGGCTCGCCGGCCTCGAAGGGGTGGAGCAGCCGCACCTCGCCGCCCGCCAGGTCGGTGGCGACCACCACCGGGCGCTTCGCCGCCCGGTCGGCCCGGAGGCCCGCCAGCAGCTCCCGCCTCACTCGACCTTCTCCACGTAGATGGCGATGGTCCCGCCGCAGGCCATGCCCACCTCCCAGGCCTTCTCGTCGGAGACGCCGTACTTCAGCCGCCGGGGCTTGCCGTCGCGGATGGTCTCGAGCGCCTCCAGCACCACCGCCGCCTCGACGCAACCGCCCGAGACCGAGCCGGCGAAGGCCCCCTGGTCGTTCACCGCCAGCTGGCTGCCGGCCGGCCGCAGGGCCGAGCCCCAGGTGCTGGTGACGGTGGCCAGCGCCACGCCCAGCCCGGCGTCGCTCCAGGCCTGGGCCTGGTCCAGCACCTCGTCGCCTTCGCTCATCGCGCTCCTCCGGCGAGCCCGGCCCGGGCCCGCTCCCAGTCCTCGGCCACGTCCACGTCGGCCAGCGCCGCGGCCGGCAGCTCGACGTACGCGGCCCGGTCGGCGTGCCGTCGCACCACCGCCCGCCCCCGCCCCTCCCCCTCGCCGCCGGTCAGCTCGCCGAAGAGCGATCGCGCGTACAGGGTCGGCGGCGCCGCCACCCCGCCGTAGCGGGCGGTGACCACCGGCGCGCCGGTCTCCCGCCAGCGCGCCTCGACCGCCCGGATCGTCGCCGCGGTGACGAGCGGCATGTCGGCGAGCAGGACCACCGCCGCCGGACGGTCCGCGGGCACCGCCTCGATCCCGGCGGAGAGGGAGGCGTTCATGCCGCGGGCGTGGGCCGGGTTGCGCACCGGCCGGCAGGCCAGGCCGCGCAGCTCGGCCTCGGCCCGCTCCGCCTCGTGGCCCAGGACCACCAGCAGCGGGTCGAGCCCCGCCTCCAGGCCGGTGCGGGCCGCCCGCCGCAGCAGGCTCTCTCCCTCGACCGCGAGCAGCAGCTTGTTCGAGCCCATCCGCGTCGCGGCGCCGGCGGCGAGCAGGATGCCTGCGGTGGGCATGGTCTTCGTGTAGCAAAGGCCGGCCCGGCGGGCCACAGCGGGCCCCCCACCCCCCCGAGGGGGTGAGCGCTCCGGGGAGCGCGGCGGCGGCGCTGCGGTGGCCCGGCCGTTGACAGCGGCGCCCCGCCGGGCGCTCCATGCCCGGTGGCCACCCCCCGCACACCCGAGGAGCTGACGGCCTTCGTCCGCGCGCGCTGCGCGCCCGCCCCCGTCCCCCTCGCCCCGGAGATCCGCACCTGGCAGGCGACGGCGCTGACCCCGCTGTGGCACGCCACCGCCGCGGAGCTGGGCAACTGGGACGACTCGCCCTACTGGGCATTCCCCTGGGCCGGCGGACAGGCCCTGGCCCGCTGGCTGCTCGACCACCCGGAGGCGGTGCGCGGCCGGCGGGTGCTCGACTTCGCCTCGGGGAGCGGGCTGGTGGCCATCGCCGCGGCGCTCTCCGGCGCCGCCGCCGTGGTCGCCGCCGACCTCGACCCCTTCTGCGCCGCCGTCATCCCGCTGAACGCCGCGATGAACGGCGTCGCGCTGGAGGTGCGCATCGGCAACGCCCTGGGCGACCCGGCCGAGGGGGTGGAGCTGCTGCTCGCCGGCGACGTCTTCTACGAGCGGGTGCTGGGGCGCGAGTCGCTCGCCTGGTTCCGCCGCCTCGCGGCGCGCGGCGTCCGGGTGCTGGCTGGCGACCCGGGGCGCATCTACTCGCCGCAGGAAGGCACCGCCGACCTGGCCGAGTACCAGGTGCCCTCGTCGGTGGAGATCGAGGACCGCCCCTTGCTCCGGACCTGGGTCCTGGAGATCCTTCCCTGACCCGCTTCCACCGAGGAGCCCCATGATCGACTTCGAGGTCGTCCCCGAGCGCGTCCGGCTGCTGGATCCCTCCGGGAACGAGGCGGAGCAGCGCATCGAGCACCGCCGCGATCCGCTCACCGGCACGGTGGCGTCGGTGAACGCGGCGCTGGGCGAGAAGGCGAAGATCTTCCTCGGGGTGCAGGACGAGGCGCTGATCCGCGACCTGGAGGAGCGGTCCCGGGCCGGCTGCCCCTTCTGCGGCGCCGCCGAGAAGGGCACGCGATTCCTCCCCTCCTTCCTCCCCGAGGGGCAGCTCCGCGTCGGGCGCTCTCTGGCCATGCCCAACCTCTTCTCCAAGGCCGGCCTGGACGCGGTGGTGATCATCGACCGTGAGGGGCACACCCTCTCCCCCTCTCGCATCGACCCGGCCGCGCTCGCGAGCGCGGTGCGCGCCGCGGTGGAGCTGGTGCGCCGCGCGCGCCGGTCCGACCCGGCGCTGGTCCACCACGTCGCCGGCATGAACTTCCTGCCGCCGGGCGGCTCGGGCGTCCCGCACCCGCACTTCCAGGTGCACGTGCGCGCCGTGCCCTACGCCGGCGTGGAGCGGCTCGCCGCCGCCGGGGCCGCCTTCCGCGCCCGGCACGGGACCGGCTACTGGCGCGCCCTGCTCGCCGAGGAGCGGCGGCGCGGCGAGCGCTGGCTGGGGCGCACCGGCCCGGTGGAGTGGGTGGCCGCCTTCGCGCCGGCCCGGCAGAAGGAGGTCTGGGGCCTGCTCCCGGAGGTGGGGAGCCTCGCCGAGCTGGACGACGCCGGCGCCGAGGGCTTCGCGGCCGGGATCTCCCGCGTCGTCTCCTTCTACGAGGAGAGCGGCACCAGCCCCTTCACCATGGCCTTCCTCTCCGCCGCGGCGCCGGGCCGGGCGGAGGACCTCGCGCTGCAAGTCAGGATCTGCTCGCGCCCGGCGATGCGGGCGAGCTACTCGAACTACGAGACCTGGTTCGCCCCGCTGTTCCTGGGCGACGACGCCCACACCGAGGCGCCGGAGGGGTACGCGGCGCGGCTCCGGCCGCGCTTCGGCTGAGGCGGCCCGGCGCGCGCGGCCCGATGGGTCGTAATCGCGCGATTTTCGCCCGTGATTCCGGCGTGTGTGCGGCCGGAGGGCCGTGTCGGCCCTCGGTAATTCGCCCGTGATTCCCGCTGGTTGCTTACCGGGGACATGTCCCCCGATCATGGCACAGCACTCGTTGTCCCATCCGCGCGGTGGCGCTAGGCTGTGCGGCGATCTCACTTCACTGCTCGTCACCGCTCGCCGGCGGCGGGCCCACCGTCTCGGACGAGGTGCGCATGCGCTGCCGCCCGGTTCCCCTCCTCGCCGCCGCCGTGGCGCTGCTCGCCGCCTCCGCCTGCGGCGGCAGGTCCGGGGCGGGCGGGCCGTCCGGCGCGTCGGCGTCGGCCGCGGCGGCCTGCACCGGCTGCCACGGGAGCGCCGGCAACGCCGCGCCGCCGCGGGCGGTCAACGGAGACACCGCCACGACCAGCGTCGCGGTCGGCGCGCACCAGTCCCACCTCCGATCCGGTCCCTTCCGCAAGGCCGTCTCCTGCGCCGCCTGCCACCCGGTCCCGATGACGGTCGCGGCCCCGGGCCACGACGACGGGAAGGTGGACGTGGTCTTCGGCGGCCTGGCCACCGCCGGCGGCGCCTCCCCGGCGTGGCACCACGTCGCGTCGGGCGCGGCTCCGGCGGCGAGCTGCTCCGCCACCTACTGCCACGGGAGCACGCTGCACGGCGGGACCAACACCACGCCGGTCTGGACGGCGGTGGTGGGGAACCCGTCCGACCCGGCCTCGCAGGTGGCCTGCGGCACCTGCCACGGCATCCCGCCGGCGACGCCGGGCCACGCCGGCATCCCGCCGCAGGTGCCGCCCGGCCCGCCCTACGCCGCCGCCTACCTGGCCGACTGCAGCCGCTGCCACCCCGGGACGGTGCTCCCCGACGGCACGCTGGACATCGCCGGCGAGCAGCACATCGACGGCGTCGTCGAGATCGGCGGCGCGGCCTGCACGCGCTGCCACGGCGACGCCGCCGGGACCCGCCTGCCGGCCTCCCTGGCGTCGGCGCCGCCGCGCGATTCCGCCGGCGACACCCTGGTGGCGGCGCCCGGCGTCGGCGCCCACCAGGTCCACCTCACCGGGACCCGGCTGCGCGCCCTGCCCATCGCCTGCACCGAGTGCCACGCGGTCCCCGGATCGCTCGTCGCCCACCCCAACCCGTCCCGGGTCGTGGACATCAGCTGGGGACCGCTGGCGTCCGCCGGCGGAGCGGTGCCCACCTACGACCGGTCCAGCCCGGCCGCGCCCTCCTGCGCCGCCACCTACTGCCACGGCGCCACCCTCCTCGGCGGCGCCGTGACCGCGCCGGTCTGGACCCGGGTGGACGGGACGCAGGCGGCCTGCGGCGCCTGCCACGGCATCCCGCCGCCCGACGGCACCACCCACGCCGGCATGACGGCGGCCACCGCCTGCGGCGGCTGCCACACCGGCTACACCGCGACCTCGGTGAACCCCGCGACCCACATCGACGGCGTCGTGAACGTGGGCTCGCGGACCTGCACCACCTGCCACGGCGACCCGGGCCGGACGCCGGCCATGCTGGCGCCGGCCCCGCCCACCGCGACCAACGGCAGCAGCGATCCCGCCGACCGGGGCGTCGGCGCCCACCTCACCCACCTGCTGGGCGGCGCCTTCTCCCCGCCGGTGGCCTGCAGCGAGTGCCATCCGCCGGTGACCTCCACCGAGCACTCCGACGGCGTGGTCGAGGTGGTCTTCGGGCCGCTGGCCCGCACCGGCCTGAGCCACCCGGTGTGGAGCCCGCCGGCCTCGGGGCGCGCCTGCGGCCCGGGCGGCTGCACCTGCGCCACGACCTACTGCCACGGGAGCACGCTCACCGGCGGCACCGTGACCGCGCCGGCCTGGACCCGGGTGGACGGCACCCAGGCGGCCTGCGGCGCCTGCCACGGCGTCCCGCCACCCGCGCCCCACGTGGCCCGCGACGACTGCGGCAGCTGCCACGACGGCTACACCAGCACCACCGTGAACCGCGTCCTGCACCTGAACGGCACCCTGGACGTCACCGGCGCGAACTGCACCACCTGCCACGGCGACCCGAACCGCACGCCGGCCTCCATCGCCCCCGCGCCTCCGTTCGCGACCAGCCGGAGCAACGCCAGCGGCGGGAGCGCCACGACCCTGCCGGCGGTGGGCGCCCACCTGAAGCACCTGCTGTCCGGCCCGAACTCCCCGGGAATCGCCTGCAGCGAGTGCCACGTGGTGCCCACCGCGATGAACCACGCCAACGGCACCGTGGACATGACCTTCGGCCCGCTGGCGCGGACCGGCGGCGCCCGGCCCGCCTTCTCCGCGGCGCCGGCCAACTGCGGCAACGTCTACTGCCACGGCGCCACCCTGACGGGCGGCTCGGCGAAGACGCCGGTCTGGACGCGGGTGGACGGCAGCTTCTCCGCCTGCGGCACCTGCCACGGCGTGCCGCCGCCCGACGGCACCACCCACGCCGGCATGACCGCGACCACCGACTGCGGCGGCTGCCACCCCGGCTACACGCCGACCACCGTCAACCTGGCGCTGCACGTGAACGGGGTGATCGACGCCACCGGCGGGAGCTGCACCTCCTGCCACGGCGACGCCTCCCGGGTCCTGGTCACCGGCGCCGACCCGCAGACCGCCGCGGCGCCCCCGCGGGACGCCTCGCCCTTCACCGTCGCCGCCGGCGGCGCGGACGCGCACCTCGCCCACCTGAACCGCGGGACCGGCGCCATCGGCGCGCCGGTGGCCTGCGCCGAGTGCCACCCGGTGCCGGCCGGCGGCGGGGCCACGGCGACGCACGAGAACGGGAAGGCGGACCTCTCCTTCGGCCCGCTGGCCACCCGGGGCGGGGCGGCGGCCACCTGGAACCCGGCGACGCTCTCCTGCGCCGCCAGCTACTGCCACGGCAACTTCACCGTGAACGCCCACTCCAAGGGCAACCTGGCGGCGACGGTGACCTGGACGCAGACGGGCCCGCTCGCCTGCTCCAGCTGCCACGTGGTGAACGGGTCGGGCGTGCCGGTGCCCAACGACAGCTGCCACCCGCCGAACTTCAGCCACGACGGCGGGAACCAGTGCTCCGACTGCCACCGGAACGTCAACGCGGCGGGGACGGCCATCACCAACACCTCCACCCACGTGGACGGGATCGTGAGCGGCTGGTGCACCGACTGCCACGCGAACGAGAACAGGGTCTGCCAGTAGCGGGCGGCGGGACGACCTCGACCTCGACGTCGACCTCGATCCCGACCCCAACCCCGACCGCGACCGCGACCCCGACCGCGACCGCGACCGCGACCGCGGCCTCGACCCGATCCCTCGCCGTCGCCAGCCGCTGCCGGCGGACTCGCCCGGCCTGCGGCGGCGCTCCTTCGCCGTCGCCAACGGCAGCCTGCACGAGGCCGTCGCCGCCGTGGACCTGGCTGCCTGCCTCGGCGCCGTGGCGGCGGCCGACGCCGACGCCATCCAGGCGCTGGGCCTGCGCGTGAAGCGGATGCTGCGCGCCCTCACCTCACCAGCCCGGTGAGGAGCGCGACCAGCCGGTCGGCGAGGCGGAGCACCGGAGCGAGGTGCTCCGGAGCGGCCTCGCCGCAGAGGGCGGCGATCTCGACCGCCGCCGCCACCTCGACCGCCTCGGCGCGGGCGATGGCGAAGGCGCGGGCCTTGTCGGCGCGGCTGACGCGGCCGGCGCCCTCGGCGCAGTTCAGCGCCGCGGACTGGGCGGCGCGGAGCGCCTGGTCGCGAAGGTTCGCGCCGCGGATGGAGGCGGCGCGGACGGCGACGACCAGGTCGCGGGCGACGGTGTAGGCGACGAGCTTGTGGTGGGGGAGCAGCGGCAGCGGAGTCTGGTTCATGGCGAGGCCCCTTTCACCCGAAGGAGAAGGGGCCGAGCCATGAACCTCTCCGCGACCCCCGACCCCGACCCCGACCCCGACCGCGACCGCGACCTCGACCCCGACCCCGACCCCGACCCCGACCCGCGACCTCGACCCTCGACCCCGGCCCTCTACCCCGACCCCGACCCCGCCCGCTCAGCCGCGGAACGCCGAGAGGCCGGTGACCTCCTCGCCGATGATGAGGAGGTGCATGTCGTGGGTGCCCTCGTAGGTGTAGACCGACTCGAGGTTCGCCATGTGGCGCATCACCGGGTACTCGCCGAGGATGCCGTTGGCGCCGTGGACGGTGCGGGCCCTGAGGCAGATCTCCCGCGCGGCGTTCACGTTGTTCATCTTGGCCATCGACACCTGGGCCGGCGTGGCCTTGTGCTCGTCCTTGAGCCGGCCGAGCTGCAGGGCCAGCAGCTGCCCCTTGGTGAGCTCGGTGACCATCCAGGCCAGCTTCTCCTGCTGCAGCTGGGTGGCGGCGATGGGCTTGTCGAACTGGATGCGCTCCTTGGCGTACTCCAGCGCCGACTGGTAGCAGGCCTCGGCGGCGCCCAGCACGCCCCAGGCGATGCCGTAGCGGGCCTGGGTGAGGCAGCCGAGCGGCCCCTTCAGCCCCTTCACGCCGGGGAGCAGGCTCCTCTCCTCGTCCACGATCACGTCCTCGAGCACCAGCTCCGAGGTCACCGAGGCGCGCAGCGACCACTTCCCCTTCATCTCCGGGGCGCTGAAGCCCGGCGTCCCCTTCTCCACCAGGAAGCCGCGGATGCCCTCGTCGGTCTTGGCCCAGACCACCGCCACGTCGGCCAGGCTGCCGTTGGTGATCCACATCTTGGCGCCGTTGATGCGCCACTTGCCGCCCGGCTCCCGCACCGCCCGGGTGCGCATGCCTCCGGGGTTGGAGCCGAAGTCGGGCTCGGTGAGGCCGAAGCAGCCGATCTTCTCGCCGCGGGCCAGCTTCGGCAGCCAGTGCTCGCGCTGCGCCTCCGAGCCGTAGGCGAAGATGGGGTACATCACCAGCGAGCCCTGCACCGAGGCGAAGCTGCGGATGCCGGAGTCGCCGCGCTCCAGCTCGTACATGAGCAGGCCGTAGGCGACGCCGGAGAGGCCGGCGCAGCCGTACTTCGCCGGGAGGTTGGGGCCGTAGAAGCCCAGCTCGCCCATCCGCGGGATGAGGTGGCGCGGGAAGGTCGCCGCCTGGGCGTGCTCCTCGATGACGGGCAGCACCTCGGCGTTCACGAACTGCCGGGCCTGGGCCCGGACCATCCGCTCCTCCTCGGTGAGGAGCTGCTGGAAGCCCATGTAGTCGGTCATCTCGCTCGAGGCCATCGGTCCTCCTACGGGTTGGTCATGGCGGTGCGCACGTTGCCCACCAGGTTGAGCAGCCGGGGCCCGACCTCCCCGAGGAGCTTCTCGCGCCCCATCTGGAAGGAGGCCCCGCTGCAGCTGAACACCAGCACCTCGCCGTCGTCCGGCCGCGGGAGCGGCGCGGCCACGGCGTGGATCTCGGGGCGCCAGTCGCCCAGGGAGAAGCACAGCCCCCGCTCGGCGAAGTCCCGGAGCGCCAGGTCGATGCCCTTCTTCACCCGGGGCCACTCCCGCCCCTCGGCCTTGCGGATCTGGTCGAGCAGGTCGCGCCGCTCCGGCTCGCGCAGGCCGGCCAGGTAGGCGCGTCCCATCGAGGTGGTGGCCAGCGGGATGCGCGAGCCCGACTCGAGCTGCACCGTGAAGCTGGCGGCGTTCCGGTAGGTGTCGATGTAGATCATGCTGAGCCGGTCGCGGGCCCCCAGGTTCACCGAGGCCCCGGTGTGCTCGGCCAGCGCCTGCATCAGCGGGCGGGCCACCCGCCGCGCGTCCATCTGCGCCACCATCGAGTAGCCCAGCGAGAGCACCGCCGCCCCCAGGGCGTACTGGTCCAGCGCCCGCGAGCGGCGCAGGTAGCCGAGCTTCGTCAGGGTGTGGGTGAGGCGGGAGACGGTGGGCTTGGGGAGGCCGGTGCGCCGCGACAGCTCCTGGTTGCCGAGGGTCCGGTCCCCGGGGCCGAAGCTGCGGAGGATCTCCAGCCCCCGGGCCAGCGCGGTGACGAACTGCCGGTCCGGCGCCGCCGGACCGCCGGGGCGCCGGGCGGCGGCGGTGACGGCGGCGGTCGCGCGGGCGGGGGCCATGCGCCCCGGAACGTCGCAGAACCATGTTTCGCTGTCAATGCATACGAGGTATATTTCCGAAATGAATTTTCGCACTGCGGAATCAGCCCCGGCCCCGCTCCGGCACCTGAAGGTGCTCGACCTCTCCCGCGTGCTGGCCGGTCCCTGGGCCGGCCAGGCGCTCGCCGACCTGGGCGCCGAGGTCGTCAAGGTGGAGCGGCCCGGCGCCGGCGACGACACCCGGGGCTGGGGGCCGCCCTGGCTGCGCGGCGCGGACGGCGCCGAGACCGGGGAGTCCTCCTACTTCGCCTCCGCCAACCGCGGGAAGCGCTCCATCACGCTCGACGTCTCGCGCCCCGAGGGGCAGGCGGTGGCCCGCCGGCTGGCGGCGCGCGCCGACGTGCTGCTGGAGAACTTCAAGGTCGGGGACCTGGCGCGCCACGGGCTGGGGTACGACGACCTGTCGGCGCTGAACCCGGGGCTGGTCTACTGCTCCATCACCGGCTTCGGGCAGACCGGCCCCTCCCGCCACCGCGCCGGCTACGACTTCCTCATCCAGGGGATGGGCGGGCTGATGAGCCTCACCGGCGAGCCGGACGGCGCGCCCGGCGGCGGGCCGATGAAGGTCGGCGTCGCCATCGTGGACGTCTTCACCGGCCTCTACGCCACCACCGCCATCCTGGCGGCGCTGGCGGAGCGCGAGCGCACCGGGCGCGGCACCCACGTGGACCTCTCGCTGCTCGACGTCCAGGTGGCCACCCTCGCCAACCAGGGCCAGGCCTACCTCGCCACCGGCCGCCCGCCGCAGCGCCTGGGGAACGCCCACCCCAGCATCGTGCCCTACCAGGCCTTCGCCGCCCGCGACGGCCACCTGGTGCTGGCGGTGGGCAACGACGGCCAGTTCGCCCGCCTCTGCGGGGTGGCGGGGTGCCCGGAGCTGGCGAGCGACCCGCGCTACGCCACCAACACGGCGCGGGTGGCGAACCGCGCGACGCTGGTGCCGCGGCTCGCCGCCCTCCTCGCGACGCGCGACCGGGAGGACTGGATCGGCGCGCTGGAGGGGGCCGGCGTCCCCTGCGGCCCCATCAACGACCTGCGCCAGGTGTTCGAGGAGCCGCAGGTGCTCCACCGCGGCATGCGGCTCACCCTGGAGCACGCCACCGCCGGCCGCCAGGCGCTGGTGGCCTCCCCCTTCCGCTTCGACGGCGCGCCCTGCTCCTCGGAGCTGCCGCCGCCCACCCTGGGCCAGCACACCGTCGAGGTGCTCACCGGCGTCCTGGGCATGGGCCACGCCGAGGTGGACAGGCTGCGCGAACAGGGCATCATCTGACCCCCCCGACCCGGCCCCCCCCACCGAGGATCCCCATGGCCAACCCGCTGCTCTCCGACCGCGACGTCGACTTCCTCCTGTACGAGGTGCTGGAGGCGGAGGCGCTGTGCCGCCTCCCGTGGTTCGCGGACCACTCGCGCGAGACCTTCGACCTCTACCTGCGCAGCGCCCGGCGCCTGGCGCGCGAGCTGCTCTTCCCCGCCTACCGCCCCATGGACGAGGCCCCGGCGGCGCTGCGCGACGGCCGGGTGCGGCTGCACCCGGCGATGAAGGAGATCCAGGCGCAGCTCGCCTCGCTCGGCGTGGTGGCCGCGTCGCGGCCGGCCGAGGTCGGCGGGCAGCAGCTCCCCCACACCGTGGCCGCCGCCGCCAGCCTCTACCTCATGGCCGGGAACCTCTCGGCCGCCGGGTTCGTGGGGCTCACCACCGGCGCGGCCCACCTGCTCGAGTCGTTCGGCTCCGAGGAGCTGAAGCGCACCTACATGGACCGCATGTACGCCGGCGAGTGGACCGGGACCATGGCGCTCACCGAGCCGCAGGCCGGCTCCAGCCTGGCCGACGTGCGCACCCGGGCCCGGCCCACGCCGGAGGGCCACTGGCTCCTCGACGGCGCCAAGATCTTCATCTCCGGCGGCGACCACGACCTGGGCGGCAACGTGGTGCACCTGGTGCTGGCCCGCATCGAGGGGGCGCCCCCGGGCGTGCGCGGCATCTCGCTGTTCTGCGTGCCCCGCGAGCGGCCCGAGGGCGGCCGGCTGGTCCCCAACGACGTCCGGGTCACCGGCCTCATCCACAAGATCGGCTGGAAGGGGCTGCCCAGCCTGGCGCTGGCCTTCGGCGAGGAGGGGGACTGCCGCGGCTGGCTGGTGGGCGAGCCCAACCAGGGGCTGGCCCAGATGTTCCAGATGATGAACGAGGCCCGCATCATGGTGGGCTGCAACGGCGTGGCCACCGCCTCGGTCGCCTACCACGAGGCGCTGGAGTACGCCCGCACCCGCACCCAGGGCCGGCCGCTCGGCGCCAAGGACCCGGCCCGGCCCCAGGTGCCCATCGTCGAGCACGCCGACGTGCGGCGGATGCTGCTGCGGCAGAAGGCCATCGTCGAGGGCGGGCTGGCGCTGGTCCTCGCCGCGGCGCGGCTCGCCGACCTCGCCGAGCGCGCCGAGGGGGAGGAGGAGCGGAGGCGCGCCCACCGGCTGCTCGACCTGCTCACGCCGGTGGTGAAGAGCTATCCCGCCGAGGCCGGCTTCGAGTCCAACGCGCTGGCGGTGCAGATCCACGGCGGGTACGGCTACTCCAGCGAGTACCTGCCCGAGGCCTGGCTGCGCGACCAGAAGCTGAACTCGATCCACGAGGGCACCACCGGGATCCACGGCATGGACCTGCTGGGGCGGCGGGCGCTGGCCGGCGAGGGGGCGGGGCTGAAGCTCCTCGGCGCCGAGATCGCCGCCGCCGCGAAGCGGGCCGCCCGGGCCGGGCTCGACCCGGCCTGGGGCGAGGCGCTGCTCGCCGCCGCCGGCCGGGTGGGCGAGGTCACCCTGGAACTGGCCGCCAGGGGCATGGCCGGCGACGCCGAGGGGATGCTGCTCCACAGCACCGACTACCTGGAGGCCTTCTCCCTGGTGGCGGTGGGCTGGCAGTGGCTCCTGCAGGCGGCCGTGGCGAGGGAGGGGCTGGCCCGCGACACCGCCTCGGCCGCCTTCTACCAGGGCAAGCTCCTCGCCGCCGAGTACTTCCTGAAGACCGAGCTCCCCGAGGCGGAGCGGCTCCTCGCCCTGTGCCGGTCCGGGGAGGACTCCTACGCCCGGATGAAGCCGGAGTGGTTCTGACCGGAGGCGGCGCCGGCCGCTAGCCGCGGAACCCGCCGATCGCCGCCCGCACGAAGCGCGACTTCACCTGCTCCGAGGCCAGCAGCCTGGCCGCCGGCGGCAGCGCGGTGAGCGCCTTCACCGCGCGGTGCAGGAAGCGGCTGCCCAGCCCCTCCCCCTCGTCGAAGAGCAGGTCGGCGAGCCGGCCGCGCTCCACCGCCATGCGGACCATGCGCTCGACGCCGTTCTCCGGCACCGGGCGCGGCGCGCCGCCCGCCTCCATCCGCAGCGCCCCCTTGTGGCAGGCGCCGGCGCAGACGCCGCAGCCGATGCAGCGCTCCAGGTCGATGGAGGGCGCCAGCCCGTTCTTCTGCCGGCCGGCCTGGCGCTCCGGGACCATCTCGATGGCGGCCACCGGGCAGGCGCGGGCGCAGCGCGAGCAGCCGCTGCAGGCGGCGGCCTCGCGGCGGGGCGCGAAGCCGCTGGGGTTCACCGCCGCCAGCCCCCAGCGGTTCGCCCCCTGGAGCTGCTCGCAGCAGCAGCCGCAGCAGTTGCAGACGAAGGTGGGGCGGTTCCTCACGTTGTCGGCGATCTGCACCAGCCCCTGCTCCCGCGAGCGGGCCAGGATCTCCAGCGCCTCGGAGCGCCCCACCGCCCGCCCGAACTTGCGCCGGGTGACGAAGTCGGCGCCGCCGTTCAGCGACAGGCAGCTCTCCACCGGCGCGCCGCAGGCCTGTCCCAGGTGCTCCGCCTTGTGGCGGCAGTAGCAGAGCGACACCGCCCAGGAGCGGGCCTCCCCCACCACCGCCGAGGCCCGCTGCCAGTCGAGCACCTCGGGGAGCGGGTCCTCGGCGAGCGCGGTCTCGTGCACCAGGGCCCGCCCGATGGTGGTCTCGCCGCCGAAGGCGTCCCGGGCGAAGGCCTCGTCACCGTGGGTGTAGGCGTGGAGCGCCTCGGCCATCCGCTTCTTGGGGATGGAGTCCCGGGCCCGCATCAGCGAGTACTCGAAGAAGCCCACCACCGGCGGCGAGAGCAGCCAGGCGGTCCGCCCGGTCCTGGGGTGGACCAGGTCCATCACCAGCCCCTTGTCGGCCATGGCGTCGAGCCGGGGCCGGAGCTCCCCGGCCGGGACGCCGACCCGGGCCGAGAGCCGCTCCAGCGACAGGGGCTTCACCGGCATCCGCGCCGCCAGCGCCGCCTCCTCGGGCGTGTAGAGGATCTCCAGGATCTCGCGCCAGCCCTCCCAGGCGGCCGGATCGGCGGGCTCGGCGAGCGCCACCGGCCCCGCCTGCAGGCGATCCGCCAGGTCGCGGTACTGCTCCTTGAGGCGTCCGATGTGTCCCATGACACATGGCGTAGCACGGCCGCGCCGTCCCCGTCCCGGCCGGCCTCGACACCTTGACGCGGGTACGGCCCGGGGGCGACGATTCCGGCCCGATCACCCACGGAGGAGGAGCGATGAGCACGGCGCCGGAGGCGGAGCCAGGGCCGGGGCGGCAGGCGGCGGCGCGGCCGGGCGGCGTCCTCGCGCCGGTCCTCACCCCCTTCCTGCCCGACCTGCTCCCCGACGGCGAGCGGCTGCTGCGCCACTGCCGCTGGCTGCTGGCCCAGGGTTGCGCCGGGCTCGCCGTCTTCGGGACCACCAGCGAGGCCAACTCGCTGTCGGTCGAGGAGCGCGAGGCGCTGCTCGACCGGCTCGTCGAGGGCGGGATCGACCCGGGCCGGCTCATGCCCGGGACCGGCTGCTGCGCGCTCACCGACACGGTGCGGCTCACCCGGCGGGCCGTGGCGCGCGGCTGCGGCGGCGTGCTGGTGCTGCCGCCCTTCTACTACAAGGGCGTGAGCGAGGACGGGCTGTTCCGGAGCTTCGCCGAGGTCGTCGAGCGCGTCGGCGACGCGCGGCTGCGCCTGTACCTGTACCACATCCCGCCGGTGGCCCAGGTGGCGCTCACCCCGCGGCTCGTCGAGCGGCTGCTCCGCGCCTACCCGGGCCAGGTGGCCGGCATCAAGGACAGCTCCGGCGACTGGGCCAACACCGAGGCGCTGCACGCCGCCACCGCCGGCACCGGCTTCGACGTCTTCGTGGGAAGCGAGCGCTTCCTGCTCGCCAACATGCGCCGCGGCGGCGCCGGCTGCATCACCGCCACCGCCAACGTGAACCCCGCGGCCATCGCCCGGCTCCACCGCGAGTGGCGCTCGCCGGAGGCCGACCGCCTGCAGGAGGGGCTGAACGCGGTGCGCGCGGCCTTCGAGCGCCACCCGGTGATCCCCGCGCTCAAGGCGGTGGTGGCCGCCCACGCCGGGGACCCGGCCTGGGCCACGGTGCGCCCGCCGCTGGTGGCGCTGGCGCCGGACCGGGCCGGGGCCCTGGCGGCCGAGCTCGGCGGGCTGGGCTTCGCCATGCC
>JAKAEO010000276.1 GCA_021818285.1 Myxococcales bacterium
GGTCTTGCCCGAGGACTCCGGGCCGTAGATCTCGATGATGCGGCCGCGCGGGAAGCCGCCCACGCCGAGGGCGATGTCGAGGGAGGTGGCCCCCGTCGAGACCGCCGCGACGTCCTTCACCAGCGCCTCCTCGTTGCCGAGGCGCATGATCGAGCCCTTGCCGAACGCCTTCTCGATCGACGAGACGGCCAGCTCGATCGCCTTCTCCTTCTCCGGACCCACTGCCATCGCCTGCTCCTTGCTGGGCGCCTGCCGGCGCCGCGTTCCTTGGAAGGGGCGCCTTCCCGCGCCCCCGTCGTCCTTCGGTGTGCCGCCTTCTAGACCGCTCCTCTGACAGCACCGCTCCGCCGGCACCGCTCCGCCGGCTCCGCTGCGGGCCGGCGGCGGCGAGAGGGGAAAACCTGAACGGATGAATACTGAACGGACGGACACGAGTCAAGCTCCTGGCGCGGGCGGGGCCTGCCCGCCGAGTCCGGGACGCCCGGCCGGTTCCGGTGCAGAATGGCCCGCCCCATGCCCGCCGACCGGCTCGACCTCGCCGCCCGCATCGCGGCCGCCACCAAGGACGACACCATCCGAGGGCTGGCCTTCAACTCGGCCTTCGACGTGGTGCGCGAGCACGCCGACGAGGCCACCGTCCTGACGTGCGACCCGGCGGGCAAGGGGAAGCGCGCCGACTTCTCCAACTACGCCGTGCCCGACCTGCTCACCGTGCTCTGGGCGGTGGCCGATCGGCTGGAGCGGAAGCTGGGGAGCGTGGAGGAGGCCTTCTTCCAGGCGGGCTACCGGGCCACCGCCGGCCTGCTCGGCTCCATGCTGGGCCACACGCTGCTGGCCTTCGACCGCAGCCCCAGGGCGCTCATGGCGCAGGTTCCCACCGCCTTCAAGGCCACCACCGGCTACGGCCAGCGCTTCGTGGCCTGGCAGGGCGTGACGGCTTGCCGGATCGACTTCGACCACGAGTTCCTGCCGCTCGGCTACCTGAGGGGCGCCATCCAGGCCGGCCTCGACGCCGCCGGCCCCAAGAGCGCCAGCGTGGACGGCTCGGCGCCCGGCTTCATGCGGGCCAGCTTCCAGGTCCGCTGGGAGTGAGGTCGGGTAAGGACGCGTCCTTTCGCCGCGTCCCCGGCGCCATGGCGCCGCACCCGCCCGCGCGCACCTCGGAGGGTCCGTTGCGGCGCCTCCGCGGGAGGCTCAACCTGACGGTGTGGAGGAGGCCCTCCCCCGCTCCTCCGCTTCGTCTGGAGGTCCGTCATGGTCGCGCTCGTCTCGAGGTTGGTCCTGTCCACCTGGCTGTTCGCCTCCGCCTTCCTGCTGCCCCACACCGCCGCGTCCTCCTGGAACGCCCTCGTCGTGGCCAGCCTGGTGGCGGGCGTGTCCTTCCTGGCCTTCGCCATGCCAGGCCGCCCCGGCCTCCGCTGGTGGAACGCCGTGCTCGCCACCTGGCTGCTCGTCTCGGTGATGCTGCTGCCGTACGCCTCGCTCGGCGCCGTGCTGCACACCATCGTCATGGCGATGCTCATCGCCCTGTCGAGCTTCCCGCTGCCGGCCCGCTGGCAGGCCCACTGGCGCGAGGAGCACCAGGCCGCGACGCGCTAGGAGCCCGTAGGGCGTTGATGGCCTCCGCCCGTCCTCGCTGCGCTGCGGGCGGCCGGAGGCCAAGCGAAGGGGTCGAGCCTGTCCCGGTGCGACGGTTCGCCGGAGCTGCGAGGTGCGGTCGGGATCGTGCGGCGCTGGAGATCGACAGGGCCGCCGCGGCGTGATCCACTCGGGTCATGAAGCACTACCGGCCGTGGTCACCGACGCAGGCGTTCCTGCTGCCGCCGTCACCGATGGAGTGGCTGCCGGAAGGGCACCTGGCCTACTTCGTCCTGGAGGTGGCGCAGGCGCTGGACCTGTCGGAGATCGAGGACGCCATCCAGGAGAAGGACGGGCGCGGGGAGCGGCCGTACCCGCCGGCGATGATGGTGGCGCTGCTGGTGTACGGGTACAGCGTGGGGGTGTTCTCGTCGCGGCGGCTGGCGCGGGCGACCTACGAGGACGTGGCGTTCCGGGTCATCGCGGGCGGGGAGCACCCGCACTTCACGACGCTGAACGAGTTCCGGCTGCAGCACCGTGCGGCGCTGGGGCGGCTGTTCGTGCAGGCGCTGCGGCTGTGCCAGAAGGCGGGGCTGGTGAAGCTGGGGCACGTGGCGTTCGACGGGACCAAGGTGAAGGCGGCCGCGAGCAAGCACAAGGCGATGAGCCACAAGCGGATGCTGGCGGAGGAGCAGCGGCTCCAGTCCGAGGTGAAGGCGCTCATGGCGCGGGCCGACGCTGCCGACGCGCAAGAGGATGGGCGATACGGGCCGGGGCAGGACGCAGAGGACCTGCCGGCGGAGCTGCAGCGGCGCGAGTCCCGGCTGGCGCGAATCCAGGAGGCCAAGGCGGCGCTGGAGCAGGAGGCCCGCGAGGCCCGGGCCGAGGCGCTGCGCGAGCAGGCCCAGGGGCAACGCGAGCGCGCCGCCGATGAGACCGTGAGCGGGGCCGAGCGCCAGCGCGCGGCCACCCGGGCGGCCAAGGCGGAAGCCGAGGCCAGGAAGCACCACGACGACAGCGAGGGCGGACCGGGCGGCGGTGCCGGCGGGGACCTGCCGCGCCACCGCGTGGCGAACAACCCTGATGGCACGCCGAAGCCAGGGGCGCAGCGCAACTTCACCGACCCCGACAGCCGCATCATGGTGAAGGGCGGCGAGTTCCTGCAGGGCTACAACGCCCAGGCCGCGGTGGACGCCGAGCACCAGGTCATCGTGGCCTCGGCGGTGACCAACCAACCGACCGATTCGGAACACCTCGTCCCGATGATCGACCGCGTCATCGCCAACTGCGGCCACGCCCCGGCGGTCGCCACGGCCGACACCGGCTACTTCTCCCGCGAGAACGCCGAGGCGCTCGCCGTTCGCGGCGTGGACGCCTACCTCGCTACCGGGCGCAAACCGGCTGAGGTGCCCGCAGGGTGCAGCCCGACCCCGGCGCAGCTGGCACGCGAGGTCATGGCCGCCAAGCTCAAGACCGTTGCCGGCACGGTGACCTACGCCCGACGCAAGGCCATCGTCGAGCCGGTCTTCGGCCTCATCAAGCAGGCCAGGGGATTCAGGCACTTCTCCCTGCGCGGCCTCGAGAAGGTCAGGGCGGAATGGGACTTCGTCTGCGCCACCCACAATCTCCTGAAGCTCTTCCGCTACGGGACGTGGAGCGCCGCCGCCCGCTCGTAGCGCCAACGCCCCGTCGCAGCGGCCCCGATCTCCAGCGCGCCTCGCGGGGCGGCGGAGCCGTCCGCGCGAGGTGCGCCACAGGGGGCGCGGGGGAGGTACTCCCCCGCAGGCCAAACCGCTTGGCCTCCGGCCGCCCGCAGCGCAGCGAGGACGGGCGGAGGCCATCTACGCTCTACGGGCTCCTAGCCGGCCGCGGCCCCGCGCCGCGCCCGCGGGCGCCCGCTCGAGCGGCGC
>JAKAEO010000277.1 GCA_021818285.1 Myxococcales bacterium
GAGCCGCTGGAGCAGGTCCTCGGCGGCGTAGTTCACCAGCTCGTCGGCGCCGAGCGCCCGGCACACCTCCAGCTTGGCCGCGCTGGAGGCGGCGGCGATGACCCGCGCCCCCAGCAGCTTGCCGATCTCGATCGCCGCGGTGCCGACGCCACCGGCCGCGCCCATCACCAGCAAGGTCTCGCCGGCCCGGAGGCGGCCCCGGTCGGCCAGGGCGTGCATGGTGGTGCCGTAGGTGAGGAGCGAGGCGGCGGCGAGCTCGGCGGAGAGCCCGGCCGGCCGCGGCAGCACCCGCTCGGCGGACACGGCGCAGGCCTCGGCGAAGGCGCCGGTGGTGGTGGTGCCCATCACCGGGTCGCCGGCCCGCAGCCCCTGGACGCCCGCCCCGACCGCCGCCACCGTCCCCGCCAGCTCCATCCCGGGCGCGAAGGGGAGCGGCGGCTTCACCTGGTACTTCCCCATCACCATGAGGGCGTCGGGGTAGTTGAGGCCGGCCGCCTCCACCCGGACCAGCACCTGGCCCGGCCCGGCCATGGGCTCCGGGAGGTCGGCGACGCGGAGGCCGGAGACGGGGCCGTACTCGGTGCAGAGCAGTGCACGCACGGGAATGCTCCTCGCTAGGCGGTGGGGCGGCGGACGCGTCCGCCGAGCAGGCCCGAGGGGGCCCAGACGATGACGGCCGCGAGCAGCAGGCCGAAGAAGAGCTGGTGGCCCGACTCGAAGAGCCGCTTGAAGAGGAACTCGTCGAGCCCGGTGATCACCAGGGCCCCGACGGCCGGCCCCACCAGCGTGCTCATCCCGCCGAAGAGCGCGGCGACGATGGGCATGATGGACCAGGCGCCGTCGAAGGCCGAGTCGGGGTCCAGGTAGTGGACGTAGTGGGCGTAGAAGGCGCCCAGCAGCGCGGTGAAGAAGGCCGAGACCGCGAGCGCCGTTGCCTTGGTGCGCAGCACCGGGACGCCGATCCCGGCGGCGGCCTCCTCGTCGGCGTGGACCGTGGCCATGGCCACGCCCGCCCGGGAGCGGCGCAGCAGCACCGCGGCGCCCCATACCAGCAGCAGCAGCAGCCCGGCGAGGTAGTAGTTGGCGGTGCGCGAGGCCTCGAAGTCGGCGGTGAGGCCGCCGAGCCGCAGCGCCGGCGGCGGGGGCACCCCGAAGATGCCCTGCGACCCGCCGGTGAGCGCGTCCAGGTTCAGGGCGAGCAGCTTCAGCACCTCGGCGAAGCCGAGGATGGCGAGGGCGAAGTAGGGGCCGCGCAGCTTGAACGACGGCAGCCCGATGAGGAGCGACACCGCCGTCCCGGCGACGCCGGCCCCGGCCATCGCCAGCCAGGGGCTCCAGCCGGCCCGCATCGCCAGGATGGCCGAGGCGTAGGCCCCCAGTCCGAAGAAGCCGGCGTGGCCGAAGGAGACCTGGCCGCAGAGCCCGGCCAGCACGTTCCAGGAGACGGCCACCGAGCCCAGCACCATCGCCGCGACCAGGATGCTCAGGTAGTAGGGGTTGAAGGAGAGCGCCAGGGGCAGGAGCGCCATGGCGCCGAAGAAGATCGCCGCGGCGGCGCCCTCGGTGACGCGCAGGCCGGAGCCGGGCCACCTCACGTCAGATCCTCCGCCCGAAGAGGCCCGAGGGGCGGGCCAGCAGGATGCCCAGGAAGAGCGTGAAGCCGAACAGCTCCCGGTAGGAGGAGGAGAGGAAGGTGACGGTCAGCGCCTCCCCCACCCCCAGGATCATCCCCGCGGCGATGAGCCCGGAGATGGAGCCGACGCCGGCCAGCACCGTGAGGATGAAGGCCTTCACCGTCAGCGGACCCCCCACCCCCGGGCTGACGTTGGCGAGGATCCCCAGCACCGGGCCGGCGATGCCGGCCAGCAGGCCGCCGATGGCGAAGGCGCCCCGGTCCACCCGCTCCACGTCGATGCCCGCCAGCGCCGCCGAGTCGCGGTCGATGGCGGTCACCCGGATGGCCTTGCCGGCGCGGGTGCGGTGCAGGAAGGCCTGCAGCCCCAGCACCGCCGCCACCGAGAAGCCGAAGGCCGCGAGCTCGCCGACGCTGGCCCGGATGGGCCCCAGGGAGAGCGGCCGCTGCAGCCAATCCACCTCGACGGAGCGCAGGTCGCCGGTCCAGAGCTGCAGGAAGAGGTTGGTGAGGAAGATGCCGACGCCGAAGGTGAGGATCAGGGTGTTCAGCTCCGGCGCCTCCCGCACCCGCCGCAGGAAGACGCGGTAGGTGAGCCAGCCCAGCGCCCCGCCCGCCGCCGCCGCCAGCGGCATCGAGAGCACCGGGCCGACCCCGTACCGCACCAGCATCCAGTAGGCGACGTAGCCGCCCAGGACCACCACCTCGCCGTGGGCGAGGTTGATGATCCGCAGGATGCCGAAGACGAAGGCCAGCCCCAGCGAGTAGAGGGCGTAGTTCCCCCCCTCGAGCAGGCCCGAGAGCAAGGACTGGACGATGGAGCTGCCCGAGATCACGCCGCCGGCCCTCGTCCCGGCCCGCCGCTACTTCGTGCTCCAGGGGACGGCCGGGTACTTCGCCTCGCCGCCGGCCCGGTCGCGCGGGTAGACCACCACCTGCTTGCCGGCCCGGGTCTGGAAGAGCACCGCGGTGAAGTGCCGGGGGTCGCCCTTCTCGTCGAAGGCCACCCGGCCGATGGGCGTCACCGCGTCCATGGCCCGCAGCAGGTCGCGGGTCTTCGCCGGCGCGCCGCCGCCCCTGGCGATGGCGTCGAGCATGTACTCGGCCGAGAGGTAGCCGAGCATGGCGATGTAGGAGGGGTCCTCCTTGAAGCGGGCGCGGTAGGCCTCGACGAAGCGGGCCTCCTCGGCGCGGGCCGCCTTGGGCGCCGTCCCCATCTCCCAGATCGAGGTCCCATAGACGTACTCGCTCATGGGCCCGAGCTCGCGGATGAACTCGGGGGTGCCGATGCCCCAGGCCCCCACGTAGGCCTTCACCGGGAGCGCCAGGATCTTGGCGTCCTTGATGGTCCCGACGTAGTCGGGGAAGTAGCCCTCCACCAGCAGCACCTCGCAGCCGGCGTCCTTGGCCTTGAGGAGCAGGGGCTTGTAGTTGGTGGTGCCCTTCTCGAACTTCTCGAAGACCGGCACCTGGACGCCGCCGGCCTGGAGCTGCCCCTTCACCGCCTCGGCGATCTCGGTGGTGGCCGACTGGCTGTTGAAGAGGATGGCCACCTTCTTCGCCTGGAACAGCTCGCGGATGGTGTTGGACTGGGCCGCGGCGTAGCCCGGCATGTAGTTCAGCCGGAAGAAGTTCTTGAAGTGGCGGGCGGAGAGCTTGGTGTCCACCGCGCCGGTGGTCATGTACGGGGTGTCGTACCGCTCGGCCGCCTCGGAGGCGGGCCCCACCAGGTTGGAGCCGTAGCCGCCGACGATGCCGGCCACCTTCTCGACGCCGGCCAGCTTCTCGAC
>JAKAEO010000278.1 GCA_021818285.1 Myxococcales bacterium
GGAGGAGAACGTCATCGTCGGCAACGTGGCCTTCTACGGCGCCACCGCCGGCGAGGCCTACGTCCGCGGCGTCGCCGGGGAGCGCTTCGCGGTGCGCAACTCCGGGGTCCGGGCGGTGGTCGAGGGAGTGGGCGACCACGGCTGCGAGTACATGACCGGAGGCCGCGTGGTGGTGCTCGGCCCCACCGGGCGCAACTTCGCGGCCGGCATGTCGGGGGGGCTCGCCTACGTGCTCGACGAGCAGGGCGGCTTCGAGGCGGTCTGCAACCGGGAGATGGTCTCGGTGGAGCCGCTCGGGGAGCCGGGCGAGATCGCCGAGGTGCGGGCCATGGTGGAGCGGCACGCCGCGCTCACCGGCAGCGCCCGCGCCCGGGCGCTGCTCGACCGCTGGGAGGAGACCGTCCGGAAGATCAAGCGGGTGATCCCCAACGACTACCGCCGCGTCCTCGAGGCGCAGCGCCGGATGCTGGCGAAGGGGCTCTCGCCGGAGGAGGCCGCCATGGCCGCCTTCGAGGAGAACGCCCACGACGCCATGCGGGTGGGTGGGACCTAGGACATGGGAAAGCCGACGGGCTTCATCGACTACCCGCGGGAGCCGGCGCACGCCCGCGACCCGCTGGTCCGGATCAAGGACTGGAGCGAGGAGCACCCGCCCTACGGCGAGGAGACGCTGCGCCAGCAGGGGGCCCGCTGCATGGACTGCGGCGTGCCCTTCTGCCACACCGGGCGGCTCATCGCCGGCATGGCCTCCGGCTGCCCGGTGAACAACCTCATCCCGGAGTGGAACGACCTCGTCTACCGGGGCCAGTGGCGCGAGGCGCTCATCCGCCTCCACAAGACCAACAACTTCCCCGAGTTCACCGGCCGGGTCTGCCCCGCGCCCTGCGAGGGCTCCTGCACCGTCGGCATCAGCGCGCCCCCGGTGACCATCAAGAACATCGAGTGCGAGATCATCGACCGGGGCTGGGGGCAGGGCTGGGTGAAGCCCGAGCCGCCGCTGGCCCGCACCGGCAAGCGGGTGGCGGTGGTGGGCAGCGGACCGGCCGGGCTCGCCGCCGCGGCGCAGCTGAACCGCGCCGGCCACTACGTCACCGTCTTCGAGCGGGCCGACCGGGTGGGGGGGCTGCTGATGTACGGCATCCCCAACATGAAGCTGGACAAGAAGGTGGTGGAGCGGCGGGTCCGGCTCATGGCCGACGAGGGGGTGCGCTTCGTCACCGGGATGGAGGTGGGCAAGCACTTCCCGGCCTCGCGGCTGCTCTCCGACTTCGACGCCGCGGTGCTCACCACCGGCGCCACCGCGGCCCGCGACCTCCCCACCGAGGGGCGCAAGCTCCAGGGCATCCACCTGGCGATGGAGTTCCTCACCGCCAACACCCGGAGCCTGCTCGACTCCGCCCACCAGGACGGGAAGTACATCTCCGCCAAGGGGAAGCACGTGGTGGTGATCGGCGGCGGCGACACCGGCACCGACTGCGTCGGGACCGCCATCCGCCACGGGGCGGCGAGCGTCACCCAGCTCGAGATCCTGCCGCGGCCGCCCGACCAGCGCGCCGCCGACAACCCCTGGCCGCAGTGGCCCAAGGTCTACAAGCTCGACTACGGCCAGGAGGAGGCCCGGGCGCTCTGGGGCGCCGACCCGCGCCAGTACGCGATGCAGACCCGGCGCTTCCTGGGCGACGCCGCGGGCCGGGTCAGCGGCATGGAGATCTGCCAGATCGAGTGGCTGCGGGGCCCGGAGGGCAAGCCGCTCGGGCCGCGGGAGATCGAGGGGACCCAGCGCACCATCCGCGCCGACCTGGTGCTGCTGGCGCTGGGCTTCCTCGGGCCGGAGAAGGCGCTGCCCCAGGAGCTGGGCTGCAAGCTGGACGAGCGCGGCAACGTGGCCACCGACGAGGAGAAGATGACCAGCGTCCCCGGCCTCTTCGCGGCCGGCGACTGCTCCCGCGGCCAGTCGCTGGTGGTATGGGCGATCCACGAGGGGCGCAAGGCGGCCCGCGGCGTGGACAAGTACCTCATGCACGGCGAGACCGTGCTGCCGCCCTGAGTCACGCGGGGGGTGGCGGCCGCACCGCCAGCGGCAGCACCAGCGCCACCGCCAGCACGCCGGCGATCACCGGCAGGGCGCCGGCGTAGCTGCCGGTGAGGTCCTTCACCCGGGCGGCGAAGAGCGGCCCGGCGACGCCGGCCAGCCCCCAGGCGAGCAGCACCAGGCCGTAGACCTGCCCGAGGTGGCGGGTGCCGAACCAGTCGGCGACGAAGGAGGGCATGACCCCGAAGCCGCCGCCGTAGCAGAGCAGCACCACCGCGAAGAGCGCGGCCACCGCGGGGAGGGCGTGCAGCCGGCCCACCACCAGGAACACCGCGATCTGCACGGCGTAGAGCAGCACCCAGGTGGCGCGCCGCCCGGCCCGGTCGCTCACCGCCCCCCAGGCGAAGCGCCCCAGCCCGTTGGCCAGGGCGATGGCGCCGTAGACCGCCACCGCGGTGGCGGCGCCGGCGCCGGTCAGCTCGCGCAGGATGGGCACGGCCCCGGAGACGAAGAGGATGCCGGCGGTCACGTTGAGGAAGAGCATCCCGAAGAGCGCCCAGAGTTGCGGGGTGCGCGCCGCCTGGCGCAGCGTCCGGCCCGCGGCCGCGGGGGCGCCCGGCGCCGCGGCGGGCGGGTCGGAGAGCAGCGCGGCGCAGCCGGCGCCCACGGCGGCGAAGAGCAGGCCGGAGCCGGTGAAGGTGGCCGAGAGGGTGGCCTGGTGCGCGGCCGGCAGCGCGGCGGGGAGGCCGGCGGCGCGGTCCGCCAGGACCTGGCCGGCGGCGCGGGCCAGCGCGGCGAAGGCGGGGAGGCGCGCCAGCGCCAGGTTGTAGAGGAAGGCGCCGAGCCCGAAGCCCATGACCACCATGCCGCCGCCCAGCCCGCGCCGGTCGGGGAACCAGCGGGTCACCGCGGTCACCGGCGTCACGTAGCCGAGCCCGAGGCCGAGGCCGCCCACGACGCCGTAGGTCGCCTGGAGCCAGGCGGCGCCGAGGCGGGCGGTGCCCAGGCCGGCGAGCAGGTTGCCCGCGCCCCAGAGCAGGGCGCCGGCCAGCGCCACCTTGCGCGGGCCCACCCGGTCCTGCCAGCGCCCTCCCAGCAGCGCGCCGACCCCCAGGAAGAGGATGGCGAGGGAGAAGGCCGCGGTGGTGGTGGTGGCCGACCAGCCGTGGGCGGCCTGGAGCGGCTGGGCGAAGAGGCTGAAGCTGTAGACCGCGCCCAGGCAGGCCATGAGCACGGTCCCGGCGAGGGCGACGACCCAGCGGTTGCGCACGGGCCATTGTCGCCTTCCGTCGGGGTCGAGGTCGAGGTCGAGGTCGGGGTCGCGGGTTGGGGTCGAGGGTCGGGGTCGCGGGTTGGGGTCGAGGGTCGGGGTCGAGGGGTGGGGT
>JAKAEO010000279.1 GCA_021818285.1 Myxococcales bacterium
CGCGCCCGGCCGCCGGGCGGCGCCCCGGCGCGCGTGCTACAACCCGGTCCGTGATCGCCACGCCTCCCCTCCCGGCCCTGCTCGCCGCCCCCTTCCGCTTCCCCCTCCGGGCGATGGCGGTGCGCTGATGGCCGCCCTGCCCTTCCGGCTGCCGCCGCTGGAGGCCCTGCTGCTGCGGCCCCGCGCCCAGGCCCTCTCGGCGCTCGCCGGCGCCGGGTGGCGCCGCTGGGTCACGCCCATCGACCTCGACGCCGAGCGGCGCCGGCTCCTCAACGTCGACCTCACCGAGCCGGAGGTGAGCTGGACCGGGCCGGACGGCGGCACCCTGGCGGTCGCGCACCTCGAGGCCGACCTCGCCGGCCTGGTGGTGCTGCTGGAGATCACCGCCGCGGTCCCGGTGCCGGCGGCGCGCCTGGCGGAGGCGCTGCTGCCCGGCGCCGGCGAGCCCCGGGTGGGCGGCAACGCCGAGGCGCGGGAGTGGGTCTGGGGGCCGGAGGCGGGCCACGCCGTGGCGCTGGGGGGCGAGCCGGTGCGGCTCTGGGTCTGCGCCGAGCGCGCCTACGGCGATCGGCTCTGGGCGGTGGCCAGCGTGGTCCGGCGCGCCGGCGACGACGGGGGGGAGGAGGCCTAGGGCGCCTCCGGCCCGGCCTCCCAGCCACGCCACAGCACGTAGCGGCGGAAGTCGGCCTCGAACGCGGCCGGCTCCAGCCCGATGGCCTCCCGGAAGGCCGCGGCGAAGAAGGCCCCGGAGCCCATGCGCGCCAGCACCTGGCGGATGCGCTCGTCGCCGTAGCGCCGCACCAGGAAGGCGAAGGCCTGGTGGGCGGTCCCGTAGACCAGCTCCGACTCCTCGGCGTAGAGCGGCCCGGGGTCGGAGAGCGGATCGCCGCCCGGCAGGGGATCGCCGGGGGAACGCCAGACGCCGCCGGGCGGCTCCTCGCGGGCCAGCGCCCGCCACACCTCGCGGATGGGGAGCCGGCGCGATCCCTCCCCGGCGACCACGCTGGCCATCCCCTCGCGGAACCAGGCGGGGATGCCCTTCACGTTCCAGGTCCACTCGCTGGCCGCCGCCTGGTACATGGCGCAGTGGGTCAGCTCGTGGAGCACCAGCTGCTTCACCCGCGCGTCGCCGGGAGGCTCGGCCTCCATGCCCTGCCAGGCCCAGACGCGGGGCGAGAGCATGTCGACGGTGGCGTACTGGGCCCAGGCCCGGAGCCAGTAGTAGCCGCCGGCCACCGCCTCCAGGGACTCGCGGCTGGGGTGGATGGTGATGGTCACCGTCCTGCGCAGCCGCGCGAAGCGCGCCAGCCGGGGCACCGCCTCGCGCACCCCCTCGGCCACCGGCGCCGCCGCCGCCGCGTCCTCCGGCTGGTACCGGATCTCCACGCGCTGGCCCTGCACCTCGACGGCGGTGATGCGCGCCCCCTCCCCGGCCCGGGGGCGCAGGGCGCAGGCGGAGGCCGCCAGCAGGAGGGCGGCCCAGGCGGTCGGGCGCGGCATGACGCTCCCCTGTACCGGTGCCGGGGGGGAGGCGGCAAGGGGGCTCAGGCGGCGGGCGGCGCGCCGGCCAGGTCGAGCAGCACCGGCGCCAGCCGTGTGAGGTCGGCCACCTCGTCCACCCGGGCCGCGGCCGGCCCGAAGCCGAGCACCGGGACCCGGTTGCGGGTGTGGTTGCGCACCGAGAGATCCTCGACGTTGCCGTGATCGCTGGTCACCACCAGCGAGCCGCCGCGCGGCAGGCCGGCCACCAGGGCGCGCAGGAAGCGGTCGAGCCGGCCGAGCACCTCCGCGGCCCGCTCCATCGAGCGCTCGTGCCCCGCCTCGTCGCTCTCGAAGAACTCGAAGAGGGCCAGGTCCGCCCCCTCGGCGAGCCGGAGCAGCAGCTCCGCGGCCGCCTCGGGCGACCGGCGCGGCAGCTCCAGGCCGTGGGCCGCGGCGCGGTCGCCGGTGATGTCGGGGGTCAGGCCGCGGCCGGCCCGGGCGTCGGCCCAGGTGCGGAAGCGCCCGCCCCCGGCGCGGAAGGCGACGGTGGTCGCGGAGGGGCGCGGGCGCCGGCGCGGGAAGCCGAACTCCGGCTCGCCCTCGCAGGGGATGCCCAGCGCCCGGAGGTAGGCCACCGGGTAGGCGTTGGCGAACTCGGCGCGGCGGCCGGCGGCGGCCAGGGTGCGGAACAGCGAGCGCCGGTCGATGAGCTCCCGCAGCGGGGCGTTGGGGAAGCCGACCAGGTGGCGGCCCAGCGCCGCCGGCGCGTTCTCGCCGGTGAGCAGCGCCGCCTGGCCGGTGGCCGACTGGGGACGCCCGGCGACGCCGAGGGTGGCGTCCGCCAGCCGGGCCCGCCCCCCGGCGGGCAGCGCCGTCCCCGAGCCGTCGGCGAAGCGGGAGAGCAGCCAGTCGCCGCGGGCCAGCGGGTTCACCGCCGGGTCGCGCGCCCCGGCGCCGACGCCGTCCACGAAGAGGAAGATCACCGCCACGCGGGGAGGATAAGGCCGGCGGCGGCCGCGGGCCACGCCGCTCCCCGCCGGCGCCGTTCTCGGCGGACCGGCCATCGGGTAGAGTCGCGCCATGGCCCTCGGAAAGACCATCGCCTTCCTCGGCGCCGGCAACATGGCCGAGGCCCTCGTCAAGGGGCTGCTCCGCGCCGGGGTGGCGACGCCCGGGGAGGTCCTCTGCACCGACCGGCGCCCCGAGCGCGGCCCGGAGCTCACCCGGACCTACGGGGTGCGCTTCGGGCAGGACAACGTCGCCGCCGCCCGCGAGGCCGGGCTGGTGGTGCTCTCGGTGAAGCCCCAGGCGATGAACAGGCTGCTCGACGAGATCGGCCCGGCGCTGGACCAGTCCAAGCTGGTCATCTCCATCGCCGCCGGCGTCCCCATCGCCGCCATCGAGCGCAAGGTCGGGCACGGGGTGCGCATCGTCCGCTGCATGCCCAACACCCCGGCGCTGGTCGGCGCCGGCGCCACCGCCCTGGCGCCGGGCGAGCACGCCACCGAGGCCGACCTGCGGCAGGCCCGGGCGCTCTTCGAGGCGGTGGGCAAGGCGGTGGTGGTGGACGAGCCGCTGCTCGACGCCGTCACCGGCCTGTCCGGCTCGGGCCCGGCCTACATCTTCCTCATCATCGAGGCGCTCTCCGACGCCGGCGTGAAGATGGGGCTGGCGCGGGCCCAGTCGCTGGAGCTGGCGGCGCAGACCGTGCTGGGGTCGGCGAAGCTGCTGCTGGAGACCGGGGAGCACCCCGGCCGGCTCAAGGACCAGGTCACCAGCCCGGGCGGCACCGCCATCGCCGGGCTCCACACCCTGGAGGCCGGCGGCCTGCGGACCACGCTGATGGACGCCGTCGAGGCGGCCACCCGCCGGTCGCACGAGCTCGGCAAGAGGTTCCTCGAGACCGACCCCGAGGAGTAGGGCGGGGG
>JAKAEO010000057.1 GCA_021818285.1 Myxococcales bacterium
CCATGGGGAAGGCTACGTCCTCGATGACCACGGTGGTGCCGATGCGCCGCACCGAGCCCACCGCCGGGAAGAGGCCGCGGCGCACGTCCCAGAGCCGCTCGTACTCGGCCCTCACCGGCGTGAAGAGCACCGGCTCCAGCGTCCGGATCCCGGCGATCAGGGCGTCGGCCGCCGACGCCTTCTCCTGCACCCGCCCGGCGTCCTCGCCGCGCACCTCCACCAGCAGGGCGCAGGCGTCGGGGGGGAGCGTCTTCAGCACCGGCGGCAGGCCCGGCTTGCCCTCGACCGAGCGCAGCGAGGCCCGGTCCATCAGCTCCACCGCCGAGACCGGCCCGGTCTTCAGGCGCTGGGTGGCCCGCGCCGCGTGCTCGATGTCGGGGAAGAGCACCAGGGCGCTGGCCTTGTGGGCCTGCTCCTCCACCGTCCGGAAGGTCACCTCGGCGATGAAGGCCAGCGTGCCCTCGGAGCCGACCATCAGGTGGAGCAGGATGTCCACGGGATCGTGGAAGTCCACGAAGGAGTTCAGCCCGTAGCCGGTGGTGTTCTTGATCCGGTACTTGTGGCGGATGCGCCCGGCGAGCTCCGGGTCGGCGGCGATCTCGTCGCGCAGCGCGGCCAGGCCCGCGAGCAGGGGCGCGTGCGAGGCCGCGAAGGCGGCGCGCGAGGCGGGGTCGCCGGTGTCGAGCCGCGTCCCGTCGGCGAGGAGCAGCACCATGCCCTCCACCGTCCGGTAGCTGTTCTGGGCCGTGCCGCAGCACATCCCGCTGGCGTTGTTGGCGGCGATGCCGCCCACCATGCAGGCGCCGATCGAGGCGGGGTCGGGCCCGATCTTCCGCCCCAGCGGTGCCAGCAGCCCGTTGGCGTCGGCGCCGACGACGCCCGGCTCCAGCGCCACGCGGGCGCCGCCGTCGAGGACGCGCGCCCGGCGCCAGCCCGAGAGCTGCACCAGCACCGAGTCGGTGACCGCCTGCCCCGAGAGGCTGGTCCCCGCGGCGCGGAAGGTGACCGGCGTCTCGCAGCGGGCCGCCGCCTCGAGCAGCCGCCGGACCTCGTCGAGGTCCCGGACCCGGGCGACGACGCGCGGCACCAGGCGGTAGAAGCTCGCGTCGGTGCCGTAGGCCAAGGTGCGCAGGGGGTCGCAGAAGAGCCTGTCCGGCGGGAGGAAGGCGCTCGCCTCGCGCCAGAAGCGGCGGTGGCGCTCGGGCAGGGCGTCGATGTCCCGCGCTTCGCTCATTTCACCCGTCCGGGTCGCGCTCGGGCCGCGCCGCGCGCGCTTCCAGCGCCCAGGGAGCGTCTCGGCGCGCCGTGATGCGAGGCGCGGATTTCACCATGTCGGGTGTGACCGCGTAGCGCAAAATGCGTGAACGGACCCGAGAGGGCTGCGGCCGGCCGGATCCCCGGGGTGACCGGCGACCCGGAAAGGCGAGCGCCGCAACGCGTCAAGCGAGGCCGGCACGCGCTCGGTGTCGGTGACCCCCACCGCCTCCACCCCGGTCTCCTCCAGGAAGAGGTGATGGAGACCGTGTCGGGCCGGGGCGCCATGGAGGACTAGCGGAGCAGCTCCAGGCTGGCCTGGACGCGGTCGGCGTCGGGCGGATGGGTGGCGAGGTACCTGCGGTAGTGGTCGCGGGCCCGCGGGATGTCGCCCTGCAGCTGGTAGCACTGCCCCAGCTTCTTGTGGACGCCGGCGAGGTCCGGATCGGCCTCCACCGCCTTCAGGTAGAGGGCGATGGCGGCGGCGGTGTCCAGCCGCCTGCGCCGCGCCTCGGCCTGCTCGAAGAGGGACCGGGCGAGGGCCGGGTCGCGGGCCGGATGCGATCGAGGTTCGTCTCCCTCTCCCCGGTCCCTGCCGGGGAGAGGGGCGGGGTGAGGGGCGGATCCCGCCGTCGCGTTCGTGGCCGGGGCCGAGGTCGCGGTCGCGGCCGTTGTCGGTGCCGGACCCCTTCTCGCATTCACCGCCCACGCCCCCACTCCCCCCGCCACCACCAGCGCCGCCGCGCCGGCGATCCAGGGGAGCGGCGAGCGGCGCGGCGCCGCGGCGCCCGGCGCCGGCCGGGGTGGCGCCGCCGGCGCATCGGCCCGCAGGCAGTCGAGCAGCTCGGCCCGGAAGGCGTCGGCGGTGGGCGGGCGGCCGGCGGGCTCCTTCGACAGCGCCCGCCCGACCAGCGCCTCCAGGCGCGTCGACACCAGCAGGCCCGGGCAGCGCTCCCGCATCGGCGCCGGCGGCTCGGTGATGTGCTTGGTCAGGTAGCCCACCGGCGTGTCGGACTCGAAGGGCAGCCGGGCGGAGGCCATCTGGTAGAGCATCACGCCCATGGAGTAGAGGTCGGTGCGCGCGTCGAGCGGCCGGCCGCGCGCCTGCTCCGGGCTCATGTACTGGGGCGTCCCGCACACCAGCCCGGCCTGGGTGAGCGTCCCCTCCCCCGCCCCCGGCTCGCTGATCTTGGCGATCCCGAAGTCCAGCACCGTCACGTGGTCGGGCGCGTTGCGCCGGTCCTCGACCATCACGTTCTCGGGCTTCAGGTCGCGGTGGATGACGCCCTGGGCGTGGGCCTCGCCCAGCGCCTCCAGGACCTGGGCGCCGATGCGGACGATGCGCTCCTCGGGCAGCGGGCCGCTCCCGGCGATCAGCGCGCCCAGGTCCCGCCCGCCCAGGTGCTCCATGGCCATGAAGAGCGTCCCGTCCTCGGCCTCGCCGAAGTCCAGCACCCGGATGGAGTTCGGGTGCGCCAGCCGCGAGGCGGCCCTGGCCTCGCGGCGGAAGCGCTGCACCACCGAGGGATCGCCGGTGAGGGCGCGGTGCAGCATCTTCAGGACCACCGGCCGCTCCAGCGTGAGGTGCAGCGCCCGGTAGACCCGCCCCATGCCCCCCTGGCCGATGAGCGCCTCGAGCCGGTACTTCCCGTTCACCACCTGGCCGATCCAGGGATCGGCGGCGGCGGCGGCCAGGGGGACCGCGCCGCAGGCCGGGCAGAAGCGCGACCCGGCGGGGAGGGCCGCGGCGCAGGCGGGACAGGCGGGCACGGCCGCATTCTAGGCGAGCCGGGCGCGCCGCGTGCAGCCCCGCCCGCCGCCGGGCGCGTTGACCCCCCGCCTCCGGGAGGGTAAAGCTCTCCGGGCATGGCGGGGAACGTGCGCTGCGCCCACTGCGGACAGGAGAACGACTCGGGCTTCTCCTTCTGCCAGGCCTGCGGCCAGTCCCTGCGCCCGGCGCCCCGGACCTGCGGCTCCTGCGGGAGCCCGCTGCTGCCCGGCGCCCGCTTCTGCGGCATCTGCGGCCAGGCCGCGGAGCCGGCGGCCTCTCCCCCGGCCGCGCCGCCCGCGCCACCCTCCTCCCGGCCCGCCGCGGCCGCCTCCCCGCCGCCCTCCCCGCCGCCCTCGCCGCCGGCCGGCGGCCCGGCCGGGAGCCTGGCCGCGGGCCACCTGGAGGTCCGCAAGGCGGGCGTCCTCAAGCTCGTCGCCGTCCGCCACGACGGCCTCCCCGGGCCGACCTACGTCATCACCCGCGCCCCGCTGCACTGCGGCCGGACCCAGGGCGAGGTGCTCTTCCCCGAGGACGCCACCGTCTCGCCGCGCCACTGCCGCTTCGTCACCCGCGAGGACGGGACCTGGGTCGAGGACCTGGGGAGCGTGAACGGCACCTTCCTCCGCCTGCGCCAGCCCCGGCCGCTGGCGCCGGGCGACGAGATCCGCGTCGGGCGCCAGCTGCTGCGGCTCGACCCGGTCACCCGCTCGGCGCCGGCCGAGGGGGCGGCGCGCCCCTGGGGGTCGCCCGACCCCGGCTACCGGGCGCGGCTCACCCAGCTCCTGCAGGACGGCGGCACCGGCGAGGTCTTCCCGCTGCGCCAGGGCGAGAACGCGGTGGGGCGCGAGGTCGGGCACGTGAGCTTCCCGGGCGACCGGTACGTCTCGGCGCGCCACGCCCGGCTCGATCTCTCCGAGGCGGGGGTGCTGCTCACCGACGTGGGCAGCTCCAACGGGACCTTCCTGCGGCTCACCGGCACCACCCGCATCGCCGGCGGCGACCAGATCCTGGTGGGGATGCAGCTGCTGCGCGTCGAGGGCTGACGGCCGCGCGGCCGGCGCCTCCGGGCCGCGCCCCGGCGGGGCCCGGGCGCCTCCCCGCCGCCGCGCCTACCCGAACGACTTCTCCTTCTGCTCCTGCTCTTCCTTGCAGCGGATGCAGAGGGTGGTGACCGGCCGGGCCTCCAGCCGCTTCATCGAGATCTCCTCCTCGCACTTCTCGCAGATCCCGAAGGTGCCGTTCTCGATGCGGGCCAGCGCCTTGTCGATCTTGGCGAGGAGGAACTTCTCCCGGTCGCGAAGCCGGAAGATCATCGACTGGCTGTACTCGCTGGAGGCCTGGTCGATCTCGTCCGGGAGGTCGTCGGTGTCGAAGCTCGACTCCTCGGTGAGGGTCTTCTTCGCCGAGGCGAGCAGCTGCCGGCGCGACTCCTCGAGCATCGCCTTGAACCGCTTCTGATCCTTCTTGTTCAAGCGGACGGACCCCCGGAAGCAGCGGCCAAGGCCGCAAAATGAGGGAGGGAAGCTAGTCGCCCCCCCCTGGGAAGTCAAGCCGACCGCGCGCCGCTCCGGGCGCGTCCCGGCTTCTTTGACTTCGCGCCGATCCCGTCGTCTATTGGGCCGTGGCCGACGCCAAGCTGGAGCGCGAGTTCGTCCGTTCGGCGCTGGTCCTCGCCGGGCGCGCCGACGTCGACCGCCTGGTCATCGTCACCGATCGGCCCCTGGCACCGTCCGAGCTGCGGGGCCGCCCGCTGAAGAAGAAGCTGGTCTACGCGGTCACCGACGAGGCCATCGCCGACCAGCTCGCCGCCCGCAAGACCACCGCGGTGGTGATCCCCCCCTACGACTACACCCGCGTCGAGCGCATCAAGGTGGCGCTGGTGGCCTGCCGCTCCGAGGGGCTGGTGCGCGACGGCGACAGCATCGTCGCCCTGGCGGGGATGGCCCAGGACAAGAGCCTCGACACCCTCATCCGCGTCCGCATCGGCGCCGAGCAGGAGGAGGAGCGGGTCCGGGTGGACGCCATCGGCCTGGCGCCCGAGTTCAGCACCCAGGTGGTGGAGGCGCTGATCCACGCCGCCATGGAGATCGGCGCCCAGGGGTACGAGGGCCACCCGCTGGGCACCATCCTGGTGGTGGGCGACGCCACCGCGGTGATGGAGAAGAGCCGCCAGCTCACCCTGAACCCGTTCCAGGGGGTGAGCGAGACCGACCGGAACTGCCTCGACCCGGCCATCCGCGACGCGGTGAAGACCTTCGCGGTGCTGGACGGCGCCTTCGTGGTGCGCGAGGACGGGGTGGTGCTGGCCGCCGGGCGCTACCTGCAGTCGGTCTCCACCGAGGTCCACGTCCCCATGGGGCTGGGGGCCCGCCACTCGGCGGCCGCGGCGGTGACCAGCGAGACCCGGGCCATCGCCATCACCGTCTCCCAGACCTCCGGCACGGTGCGGGTCTTCAAGGAGGGCGAGATCGCGCTGGAGCTGCACCAGACGGCCCGCCGCATCTGATGGAGCCCTCCCCGCCCGCGCCGGACCGCCGCCTCCCCGGGGGCCTCCGTCCCGGGACGGCGGCCTTCCTGCTTGTGGCGGCCTCCACCCTCTTCCACCTCTGGTACGCCGGGCGCCTGCCGCTCTCGCCGCAGGAGGCCTACTACTGGTCCTGGGGTCAGCGGCTCGACTGGAGCTACTTCGACCACCCGCCGCTCGCCGCCTGGACCATCCGGGCCCTGGGCGAGCTGCTCGGCACCTCGGTGCGCGCCATCCGGACCGCGGCCGCGCTGCACTCGGCGATCTTCTCGCTGTTCTTCTGGCTCACCGCCCGCCGCCTGCTGGGGCCGGGCGGGGCGCTGGCCGCCACGGTGGTGGGGCTGCTCACGCCGCTCTTCTCCCTGGGCCAGGTGGTGATCACCCCCGACGGCCCGCTGCTCGCGATGTGGGCGGCCACCATGTACTTCACGCTGCGCGCCCTCGACGAGGAGCGCGGGTCCTGGCTGCTCGCGGCCGGCCTGGCCACCGGCCTCGCCGCCCTGGGCAAGTACACCGGCTGGCTGCTGGCCCCGCAGATCCTGCTGCTCCTGCTGCTCGACGCGCGGGGACGGCGGCTGCTGCGCACCGCCTGGCCCTACCTGGGGATGGCCCTGGCGGTCGCCGCCTTCACCCCGGTGCTGGTCTGGAACGCGCGCCACGGCTGGGCCAGCTTCGGCTTCCAGTTCGGGGAGCGGGCCTCCTCCCTGGCGAGCCCGCGCCTGGTGCGCACCCTGCGCTTCCTCGGCCTGCAGGCGCTGCTCGCCACCCCCCTGCTGGCGGTGGTGCTCTGGGCCGCCGCCGTGGCGGCGGCCTTCCGGCTGCGCGACCCGGTCTTCCGCTTCGCCGCCGTCTTCTCGGTCCCGGCGCTGGCGCTCTTCGCGGCGGTGTCGCCCTTCGCCTGGGTGAAGGGCAACTGGCCGGCGATCGCCTGGCCGGCGGCCACCATCGCCGCGGTGGCCTTCTGGCAGCGGGGGCGCGTCCCGCGCTGGGCGGCGGTGGCGAGCCTGTCGCTGGCCGCGCTCGGGAACGCCTACGTCCACCTGGCGCCGCTCCTCCCCTCCCTCCCCTTCAGCGCCCGCGACGACATGACCCGCGGCTGGAGGGAGCTGGCGGCGCGGGTGCAGGCGGAGCGGGAGCGGATCGGGCCGGGCGCCTTCGTCATCGGCTGCACCTACAAGGCCGCGGCGGAGCTCCACTACCTCCTGCCGGACCGGCCGCGCACCTGGTCGGGCGAGACCATGGGCGAGCCCGGGCTCCAGTACACCTTCTGGAACGATCCCGCCGAGCTGCGCGGCCGCGAGGGCGTCGTCGTCGAGGATCCGCGCGACGGCGGCACCTGCCAGTCGCGGGCGCAGCGCTGCGACCCGCTGGTGGCGCTGGCGCCGGTGGAGGTGGTCCGCCCCGGGATGTGGACCCTGGGCGGGCGCCTGCCGGCCGGGGTCACCACCTTCCGGCTCTGGCGCTGCCGCTACGTCGAGCCGCCCCCGCCCCGCCGCCGCTGAGGCCCCCGGGCCCGGGCCCGGCAGTGCTCCCGGAGCGCGCAGGGGGCGCAGCGGGCCGGGTCGCGCCGGGGCGGGCAGGCGCCGCTCATCCCCAGGTGGCAGAGCGCGAAGTCGAAGCGCACCGGGTCGGCGGGATCGACGGCGCGCAGCGAGGCGGTGATCTCCGCGGCGGTCCGCCAGCTCGGGTCGGAGCGGTCGGTGAGGCCGAGGTAGCGGGCGATGCGCGCCAGGTGGGTGTCGAGCGGCACCAGCAGCGCCGCCGGCGGGACGCCGGTCCAGAGCCCGAGATCAACGCCGTCGGGGCCGCGCACCATCCAGCGCAGGTACAGGTTCCAGCGCTTGCAGGGGCCCGGCAGCGCCGGGTCGGGGAGCAGGTGGCGGAAGCCCCGGTCCCCGCGCCCCGCGAGCAGCGGGGCGACCGGCGGCGCCTCGCGCAGCTCGCGGGCGAAGCCGGTCAGGGCGGCGCGCAGCGGATCCGGCTCCCGGCGCGCCGCGGCCAGCAGCGCCGCGAAGCGCGCGCCGAGCGAGCCGTGGACCGCCCGCACCGCGCCGGCCGCCGCCACCAGCGCCGCCAGGTCCGGCGGCCGGTTGAACCGGTAGCGGAAGGCGGGGAAGGCCGCCGGGTCGGGCGCCCGGGCGAGGCGCGCCGCGAAGCGGGCCGGCGAGGGGCCCATGACCGCGAGCGTCCCGGCGATCTGCGGCCGGAACAGGTCGGCCCGGCCGTAGGCCAGGCAGGCGGCGACGAGCCCGGCCACCTCGGCGTCGCCCGGGTCCCGGTAGCGGCGCGGGAACTCCAGCGGGTCGAAGCGCAGGCGCCGCGCGGCGTCGTAGCCGCGCTGGAAGCGGTCCAGCGCCGCCCCCAGCCGGGCGGCGCGCTCGGGGCCCAGGGCCATGGCGGGAGCCTAATGCCGGCGGGCCGGGGCGTCCTTGCGCAGCTCGCGCAGGACGTGGGGCAGCTCCGGCCCGATGAGGCGGGTCCAGGCCAGGGTCACCGCCGCCAGCGAGCCGGGCACGGAGAAGATCGCCCGCCCCTCCCAGGCGCCGGCCACGGCGCGCGACAGCATGGCGGCGCTGCCGATCTCGGCGAAGGAGAGCATCCGGAACAGCTCCCCGAAGCCGTCGATCCGCTTCTCGAGGAGCCCGGACACCGCCTCGTAGGTGCGGTCCCGGCCGGCGATCCCGGTGCCGCCGTTCACCAGCACCGCCTCGGCGCCGGCCCGCGCCGCCTCGGCCAGCGCCGTCCGGATCTCCCCGGGGTCGTCCTTCACGATGCGCCAGCCCACCACCGCGTGGCCGGCCTCGGCCGCCGCTCGCCGCAGGTATGCGCCGCTCTCGTCGTCCGCCTCGCCGCGGGTGTCGGAGGCGGTGACGACGAAGACGCGGACCGAGGGGGGCGCCTCCTGGCGGTGCTGGTGGTGGCCCATGGGCCGCGTCCCCTTTCCGGTCCCGGTCCCGTACGGCCCGGCGCCGCCGCCCGGCCGGCGGGCCGCGGTCCCGGCAAACATACCCGAGCCCGGCCCCGGTGCTACTCTTCCCCGGGGAGGGAAGGGACGCCATGCGGACGCCGCCGCTCGTCGCCGCGACCCTGGCCGTGCTCCTGGCCGCAGGCGCCTGCCGCTCGTCGGCCCCGTACACCCTGCCCTCCGCCGCCCTCAACACCGGGCTCGCCGTCGGCGCCGCGCTCGGCCAGCGCGCCGCCGGCGGCTGCTACGCCAACTGCCCGCCGGGGACCCGGTGCAACCCGGCCACCGGCTACTGCGACTCCACCGTGGAGCTCTGCGTCGGGACCGACGCCTCCTCCCCCGCCTGCGCCCGGGGCGGCCGCGGCTCGTCCGCCGCCGTGGCCGCGGAGCCCGGCGCCGCGCCCGGGACCGGGACCTCGGGCCTGGGCATCTCCCCCGCCACCGGCCGGGCGCCCGCCGCCGCCACCGAGCGGCCGGGCGCCTCAGGCCCCTGAGGCCGCGGCGGCGAGCCGCTCGGCGACCAGCGCCCGCAGCGCGGCCGCGCCCACCGGCTTCTCCAGGCGCAGGTTGGCCACCCGGTCGAGGAAGTCGCGCGCCGCCGGCGTGAAGGCCCCGCCGGTGATGAAGACCATCCGCGCCGCCAGCGCCGGCTCGAGCCGCCGCAGCTCCTCGTGCAGCTCCATCCCGCCCATGTCGGGCATCATCAGGTCGCAGAGCAGCACGTCCCAGCGCTCGCCGGCCCGGGCGCGCTCCAGCGCCGCCCGGGCGCGCACCTCCAGCGTCACCTCGTGCTCGCCCTGCAGCATCCGCCGCAGGGCGTTGCCCACGCGCTCGTCGTCGTCGACCACCAGGACCCTCCCGCGCCGCGGCCCGGGGGAGGCCGGGGCCGCGGCCGGCGGCGCCGCCGGCCGCTCGGCGGCGACCGGCAGGAGCACGCGGAAGGTGCTGCCCCGCCCCGGCTCGCTCTCCAGCTCGATGCGGCCCCCCGCCCCGGCCACGATCCCGTGGCAGATGAAGAGCCCCAGCCCGGTGCCGGCGCCCACCGGCTTGGTCGTGAAGAAGGGCTCGAAGACGCGGGCCCGGACCTCCGGCGCCATGCCGGCGCCGCTGTCCGCCACCTCCACCGCCACCTGGCCCACGGGCCCGCGCCCCACCGACACGCGGATGAGGTTCTCCGAGGCGTGCCCCTCGGGGATGGCCTGGGCCGCGTTGGTGAGCAGGTTCAGGAACACCTGCGCCAGGCGGCTCTCGTTCCCGAGCACCGCCGGCACCTCGGCGAGGCGGGTCTCGAGCCGCGCCCGGTGGCTGATCTCGTTCTGGGCGATGGCCAGCGCCGACCGCACCGGCCCGCGCACGTCCACGGGCCCGACCCCCTCGTGCGGGCGGGCGAAGTGGCGCAGGTCCCGCACGATGTCCCGCACCCGGCCGGCGCCGCTCTCGGCCTCGGCCAGGACCTGGGTCACCTCGGCCCGCGGCCAGCCATCCGGCGCGCGCGCGGGCGGCAGGGCGTCGAGGCGGTCCCGCAGCCAGGAGAGGTTCGCCAGCACGTAGGCCAGCGGGTTGTTGATCTCGTGGGCCACGCCGGCCGCCAGCGTACCCACGCCGGCGAGGCGGGCCGCCGCCTCGGCCCGGCGGCGGTCGGAGACGTCGCGCGAGGAGCTGACGAAGTAGCGCCGGCCGCCGAACTCGATGACCGCCGAGGCCACCTCCCCGGGGACGGGGCGGCCGTCCGGCCCGGGCACCGGCTCCTCGCGGACCGCCACGCCGCGCGCCGCCTGGTCCCACATGCGGCGCCAGGCGCCGTCGGTGAGCTCGAGCCGGAGGTCGAGGAGCCGGGCGCCCACGACCTGCTCCTTGGGCCGGCCCAGCGCCCGGGCCGCGGCGGCGTTCGCCCAGACGAAGCGGCCGTCGGCGTCCAGCACGCTGATGGCGTCGGAGGCCTGGTCCACCGCCGCCTCCACCAGCCGGAGGCGGGCCTCGCGGTCGCGCAGCGCCTCCTCGGCCCGGACCCGCTCGGTCACGTCCACCGAGAAGCCGCCCACGAAGGTCCCGCCCTCGCCGCCCGGGATGGGGAAGGTGACGTCCAGGAAGGAGCGGTCGCCGAAGCGGATCTGCTCGCGCACCGCCCGGCCGCCGGCCACCACCGCCCGCTCCTGCGCCAGGAGCCGCGCGCCCAGCTCCCCGGGGATGGTCTCGGCCACCGTCAGCCCGAGCAGCCCCTCCAGCGGCCGGCCCAGCAACCGGGCGAAGTCGTCGCTCAGGACCACCGCGCGGTGCTCCTGGTCCTTGATGAACATGCCGATGGGGCTGTTCCGGAAGAAGGCGTCGAGCAGGTCCCGGCTGCGCGCCAGCCGCCGCTCCGCCCCGCGCCCCTCCTCGGCCGCGGCGGCCAGGAGCAGCACGGTGACGATGAGCACCGCCAGGAAGATCTGGAAGCCCAGCACGGAGGGCTGCAGGCCCTGCGGCCCGCCGGGCGCGCGGATCGCCCGGACGGAGACCGCCGCGGTGAAGGCCAGCGCCGCCGACGCGCCGCGCGGGCCGAAGCGGTAGGCGGCCCAGAGCAGCGGGGGGACCAGGACGAACTCGTCGGCGAAGAGCGGCCCGGCCCCGCCCGCGAAGGCGAACAGCGCCAGGGCCAGGAGCGCCGCCACCCCGACCAGCTCCGCCGCCCGCGCCGGCGGCAGCCGGGACGGGAGGGGCGGTCCGGCCCAGGCGAGCACCGGCGGCGCGACCACCAGCACCCCCAGCGTCGAGCCGGTCCAGAAGATCCACATCGCCGCCGGGAAGGGGGCGCCGCCGCCCACCACCTGGACGGCGCGGACCGCCACCGCGATGGCCCCGCCGGCGAGGGCCGGGAGGACGGTCAGGGCCAGGGCCCCGCGCACCGTGGAGACGGCCGACTCCCGGCCGGCGAAGCGGCGCACCAGCCACGCGCCCGCCAGCGCCTCGAGCGAGTTCCCGGCGAAGAACACGGCGGACAGCGCCGGCGTGCGCCCGTGGAGGACGCTGGCGAGCAGCGCCGGCAGGGCGGCCGACAGGATCACCAGCGGCCAGCGCCGCGCCGGCACCAGGAGCAGCGCCGCCAGGTAGAGGCCGTTCGGCGGCCACCAGGCCGCCATCCCGGTCCCCGGGTCGACGAGCTGGAAGCCGAGCTGGGCCAGCAGGAAGTAGCCGGCGGCGAGGGCCAGGTAGCCGGTCCCGGGGGGCAGGCGCGGCAGGCGGGCCCTGCCACCGGCCGGCCCGGCGGCGCGTTCGTGCCGGGTCGCGGGCGCCGGCGCGGGCGTCGTGGACAAGTCGGCTCCCTCCTGGAGTGGCGTCGCGGCCGATGGTATTCCACCCTCCGGCCCGGTTCCAGGCGCCAGTTCCGGGCGCTCCGGCGGTCCCGGCGCCCCGGAGTGGCGCGCCGGGCGGGTCGCACGTAGGCTCGCCCCGGTGTCCGTCCTCAAGAACCGCCGCGTCCAGATCCTGGGGCTCCTCGAGGCCTCCTCGGGGATGCCGCTGGGCTTCGTCACCAGCACGCTCCAGATCTTCCTGCGGGGCGCGGGGGTGAGCCTGCGGGACATCGGCCTCCTCCAGTCGATCTCGCTGCCCTGGACCCTCAAGTTCCTCTGGTCGCCGCTGGTGGACCGCTACGCCTTCCGGTGGCCGGGGCGGCGCCGCTCCTGGGTGCTCATCACCCAGCTGCTGCTGGCGGCGACGCTGGGCGGGCTGGCCGCCTACGTGGCCCGCGCCCTGGTCCCGGACGCCTCGGGGCGCGCGGTGCTCGCCGGCGGGGCCGCCGCCACCATCGCCGCCATCGGCCTGCTCTTCGTCTTCGTCTCCGCCACCCAGGACATCGCCCTCAACGCCTACGCCGTCGAGGCGCTGCGCCCCGAGGAGGTGGGGCCGGCCAGCGGCCTGCGCATCCTCTGGTACCGCATCGGCATGCTGGTCTCGGGGGCGCTGGCGGTCTTCGCCTCGCAGTGGCTCCCCTGGCCGGTGGTGATCGCCGGACTGGGGCTGCTCTTCGTCGCCTTCATGGGGCTCACGCTGGTGGCGCCCGAGCCGGAGGCGCCGGCGGCGCCGCCGCGATCGCTGGCCTCGGCGGTCTGGGAGCCGCTGGCGGACTACTTCCGCCGCCCCGACGCCTGGACGGTGGCCGCCTTCCTCGCCCTCTACAAGTTCGGCGACAACCTGGCCCTGTCGATGGTGCTCCCGTTCTTCAAGGACCTCTGCTTCTCCAACGCCGAGATCGGGCTGGTGGTGAAGAGCATCGGCACCGCCGCGACCATCGCCGGCGCCGCCGGGGGCGGGCTGCTCACCGCGCGGCTGGGGCTGGGGCGGGCCCTGTGGGTGTTCGGCCTGCTCCAGGCGGCGGGGAGCGCGCTCTACGGCGTGGTGGCCCTCACCCACCCCGGGGCCATCGACATCGCCGCCTGCGGCGGCGCGCCCATCGCGCTGGCCACGCGGGCCACGACCTGGGTCGCGGTGGCCGGGGAGTACGCCTTCCAGGGCATGGGGACGGCGGCGCTGCTGGCGCTGGTCACCCGCATCTGCGAGAAGCGCTACGGCGCCACCCAGTACGCCCTGCTCTCCAGCCTCTTCGGGCTGGGGCGGGTCGCCAGCGGCCCGCCCTCCGGCTGGCTCGCCGAGAAGCTCGGGTACGCCGGCTTCTTCCTGGCGGCGGTGGTGGCCGCGGTGCCGGGCATGCTCCTGCTGCAGCGCATCGCGCCGCTGGGGCAGCGCGAGCCCCGCGTGTCCGGCCCGGGCGCCTGAATCGCCGCCCCCGGAGCGCCCCCCGCCGTCAGTTGGGGAGGGGCGCGCCCACGGCCACCGTCCTCAGCGCGGTGACCGCGCCGCAGGTGGTGGTCACGGTGGCGGTGAAGGTGGCCGTCCCGGCGGGCGACACCGTCACCGTGGGCGGGTCCACCGTCACGCCGAGCACCCGCTCGGTCACGGTCACGGCGACGCTGGCGATCGAGGCCGGCGCGGCGACGCTGGCGGCGACCACGTGGTAGGTGCCGGCCGCCTGCGGCGCGGTGTAGACGCCCGCGGTGGTCACCGAGCCCCCGGCGGCGCCCTCCTGGACCGACCAGGTCACCGCGCCGTTGCTCGTCCCGGTGACCGTGGCGGTGAAGGTCGCGCTCTGGCAGGCGTCCAGCGCCGCCGTGGCCGGGGCGACGGCGACCACCACCGGCGGCGGCGGCGGCGACGGGGGCTGGACGGTGACGGCGGCCGTCGCCAGCCGGGTGGGGTCGGCGACCGAGACGGCCTCGACGTGATAGGTGCCGGCGGCCGCCGGGGCCGTGTAGTGGCCGGAGGCGTCGACCGTGCCGCCGCCCGCCTCGACCACGGACCAGGTGACGCCGGTGACGGCGGCGCCGGTGACCACGGCCGCGAACTGGGTGGCGCCGCCCGCCGGGACGGTGGCGGCCGGCGGCTCGATGGCGACGCCCACCTGGCCCGAACCCTCGGCGGTGGTGGACTTCGCGTTGCAGGCGGCGAGCCCAGCGAGGAGGGCCAGGGCGACGGGGACGGCGGTGCGGCGGACGGGGCGGACGATCACGGGCTCGACCTCTCGAACGCGAAGGCGGGAGCCAGGGAAAGCCTGAGGTCCCGACGCGTGGCGGCGTCCCTTATCCATGGGACGCTGCGTCGGTTACAAGTGACCGCGGTGGGAGCGCCGGAACCGATGTGGGTCCCGGCAACCGGCCGGTGCTCAGGCGCCGCCGCGCGCCTTGGCCTCGGCGGCCAGCTGCCTCACCGAGAAGCCGGGGGTCTGCGAGTACTCGTCGCCGGCGAGCTGCGGGTAGGGCCGGGCCCGCGACCGCATCTCCTCGAGCTTCGCCGCCGGTATGCCCGGGGCGGGGCGCTTGAGCCAGGGGTCTCCCAGGTACGAGACCGGCGCGCCGCGCAGCAGCACCTTCTCGTCCAGCACCTGCGCCGCGCGCGTGTAGGTCGGCGGCGCGTGCTCGCCGGTGTCCATGCGGATGGCGTCCTTGGGGCAGGCCTCGACGCAGAAGCCGCAGACCACGCAGCGCAGCTCGTCGATGACGAACCGCGACGGGAACTTCTCGATCGGGTCGCCCTCGACCTCGCCGGCCTCGATGTAGATGCACTGCGCCGGGCAGATGGTGGCGCACATGTAGCAGGCCACGCAGCGGGGCCGGCCGTCCTCGCGCGGCACCAGCCGGTGCAGCCCGCGGTAGCCCGGCGGGTAGGGCTGCTTCTCCTCCGGGTACTGGATGGTGACGCCCGGGGTCCTGCGGAGCAGGTGGTCCGGGTTCGGATCGCGCTGCAGGAAGAAGTTCCGCAGGAACTGGCGGGCGATGATGCCCACGCCCCGGATCACCTCGGGGAGGAAGATCCTCTCGCGGACGTCGGCGGGCCTGTCTTCGATGACCTTGTAGGGCATGGCGTCAGTGACCGGCGGCGTGGGCGGGGGCGGCGTGGGCGTCGCCGTGGGCGTCGCCGTGGCCGTGCCCCTCGGGGGCGGGCGCGGCCCGGGAGGAGGCGGCGGTGATCCCCACCAGGACCGCGATCTCCACCAGTCCGACCGCGGCCAGGGTCTCCAGGGAGCCGTCGAGCAGCACCAGCGCGCCGGTGACGAACACGTTCACCAGGGCCGCCGGCAGCATCATCTTCCAGCAGAGCTTCTGGATCTGGTCGAAGCGGAAGCGGGGCAGGGTCCAGCGGATCACCAGCTGCAGCCAGGCGAGCAGCATGGTCTTGCCCAGGAAGGCGGCGGCGCTCACCGCGGCGAAGGCCACCGGCCCGAGGTTCGCCCGCAGCCAGCCCTCGAACAGGACGGGGTGCCAGCCGCCGAGGAAGACCGCGGTGACCACCCCGGCCAGCACCACGATCTCGATGAACTCGGAGAGCATCATCATCCCGAACTTCATCCCCGGGTACTCGACGAAGTAGCCGACGATCTCGCTCTCGCCCTCGGGCAGGTCGAAGGGGGCCCGCTTGGTCTCGGCGAAGGCCGAGACGAAGAAGAGCACCAGCCCCAGCGGCTGGACGACGAGCCCCAGGGCCGGCAGCCAGCCCCAGAGCAGCTCGCCCTGGCGGACGCTCATCTGGTCGAGCCGCAGGGTGCCGTAGGCCATCATCGCCCCCACCAGCGACAGCCCCAGCGAGACCTCGTAGCTGATCATCTGCGAGGAGGCCCGCACCCCGCCGAGGATGGCCAGCTTGTTGTTCGAGGCCCAGCCGGCCAGCGCGGTGCCGAAGACCGCCAGCGAGGCGATGGCGAAGACGTAGAGCAGGCCGACGTCGGGGTTGAAGACCTGGAGGGAGACCCGCTGGCCCAGCACCACCGCCTCCGGCCCCACCGGCACCACCGCGAAGAGCGCGAAGGCCGGGGCGAAGGCGACGACGGGCGCCAGCTCGTAGAGGAGCTTCGAGCGCTGCGCCGGCTCGATGTTCTCCTTGGTGAGCATCTTCAGGGCGTCGGCGACGAGGTAGGGCATCCCGCCGAGCGGGTTGCCGAACACCCGGATGCGGTTCGGGCCGATGCGGTTCTGCATCATCGCCGACCACTTGCGCTCGCCGATGGTGAGCCCGGAGGAGGCGATCATCAGGAACACCAGCATCAGGAAGACCAGGTTGGCCACCGCCGCGCCGTAGTCGGCCGGCAGCCCCCAGCCCACCGCCACGCCGGCCAGCGCCCCGGCCGCGAGGTAGGCCGCCCAGGCGAAGCCGAGCAGCACGGCCGGGAAGACCACGAGGAAGACGAGCATTCCGACGAGGCGTCTCACGTGTCCCCTCCCTAGCCCGTCACC
>JAKAEO010000058.1 GCA_021818285.1 Myxococcales bacterium
CCCGCGCCGGCTGGCCGCCCGCCGCGATCTCCCGGGCGAGGCGCCCGACGTCGAGCCGCTCCGACTCCGGCACCCGGTCGTGCGGCGCCGGGGTGAGCAGGTAGACCGCCGCGGCCCCGGGGAATGCGCCGACGTACTCGCGCTGGTGCAGGCGGCGGCGGCTGGTGTTGGAGCGCGGCTCGAAGCAGGCCAGCAGCCGCGCCCCCGGGTGGCGGGAGGCGATCGCCTCCAGCGTCCGGGCGGTGGCGGTGGGGTGGTGGGCGAAGTCGTCGACGACGGTGACGCCGCCGGCCGTGCCCCGGACCTCCTGCCGGCGCTTCACGCCGCCGAAGGCGGCCAGGCCGGCGGCGATCTCCCCGGGCGAGAGGCCGAGGGCGGTGGCCGCCGCCGCCACCCCGAGGGCGTTCTCGACGTTGTGCGCGCCGCCCACCGGCAGGTGGACCGGCCCGAGGGAGGTCCCGCGGCGGAAGAGATCGAAGCGGGCGCCGTCGGGCCCGAGGGTCAGGCCTCGCGCCTGCCAGTGGGCGAGCGCCGTCACCGAGTAGGTCTCGACCGGGCAGCGGGCGGCCCGCGCCAGCCGCTGCACCGGCTCCCAGCCCCCGCAGGCGGCGAGGAAGCCGTCGGCGGGCAGCAGCTCGACGAAGCGCGCGAAGGCGCTCTCGTAGTGGGCCTGGTCCCGGTAGATGTCGGCGTGGTCCAGCTCGCAGCTGGTGAAGATGGCGGTGCGCGGCCGGTAGTGGAGGAACTTGGGCCCCTTGTCGAAGTAGGCGGTGTCGTACTCGTCCCCCTCGACGACGAAGTGCGGCCCCCGGCCCAGCCGGAAGTTCGAGTCGAAGTCGCGGGTGACGCCGCCGACCAGGAAGGAGGGGTCGCGGCCGGCGTGGAAGAGGACCGAGGCCAGCATCGCCGTGGTGGTGGTCTTGCCGTGGGTGCCCACCACCACCGCCCCGTGGCGCGGCCCGATGAAGAGGTCGCCCAGCGCCTGGGGGAAGGAGACGTGCGCCAGGCCGCGGTCGCGCACCGCCGCCGCCTCGGGGTTCGCGGCGCGCACCACGTTGCCCACCACCACCAGGTCGGGCCGGGCGCGGTCCAGGTTCTCCGGGCGGTAGGGGCTCATCGCCTCGATGCCCCAGCGGGCCAGCTGGGTGGACATCGGCGGGTAGACGTTCTCGTCCGAGCCGGTGACCTCGTAGCCGGCGGCCTTCAGCATCCCGGCGAAGGAGCCCATGCCGGTCCCGGCGACGCCGATGAGGTGCACGCGCTTCACGCAGTCGTAGTCCATCCGCTCCTTCCGGCGGCGCCGGGGGCGGAGGACTCCCGCGCGCACGTCCGGCGTCTAGCGCGAACGCGGCGGGACGGCAAGCCGGGCGGCGCCCGCCCCGGTCAGGCCGGGATGGCGTCGGCCTCGACGTACTTCGCGAGGACGTCGCCCTGCGGGACCAGCCGGAAGAGCTTGCCGCCGAGCGTGACCTCCTCGCCCGCCGCCTTCCGGTAGAAGACGCGGTCGCCGACGGTGATCTCGTTCCCGTCGCCGGCGGGCAGCGCCTCGACGATCCCCTCGGCGGGGGCCTCGCGCGCGGTCTCGGGCAGGTAGATGCCGCCCGCGGTCCTCTCGACCGCCTCGATCTGCCGCAGGAGCACGTTTCCGTTCAGGGGCTGGAAGGTCATGTTCGCCTCGTGGGTCTTCCCGGTGGGGGGTCCTCGGTCAGGCCGTGGCGCGGCCGCCGATCTTCAGGAGCTGGTCGATGCGGGGCTTGTCGAAGCCCACGATCATCCGCCCGTCGATGTCGAGCTGGGGCACGCCCATCTGGCCGCTGCGCGCCACCATCCGCTGCGCGGCCTTCTCGTCCTTGGCCACGTCCACCTCGCGGAAGTCGACGGCGTTCTGGCGCAGGTAGGCCTTCACCCGCGTGCACCAGGGGCAGGACGGGGTGGTGAAGACGGTCACCCGGTGGGCGGGCGGGCGCTCGGCGGCGCCGCCGGAGGCGCCGGCCGCGGCGGGCGGCGGCGCGTCGAGCAGCGCGCGGGCCAGCTGCTCGGCGGTCTGGACGCCCACCGCCCGGCGCGCGGCCTCGCCGCGCTCGACGAGCACCACCGTGGGGACGGCGGCGACGCCGTAGCGCCGGTGGAGGTCCTTCACCCGCCCCACGTCCACGAGCACGGTGCGGAGCTCGGGGTGATCGGCGCAGAAGCGCTCGAAGGCGGGGCGCGCCTTGCGCGCCGCCTCCGAGAAGTCGCCGAAGAACCCGAGGACGACCGGGCGATCCGCGCCCTCGAGGGTGGCGAGCAGCGACGACGAATCCTTCGCGATTTCCATGGTCACGGCGAGACCCCGGCGCGGGTGTTCAACGCGTCTGAGCCTCCCGGCGGCGGGACGGTTCGCCGGCCCGGCGGCGGCCGGGAGGCGCGGGCACGCCGCTCCCGGACGGGCGCCCCGGGCGGCGGGCCGGAGGGGGACCGCGCCCGCGTCAGGGCGCAGCGGCCCGGAGCCAGGCCAGCGCCGTGAGCGCCTCCCGCTCCAGGCCGGCCAGGTCCTCGGTGAAGAGGTGGGTGGCGCCCGGCACCACCGCCAGCCGGCGCGGGGCCGAGGCGCCCGCGAGCGCCGCCTCGACCTCGGCCGGCGCGCCGAACGCGTCCCCCTCGGCCTGGACCACCGCCAGCGGCTTCGGGCAGCCGCGCGCCGCCTCGGTCGCGATGGCGCGCAGCGACAGGGCCAGCCCGGCGCACAGCACCCCGCGCACCTCCGGGTCGGGACAGCCCGCCTCCAGCGCCATCCAGGCGCCGAAGGAGAAGCCGGCGGCGTAGCGCGGCAGGCCGGGGTGGCGCGCCGCCAGCCAGGCCAGGGCGGCCCGGGCGTCGTCCGCCTCACCCCGGCCGCCGTCGTGCACCCCCGCGCTGCGCCCCACGCCCCGGAAGTTGAAGCGCAGCGAGACGCCGCTCGCGGCGCGCACCGCCCGCGCCAGCCGGTAGGTGGCGTGGTTGTCCATGGTGCCGCCGAAGAGCGGGTGGGGATGGCAGACCACGGCGGCGAAGCGCGGCGCGCCGCCCGGCGGCTCCTCGTGGAGCGCCTCCAGCCGGCCCGCCGGTCCTGGGAGATCGACCTGCACCGCCGCGCTCCTCCTGCTCGACCTCGACCCCGACCGCGACCTCGACCCCGACCGCGACCCCGACCCCGACCCCGACCCCGAACCCGACTACGACCCCAGCCCCTCCGCCACCGCGTCGTGGAAGCGCCGCCGGAAGGCCTGGATGACCGCCGTCTCCCCGACCCGCGGGCAGTGGTTCGTGAGCAGCGCGCAGGAGAGGCCCCGGTCGAGATCGAGCCACAGCGAGCAGCCGGTGAAAGCGAGGTGTCCGATGGCGCCGCGCGATCCACGCCCCAGCCGCGAGCCGATCGCGGGCGACTCGCCCGAGGGCCGGTCCCAGGCGAGGGCCCGGCTGCTCCCGGGCGTCGCGTCGGGCGCGGCGAAGAGGGCGGCGGTCGCGGCCGGGAGGAGGGCGGAGCGTCCGGAGAGCGCCTCGATCCAGGCGGCCCCCAGCGCCGCCACGTCGGCGGCGGTCGAGAAGAGGCCGGCGTGCCCGGCGACGCCGCCGAGGGCCCGGGCGTTCTCGTCGTGGACCTCGCCCAGCCGCTCCTCGCCCGTCTCCCGCACCACCGTCGGCACGAAGGCCGCCCCCTCGCGGCGCGCGCGCTCCCGCCCGCCGGGGCCGGCGGCGAAGGACGTGGCGCCGAGCCCGAGCGGCCGGAGGACCCGCTCCTCGCAGAGCCGCTCCAGCGGCGCCCCGGCCAGCCGCGAGAGGGCGATGCCCAGCGCCACGAAGCCCAGGTCGCTGTAGGCGGCGCGGGTGCCGGGCGGCGCGAGGAGCGGCTCGGCGGCGATCGCCGCCTCCACCGCGGCCTCGGCGGCGGCGGGCGCGGCGCCGGCCGGCACCGCCGCGTGGAGCGGCCGCCAGGGAGGCAGGCCGCTGGCGTGCGCCAGCAGGTGGCGCAGCGTCACCGCCGCCTTGTCGCCGCGGAAGCCCGGGAGCCAGCGCGCCGCCGGGGCGTCGAGCGGGAGCGCCCCCTCGGCCGCCAGCCGGGCGCAGAGCGTGCCGGTGGCCATCACCTTGGTGAGCGAGGCGACGTCGAAGCGGTCGGTGGCGGCGAGCGGCCGCGGCCCGGCCCGGCCGTGGGCGGAGAGGTGCAGGAGCCGCCCCGGCGCCGCCACCGCGGCGGCCAGCGCCGGCGCGATCCCCTGCACCCGGCCCGCCTCGAGCACCGCCGCGACGGGCGCGAGGACCGGCGCCATCAGGCGCGCGCCCCCTGGTCGAAGAGCAGCCGGGGCGGTCCGGGCTCGCCGGGGGCCGGCGCCACCAGCGTCACCACCGAGCCCAGCGGCAGCGCGCGGTTGTCGGCCTCGTGGCCGGCGGGGAGCCCCTCGACGGCCGGCACCCCCAGCGCCCGCACCAGCTCCCGCACCGTCGCCGCGCCGGAGATCTCGCCCTCGTCGCAGTCGGTGAGCTGGCCCACGCAGACGCCGCGCACCCCGTCGAGGGCGCCGGAGAGGCGCAGCTGGGTGAGGTAGCGGTCGAGCCGGTAGGGCCTCTCCCCCACGTCCTCGAGGAAGAGCACGGCGCCCCGCAGCCCGGGGAGCCACGGGGTCCCGCAGAGGTGGGCGAGCATCGTGAGCGAGCCCCCGAGGAGCGGCCCCGAGGCCGATCCGGGCCGGATGACGGCGGTGCCGGCCAGCCCCGCCCCCGGCGCCGGCGCCAGGCCGGGCCCGGGCGGGCGCGCCTCGCCGAAGAGCAGGGCCTCCAGGTGGTCGAGCGCCTGCGGCGCGAGGCGCGGCAGCTGCGTCACCACCGGCCCGTGGCAGGTCACCAGCCCGGCCCGGTTCAGGCCGGCGTGGAGCGCGGTGAGGTCGGAGAAGCCCACCACCCACTTCGGCGGGTGCAGCAGCCGCCCCAGCTCCACCCGCGGCAGCAGCCGCATCGCCCCGTAGCCGCCGCGGGCCGCCCAGAGGGCGCGCGACTCCTGGTCGGTGGCCGCCTCCTGCCACTCGGCGGCGCGGCGCGCGTCGTCGCCGGCCAGGTAGCCGGCCCGGGCGCCGACGTCCTCGCGCAGCCGCGGCCGCAGCCCGAGCCGGTCCCGGAGCACCGCCAGCCCGGCCTCGAAGAGCCCGGGGTCGAACGGGCCGGAGGGGGCCACGACGCGGACCGGGTCGCCGCGCTGGAGGGGCCGGGGGCGGAGCACGCCCGGCGAGGATACGCCCGGCCCGGGCCGGCGCGAAATCGACGGCGGGCGGCCCCGGAGCGGCGGCGGGGCCCGCCTCCCCTGGGGGCCCCCCGTTGACACCCATGCAGTAAAGTTCCTAACCTTCCGATCCCCGATCCGTTGCCTTGGACCGCTTCCCCGATGGCCGGGAGTGACCTCGGGTCCCATTTCTCCCGCACGGAAAGGACACCGAGATGAGCGAGAAGCGTCCCCCGCTGGAAGGCGAGGTCTACTACCCGTCCCCCGAGGTCGTGGCCCAGGCCCGCGTCAAGGACTGGGAGGCGCTGGCGAGGCGCGCCGACGAGGACCTCACCGGCTTCTGGGCCGCCGAGGCCGAGGAGCTGGAGTGGTACCGGAAGTGGAACCGGGTCCTCGACGACTCCGACAAGCCCTTCTTCAAGTGGTTCGCCGGCGCGCAGTGCAACATCGTCCACAACGCCCTCGACCGCCACCAGAAGACCTGGCGCCGCAACAAGCTCTCGCTGGTCTGGGTGGGCGAGAAGGGGGACGTCCGCACCTACTCCTACTTCGCGCTGCACCGCGACGTCTGCCGCTTCGCCAACGTCCTCAAGGCCATGGGCGTCCGCAAGGGCGACCGGGTCACCATCTACATGCCGCGCATCCCCGAGATCGCCATCGCCATGCTGGCGTCGGCGAAGATCGGGGCCATCCACTCGGTGGTCTACGGCGGCTTCAGCGTGGACGCGCTCCAGCAGCGCATCGAGGACTCGGAGTCGCGGGTGGTGATCACCGCCGACGGCGGCTTCATGAACGGCAAGATCGTCGAGCTGAAGAAGACGGTGGACGAGGCGGTGAAGCACGCCCCGTCGGTGGAGACCGTCATCGTGGTGCAGCGCACCGGCCACGAGGTCCGCATCGAGGCCGGCCGCGACTACTGGTACCACGACCTCATGAAGCTGCCGCTGGCGCAGCCGGTCTGCGCCACCGAGGTGATGGAGAGCCACGACCCGCTCTTCATCCTCTACACCTCGGGGAGCACCGGGAAGCCCAAGGGGCTGATCCACGGCCACGGCGGCTACATGACCGGCGTCTACTCGACGCTGAAGTACGTCTTCGACATCAAGGACGAGGACCGCTACTGGTGCGCCGCCGACCCCGGCTGGATCACCGGCCACTCCTACATCGTCTACGGGCCGCTGCTGCTCGGCGCGACCACCTTCATGTACGAGGGCTCGCCCACCTTCCCCTATCCGAACCGCTGGTGGTCGCTCATCGAGAAGTACGGCATCAGCATCCTCTACACCGCCCCCACCGCCATCCGCGGGCTGATGCGCTTCGGCGAGTCCTGGCCCAACCGGCACGACCTCTCGACGCTGCGGCTGCTGGGCTCGGTGGGCGAGCCCATCAACCCCGAGGCCTGGCGCTGGTACCACCGGGTCATCGGCAAGGGGCGCTGCCCCATCATGGACACCTGGTGGCAGACCGAGACCGGGATGTTCATGATCACCCCGACGCCGGTGGTGCCGCTCAAGCCCGGCTCGGGCACCCGCCCCTTCTTCGGCCAGCAGGCGGAGATCCTCGACGAGAAGGGCGACCCGGTGCCGGACGGCGAGGAGGGCTTCCTGGCCCTGAAGCGCCCCTGGCCGGCGATGGCGCTCACCGTCTACCGGGACCCGGAGCGCTACAAGAACCTGTACTGGTCGCAGTACCCGGGCAAGTACATGGCCGGCGACTCGGCCAAGAAGGACAAGGACGGGTACTTCTGGGTCATCGGCCGCACCGACGACGTCATCAAGGTGTCGGGCTACCGGCTGGGCACCGCCGAGGTGGAGAGCGCCCTGGTCTCCCACCCGGCCATCGCCGAGGCGGCGGTCATCGGCCTGCCCCACGAGGTGAAGGGCAACGCCATCCACTGCTACTGCATGCTCCGCAAGGGCTTCAAGCCGTCGGAGGAGCTGGCCGACGAGGTGAAGGCCCACGTGGCCCAGCACCTCGGCCCCATCGTCCGGCCGGAGAAGGTCACCTTCGTGGACTCGCTGCCCAAGACCCGCTCCGGCAAGATCATGCGGCGCGTGCTGAAGGCCCGCGCCCAGGGGCTCCCCGAGGGCGACCTCTCCACGATGGAGGACTGACGGAACCCATTGCGCGCCACCGGGCCCCGCAGCATCATGGGGGCCCGGTCACCCCCCATCCCGAAAGGATCTCCATGCGCCGCCTCGTCCTCCCCGTCCTCCTCGCCCTCCTCGCCTCCCCGGCCCTGGCCGCGGCGCCCAAGACCGAGGAGCAGAAGGTCCTCTACGCCGTCGGGCTGGCGCTGGGGCGCGAGGTCGGCGTATTCGCCTTCTCCCCCGCCGAGCTGGAGATGGTGAAGCAGGGGCTCACCGACTCGGTCACCGGCAAGAAGACCGCGGTGACCCTGGAGGAGTACAACGCCAAGATCCAGCAGCTCGCCAGCTCGCGCCGCGACGCCAAGGGCGCCAGGCTGGCGGCCGCCGGCAAGGACACGCTGGAGAAGGCGGCCCGGGAGAAGGGGGCGGTGAAGACCGCCAGCGGCATGGTCTTCGTGCCGGAGAAGGAGGGCACGGGCGCGACCCCCACCGCGGCCGACACCGTCAAGGTCAACTACCGGGGCACCCTGGTGGACGGGACCGAGTTCGACAGCTCCTACAAGCGCGGCCAGCCGGCCGAGTTCCCGCTGGGCAACGTCATCAAGTGCTGGACCGAGGGGGTCCAGAAGCTCAAGGTCGGCGGCAAGGCGAAGCTCTACTGCCCGCCGGAGCTGGCCTACGGGAAGAACGGCGCCGGCGCGGCCATCCCGCCCAACGCCACGCTGATCTTCGACGTCGAGCTGCTCGACGTCGTCAAGCACGAGGCGCCGAAGAAGTAGGGCGGGGTCCCGCGCCCGCCGGCGGCGCCGCGGGCGGGCTCCGCCGGCGCCGCGGCGGTCAGGCCTCCGGCTCGCGCCGGGCGCCGAGCCGGGCCGCCCACGGGTAGAGCGCCGGCAGCACCAGCAGCGTCAGCACCGTCGAGGTCACCAGCCCGCCGACCACCACCGTGGCCAGCGGGCGCTGCACCTCCGCGCCCGCGCCGCTGGCCAGCATCATGGGGACGAAGCCCAGGGCCGCCACCAGGGCCGTCATGAGCACCGGCCGGGCCCGCTCCCGCGCCGCCGCGGCCGCCGCCTCGCCGGGCGCCATCCCCTCCTCCTCGTGGGAGAGCAGGCGCGACATCAGCACCACGCCGTTCAGCACCGCGATCCCGGAGAGGGCGATGAACCCGACCGCCGCGGAGATGGAGACCGGCATCCCCCGCAGCGCCAGGGCGATCATCCCGCCCACCGAGGCGAAGGGGACGTTCAGGAAGATGAGCAGCGCCGGGCGCAGCCGGCGGAAGGCCAGCAGCAGCACCGCCACGATCACCACCATCACCACCGGGATCACCACCGCCAGGCGGCGCTTGGCGGCGGACAGCGTCTCGTACTGCCCGCCCCACTCGGCCCGGTAGCCCCGGGGGAACGGGACCGCGCCGGCCACGGCCCGCTCGGCGGCGGCCACCACCGTCCCCAGGTCGGCGCCGCGGACGTTGAAGCCCACCACGATGCGGCGCTGGGCGCCCTGCCGCGACACCAGGCTGGGCGAGGAGGTCAGCTGCACGTCGGCGACGTGGGAGAGCGGGATCAGGGCGCCGCTGGGCGCGGGGATGGCCAGGTCGGCCAGGGTGAAGGCGCTCGCCGCGCCGCCGAGCCGCAGCAGGATGGGGACGCGCAGCGGCCCCTCGTAGGTGGCCCCCACGTCGATGCCGGTCCGCAGCGCGCGGACCGCGTCGAGCAGGCCGCGGACGGTGAACCCGGCCCGCGAGGCGTCGAGGGGGCGGGGCCTCACCTGGAGGAGCGACACCGCCGGCGGGGCGACCACCCGCACGTCCTCCGCCCCCGGCACCCGGGCGATGGCCGCGGAGGCCCTGGCGGCGAGCGCGTCCAGCTCCGCCAGCTCCTCGCCGTAGATGGAGACGGTGACGTCGGCCACCGACCCGCCCAGCAGCTCGTTGAAGCGCATCTGGATGGGCTGGGTGAAGGAGATCTCGGTCCCGGGGTTCACCGCCCGCGCCGCCTTGCCGATGTCGGCGATGATCCGGTCCTTGTCCACGCCGGGCCGCCAGGCGTCGCGGGGCTTGAGGAGCACGAAGACGTCGGCCTGCTCGAGGCCCATGATGTCGGTGGCCACCGCCGGGCTGCCGATGCGCGACACCACCTCCTTCACCTCGGGCACCCGCTCCATCATCGCGGCCTCGAGCCGCCCCCCCTCCCGCACCGCCGACTCCAGCGAGACGTCGGCGGCCCGGGTGGTCTGGACGACCAGGTCGCCCTCGTCGAGCTGGGGCACGAACTCGCTGCCGGCCCGCGCGAACAGCAGGCCGCCCCCGGCCAGCAGCAGCACCGAGCCGGCCGCCACCGCCCAGGGACGGGCCACGGTGGCCCCGAGGAGCGGCCGGTAGAGCCGCTCGATGGCCCGGATCGCCAGGGGCGCCCGGCGCGGCACGTCGCGCGCCCGCAGGAACAGGGCCGCGGCCGCCGGGACGAAGGTGAGCGCCAGCAGCAGCGAGGCCGCCAGCGCGAACACCACGGTGAGCGCCATGGGCCGGAACATCTTGCCGTCCGCGCCGCTGAGGGAGAGCACCGGCACGTAGACCAGCAGGATGATGAGCACCGAGAAGAAGACCGGCTGGGCCACCGAGGCGGCCACCTCCTCGACGTGGCGCACCCAGCGCACCCGGGCGCGCCGCGGGTCGGTCTCGGGCGGCCCCCGCGGCAGGGCGTGGAAGACGGCCTCCACCATCACCACCGCGCCGTCGACGATCAGGCCGAAGTCGAGCGCCCCCAGCGACATGAGGTTGCCCGGGATGTCGAAGGCCACCATCGCCGCGGTGGCGCCCAGCATCGAGAGCGGGATGGCCGCCGCCACCAGCAGGCCGGCCCGCCAGCTCCCCAGCATGAGGAAGAGGACCGCCATCACCAGCAGGCCGCCCTCCAGCAGGTTCTTGAAGACGGTGCGCAGCGTGCCCGTGACCAGGGTGGCGCGGTCGTAGACCACGTCCAGGAAGACGTCCTCGGGGAGGACCTTGCGCACCTCGGCGAGCTGCCGGTGGAGCCGGCGGGTCACCTCCAGCGCGTTCTCCCCGCGGAGCATCTGCGCCATGAGGTAGACGGTCTCGCCCTTGCCGTTCTCGGTGGCCGCGCCGATGCGGGTGCGGGCCGCCATGGAGATGTCCGCGACGTCGGCGAGCGGCACGGGGTGGGCGTCGGCGCCGCGGCGGAAGACCAGGGCGTAGCCCAGGTCGCCGGCGCCGCGCGGCAGCGCCACCGCGCGCAGCAGCGTCTGGGCGGAGCCGGCCGGCAGGGCCGCGCCCGGCGCCGTGCCGGTGGCCTTCTCCAGCGCCTCGCGGACGTCGTCGAGCGAGAGGCCGCGCGCCGCCAGCCGGACCGGGTCGGCCTTCACCTCCAGCACCCGCTCCTCGCCGCCCCAGGTGTTCACCTCGACGATGCCCGGCACCCCCCGGAGCAGCGGCGCCACCCGGAAGGTCGCCAGCTCCAGGAGCTCGGCGGCGCTGCGCCGCGGCGAGTCGAGGGTGAAGTGGAAGATCTCGCCGAGGCCGCCGGTGAGCGGCCCCAGCTCGGGCGGATCGACGCCGGCGGGCAGCCCCGCCACCACCCCGGCGAGCCGCTCCTGCACCATCTGGCGGGCCAGCCAGGGGTTCACCCCGTCCTCGAAGACGGCGGTGACCGAGGAGATGCCGTAGCGGGAGATGCTGCGCTGCTCGGTGAGCCCGGGGAGCCCCCCGAGGGAGACCTCCACCGGCCGGGTGACGAGCCGCTCCACCTCCTCGGGCGTGAGCCCGGGGGCCCGGGTGAGGACCAGCACCTGGTTGGTGGTGATGTCCGGGAGGGCGTCGAACTTGAGGAAGGCGCCGACCAGGGCCCCCACCACCATCGCCGCCAGCGTGACCGAGACCACCAGGACGCGGTGGCGCACCGACCAGGAGACCAGCGATCGGATCACGGCTTCGGCTCCCCGCCGGCGCCGTCGGCAGGCGGCTCGGCCAGCGCCGCGTCGGCCGCCACCTCGTCGCCGGGGGCGACCCCCTTCACCAGCGCCTCGGCCCCGGAGCTGGCGACCACCTCCACCGGCACGCGCTCCGGCTTGCCGGACCGCTGCGCCACGACGTGGGCCTGGCCGTCGGCGAGCGCCACCGCCCGGGCCGGGACCACCGCCGCCCCGGCCCCGGCCTGCAGCGTCACCACCAGCCGGCCGGCGAGTCCGGCGGGCAGCCGGCTGCCGGGCCGCGGCCTCAGCCAGACGGCGATGGCGTTGTCCTTGGGATCGACCACCGGAGCGCGGGCCACCAGGGTGAGGGGGTGCCTGGCCCCGCTGGAGGCGACGAACTCGTAGCGAGCCTCGGGGGCGTCCACGAACCGTCCGCAGCGGGCCTCGACCAGCGAGTCACCGGTCCCGGCCACCCGGACCACCGGCTCCCCGGTGGGCTCCCGGGTGTCGCCCACCGCCGCCTGCACCGCGGTGACCATGCCGGCGATGGGGCTCCGCAGCGTCACCGGGGCCTTCCCCTCCACGATGGCGGCGGCGGTGGCCGGGTCGATCTGCGCCGTGCGCAGCGTGGCCGCGGCCGCCTGCTGGTCGGCGCGGGCCTCCGCCTGGCGGGTCTCGGCCTCGAGCAGGTCGGCGAGCCGCACCAGCCCCTCTCCCCGCAGCGCCTCGAGCTGCGCCCGGCGGCGTCCGTAGGCCTCGAGCCGGGTGGTGGCGGCGGCGTGGGCGCCCGCGGCCGTGGTCACCTCGGGCATGATCACCTCGACGAGCGCCTGCCCGCGCCCCACCTGCTGCCCGGGCCGGACCAGCACGCGCACCACCCGGGCCCGGTAGGGCGGGACCACGCCGGCCGAGCCCTCCGGCGACGGGAGGACCGTGGCGGGGGCCTCCAGCACGGGCACCCCCTCGCTGGAGCGCGCCCGGATCCAGGGCGTCCGGGCGCTCGGCGTCGGCGGCGACTCCTCGGTGCGGGGCTGCCGTGCGCAGGCCGCGGCCAGCGCCAGCAGGAGCAGCGGAGTCCGGTTCACGATCTTCCTCCCGATTCCAGGTCCGCGAGGAGCAGCCACACCTTCACGCGCGCCCAGGCGTGCGCGGCGAGCGAGCGGGTGTGGCGGGCCCGGGCGGCCGCCCAGGCGCGGCGCGCGACCAGCACCTCCAGCACCGTGGTCTCGCCGGCGCGCATCGAGGCCTCGCGCAGCCGGGCGTTCTCGGCCGCCGCCGGGAGCAGCTCCTTCTCGGTGGCGTCGGCGACCTCCCGGGTGTGCTCCACCTCGTGGAGGGCGCGCGCCAGCTCGGTGGCCGCGCCCGCCGCGGCCTCGCGGTGCTCGCCCGCGGCCCGGACCGAGGCGGCCGCCGGCGCCGCCGCCTCACGCTCGCCGCGGTCGAAGAGCGGCAGCCCCAGCTCCACCACCCCCTGCACCCCGCGGACGTCGGCGCCGTCGCGCATGGCCTTGACTCCCGTCGCCAGGGTCCAGCCGCGGCCGGCGCGCGCCTCGACGGCGCGCGAGCGCTCGGCGTCGGAGGCGAGCCGCCGCGCCGCGACCGCCGGGAGCCGCTCGGCGGCCTGGAGCAGCGCCTCCCATCCGGTGCGGGCCGGGAGCGGCGGCGCCGGCAGCGGCCCCGAGGCGCCGAGGGGCTCGGGCGCGGGGAGGCCCATCGACACCGCCAGCAGGAAGCCGCGGTCCGCCACCTCGCCCTCCGCGGCGATGGCGGCGACGTGGGCCTCGGCGGCGTAGCCGGCGGCGTCGGCGGCCTCGGCCCGCGTGAAGGCCTCGGCGCCGGCGGCCCGTGCCATCCGGGCCGCGAACTCCTTGGCGATGTCGTGTTCCTGGAGCGAGTCGGAGAGCGACTGCTGCGCCGCCCAGAGCTCCAGCCAGGCCTGCGCCGCGGCCAGCCGGTGGGAGAGCGCGGCGGCGCGGGCCTCCGCCGCCAGCACCGCTCCCTCGGCCCGGAGCGTGGCCCGGCGGTCGCCGCCCAGGCCGGAGAGGTTCCAGCCCTGGAGCAGGGTGGCCTCGGCCGTGGTCCGCGTCTTGCCGGCCGCCTCGTCGCGCGCCTCGCCGGCCAGCACCGTGACCGTGGGGTTGGCGGTGAGGGCGGAGGCCGACCCGGCGACGCGCCGGTGGGTCTCGGCCGCGGCCCGGGCGCCGGCCACCGCCGGCGCGCCGCGGGCCAGGTCCAGGGACTCGTCGAAGGTGACGCTCCGGGCCGGCGCCGCCAGGGCCAGGAGCGCGAGGATCGCGGGGGTCGCCATGCGGGCCCGACCTGTAGTCCCCGGGTCGTTGCCCCGCAAGAGACGTGTGGACGCGGGCCCTCGGAAATCCGTCGTACGTCATCCGCCGGGGTGCCCGGCGCGACACGATCCGTCGCCGGCCGACCTGCCTGGCCCTTGCGCCGGTGGCCGGGAGCGGCTACCCCATCACCCTCGGAGGAACCCATGGCCGACACGCTCACCCTCTGGGGCGAGGAACACGGAGAGAGCCCCTACGTCTTCTCCGCCTTCGTGGCGCTGCGCGAGAAGGGGCTCGACTTCGAGCTCGCGACCCTCTCGCTCGACCGCGGCGAGCACGAGGTGGGCGACTACCCCTCCCGCTCCATCACCGGCCGCGTGCCCTCCCTGCGTCACGGCGACTTCTGGCTGGCCGAGTCCTCGGCCATCGACGAGTACCTGGAGGACGCCTTCCCTCCCCCGCGCTGGCCGCGCCTCTACCCGGAGGGGCTCCGGGAGCGGGCCAGGGCCCGGCAGGTCCAGGCCTGGCTGCGCTCCGACCTCATGGCGCTGCGCGCCGAGCGGCCCACCAGCAGCATCTTCCTCGGCGAGAAGGTGAAGCCCTTCAGCGCTGACGGGCACAAGGCGGTGGGGCGCTTCCTGCGCGCCGCCTCGGAACTGCTCCCTGCCGGCGCCATGCACCTCTTCGGCGCCTTCACCATCGCCGACGCCGACCTGGCGCTCATGCTCCACCGGCTCCTCGCCAACGGGGACCCGGTCCCGGAGGCGCTCGCCGCCTACGCCCGGGGCGTCTGGGCGCGAAAGTCGATCCAGGAGTGGGTGAGGCGCGCCCGCTAGCGCAGCCGCTTCCAGTAGACCAGCTCGGCGACGTCCGGCAGCACCAGCCCGGGGATGGTCCCCACCCGCGCGTAGCCGTGGCGCTCGTAGAAGCGGCAGGCCCCGGCGTTGAAGTCCGAGACCAGCAGGAAGGCGTGGCGGCTCCGGCGCGCCACCTCCGCCTCGAAGGCCCGGAGCAGGAGCGTCCCCGTCCCCGCCCCCTGCGCCGCGTCCGGCACCGCCAGCAGCTTCAGGTAGCCGCCCAGCCCCAGGGTCCCGTCGGGCAGGAACCAGGCCAGCCCCGCCGGCCGGCCCGGCGGCCCGGCGGCGAGCAGCCCGTCGCCGCGCGCCAGCGCGGCGCGGAGGTCGGCGTCGAGGGCGGCCTGGCCGCGCCCGTACCGGCGCATCAGCGGCAGCGCCGCCAGGGCCGCGGCCAGCGGCGGGACGTCGGCGGCGTCGAGCGGCCGGACGGTCATGGCGCCAGGGTAGCGGCCGGCTCGGCCTCGAGGAAGGGGATCGGCCCCCGCGGGCCGCGGGCGTGGACCACCGCCGCCTCTCCCGGCCCCAGGTCGAAGAAGACCAGGCTCTGCCCGGCGGCGGTGACGTGGCCCCCGGCCCCGGCGCCGTCGACCTCCGGCGTCGCCCCGGCGGGCAGCCGCAGCAGCAGCCCCGGCACCGGCCCGGCGCCGTGGTTCTCCACCCGGGCCCCGCCGTCGGCCAGGTAGACCAGCCGCACGGCCGCGACGGCCCGCAGGCGGTCCCCGGCCTCGCGCACCGTCAGCGCCGCCAGCGACCCGGCCCGCACCCGCGCGGCGGCGCGGGCCAGCCCGGCGTCGAGGTCCGGATCGATCTCCAGCCCACCGCCCGGGCGCGGGCGCACCGCCAGCCGCGACAGCTGGACCGGATCGCGCGTGGTCCGGGACGAGGCCGAGAGGTAGGTGTGGCCGACGAAGAGGCCGCCCGCCTCCTCCAGGGTCCGCAGCGCCCGCTCCGACAGGGCCGCGCCCAGCGCCGCCGGGGGCGCGTAGAAGAAGGTGGACTGGAAGACCCAGAGGCGCGGGTCGGCGGGGAGCGGGTAGACGGGCGGGTCGGCGTCGCCGGGGCGCACCGCGGTGAAGAGGTTCTCCAGGCGCGCCCGGCCGAAGCCCCCGAGGTCGTTGGCCTCCCAGATCCAGCGGAAGCCGGCCTCGACGAGGAGGTCGCGGATGCCGAAGCGGCCGCCGGCCCGCCAGCCCTGGCTCGAGAAGGCCTCGCAGTTCGTGTAGGGCTCGTGGTCGATCCAGGTGACGAGGTGGAACGGCGCCAGCGCCGCGAGCGCCGCCCGCACCGCCGCCCGGTCGTCGGGGCCGGGCCCGGGCGAGTGCAGCGCCACCTCGGAGCCGGCCGCGGCCAGCTCCCGCGCCACCGCCGCCGCCTCCGGATCGTCCAGCAGGCCGCCGATCCGGCCCCGGGCGAAGAAGCTCTTGGTGATGGCGAGGCCGCGGCCGAGGATGCCGCCCCGGCCGTACCCGGGGGCGCCGCGCTCGGAGTCGCCCCAGAGCACGGCGCGCAGCGCGGCCGGGTCGGTGCGGTCGGCGTGGTCGGTGAGCACCAGGGCGGCGCGCGCCGGCCCCCGCCACCGCTCCACGACCAGCGGCAGCGGCGCGGCGCCCTCTCGCAGCGGCAGGAGCTGGAAGGCGGCGCCGCTGCGATCGCCGGCGGCGCGGCGCACCCGGGCGAGCGGGCGCTTCCGCTCCAGCGCCGCCCAGTAGCCCTGCGAGCGCGCCGGCGGCAGCCGCTCCAGGCAGCGCTCGTACACCGAGAAGGGGTGGGCCCCGGCGTCGTCGAGGAGCAGCGCGACCTCGGTGCCGCCCCCGCGGTCGGGCTCGGCCAGCGCTCCCGCCAGCCCCG
>JAKAEO010000280.1 GCA_021818285.1 Myxococcales bacterium
TGGGGCTCCGGCCCGGCGCGCCGGCCGGGGCGGCGCGGCGCCAGCGGCGCCCCGAGCCGCGGCTGGACCTGGGCCGGGGGCTGCGCGGCGTGGCCTCGGCCTGCGTGGACCTCTCCGACGGCCTGCTCCAGGACCTCGGCCACCTCTGCCAGGCCTCGGGCGCCGGCGCCGAGCTGCGCGCCGCCGACCTCCCGGCCGACCCCGCCGTCGAGGCCTCGGCCCTCCCGGAGGCGGAGCGGCTCGACCTGCTGCTCGGCGGCGGCGAGGACTACGAGCTGGTCGCCGCGGTGCCGCCCTTCCGGCTGCGGCGGGCGGTGCGGGCCGCGCTCCGCGCCGGCGTCCCGCTCACGCCGGTGGGCCGGATCACGCGCCGCCGCGGCGTCCGGGTCCTCGACGCCGCCGGCCGGCCGCTCCGCCCGCGCCCGGGCTGGGACCACCTGGCGCCCCGCTGAGCTTTCGCCGGCGCCGGCTTTGACAGGGCCCGGCGGGGACGTAGGATCGCGCGCGCGGTGCGGGCGACGAAGGCCCGCCATCCGGAGGCCACGTGGCGCGGAGCTCGAGGGACGAACGGCAGCGGCCCAGCGCGCGGGGCACCGAGGGCGCGCCCCACCTGCTGGCGCTGCGGGGGCGCCCGGCCGAGCCGCCGTTGCCCCGCCCGCCGGCCAGCGCCGTCACCCTCTCGCTGCAGGCCAAGATCCTCATCCCCTACGTGGTGCTGGGCCTGGTGCTGCTCTACGCCGTGCCCGAGGTGAACGCCCGGGTGCCGGGCCGCCTGGGGGCCGGCGCGGTGGTGCTGGGGCTCACCCTGGCCATCGGCTACGGCCTCACCGTGACCCTGGCCCGGGTCACCCGGCTCATGCGCCTCAAGGCCTCGGCCCAGGAGATCTCCTCCGGCGACCTGTCGCGCTCGGTCTCCTTCGCCGGCACCACCCGGCTCCACGACGAGATCGACGACCTCACCGAGGCCATCCGCACCATGCAGGAGAACCTGCGCGACCTGGTGTCGCGCATCCAGCGCACCGCCCAGTCGGTGGCCGACAGCGCCAACGAGCTGCAGCAGAGCGCCGAGGACGTCAACGCCTCCACCGACGAGGTGGCCCACTCGATGGAGGCCATCGCCAAGGGGGCGGGCGAGCAGTCGGCGCTGGTGGAGCTGGCCTCCAAGGTCATCGGCGAGATCGCCGCCTCCATCGAGCGCACCGCCCGCAGCGCCGAGGAGGCGGCCCGGGCCTCGGCCGAGACCTCGACGGCCGCCACCGGCGGCGGCGAGGCGGCCCGGCTCACCGGCGAGAAGGTGAAGAAGGTCTTCGCCCGCATCGAGGTGGCCAGCGAGCAGGTCTTCGCCTTCGGCGAGCGCATCAAGGAGATCTCCAAGATCGTCGAGGCCATCACCGCGGTGGCGCAGCAGACCAACCTGCTGGCGCTGAACGCCACCATCGAGGCGGCCCGCGCCGGCGAGTACGGGCGCGGCTTCGCGGTGGTCGCCGACGAGGTCCGCAAGCTGGCCGAGAGCGCCGGCCGCTCCGCCGAGCAGATCTCCAGCGTGGCCGCCGACATCTCCGGGCGGGCGGCGCTGGTGGTGGGCACCATGCGGGAGTCGGTGTCGGAGCTGGGCGAGGGGCGCGAGGACCTGAACGCCATCATCCGGGCGCTCGGCGACATCTCCCGCATCGCCGCCACCGGCGCCGAGAAGGTGGGCGGCATCACCCAGAGCGCCCGCGACCAGCTCAAGGGCTCGGCCGACATGGTCCAGGCCATGGACCACATCTCCGACGTGGCCACCTCCAACGCCCAGGCCACCGAGCAGGTGCGCAAGGTGACCAGCGAGCAGACCGCGGCCGTCCAGCAGATGGCGAGCGCCGCCCAGGAGCTGACCAACCTCTCGGTGGAGCTGCAGAGCGTGGTCTCCCGCTTCCGGCTGCTCGACCGCGGCTAGCCGTGGACCCGGTCCGGCACGTCCTCTTCCGGGCCGGCGGCGAGCGCTTCGCCCTGCCGCTGGCGGCGGTGCGCGAGGTGGTGATCCCCCAGGCCCCCTTCGCCCGGGTGCCGCGCGGCGGCCCGGCGGTGCGCGGCGCCATGAACCTGCGCGGCCGGGTGGTGGGGGTGGTGGACGTGGCGGCGCTGCTCGGCGTGGGCGAGGAGCGGCTCGAGGGGGGCCGCGGGCAGGTGGTGATCCTCGACCGGGACCGGCGCGGGCTGGGGCTGCTGGTGGGCCAGGTGCTGTCGGTGGAGCCGCTGCTCCCCGCCGGGGGGGAGCCCCCGGGCTCGATGGTCCGCGGGGTGGGACAGGTGGGCGGCGCGGCGGTGACGCTGCTCGACGCCGACGCCGTCGCCGCCGGGGCGGCGGGGCAGTTCGGCCCCGCCTGAGCCGCGCGGATCGGGCCGGCGCCGCGCGGATCGGGCCGGCCCGCCGCCGTCCGGGCCGGCCGCCGCGCCCGGGACGCTCGCTTGTTCGCGGTGGGCCGCCGGTGTACGTTTCCCGGCGGATCGGCGGGCCGCGAGAGCGCCCCCGCCGCCGCGGAGCCGGGAGCCCATGCCGAAGCGAGTCCTGATCGTCGACGACGCGATCTTCATGCGCAACATGATCCGGGACATCTTCGCGGGCGGCGGGTTCGAGGTCGTCGGCGAGGCGGCCAACGGGCTCGAGGCGGTGGAGAAGTTCAAGGAGCTGAAGCCCGACCTCACCACCATGGACATCGTGATGCCGTTCAAGAGCGGCATCGAGGCCACCCGGGAGATCATCAAGCAGGAGCCGCGGGCGGTCATCGTCATGTGCAGCGCCCTGGGCCAGGAGTCGCTGGTGATGGAGGCCATCGAGGCCGGGGCCAGCGACTTCATCGTCAAGCCCTTCAAGTCCGAGGACGTCCTCGCCGTCGTCCGCAAGGTCCTCGGCGACACCTAGGAGCGCGACCCGACGGCGGGCGCGGCACCGCTCTGTCCTCGGACCTCCAGCGATACCTCGGGCTGTACGTCTCCGAGTCCGGCGACAAGCTCCAGCGCCTGGGCCAGGGGCTGGTGCGGCTGGAGGCGGCGGCGCGCGGCGAGACCCCGCTGCAGCCCATCGTGGACGAGATGTTCCGGCACGCCCACAGCGTGAAGGGCATGTCGGCGGCCATGGAGCTGGAGGGCGTGAAGGAGGTGGCCCACCGCGCCGAGGGGCTGCTCGACCTCTTCCGCCGGGCCGGCGCCGCCCCCGACGCCGCCGCGGTGGACGCGCTGCTCCTCGCAGTGGACGGCATGCAGGGGATGGTGGACCGGGCCGCCGCCGGCGAGAACCCGCCCGCCGACCCGCTGCTGCTCGCCCGGCTGGCCGAGGCGGTGGCGCTCGTCTCCGGGACCGCGGCCGCGCAGGAGGGGAACCCGGCCCCGGCCGCGGCGGCGCCGGCCGATCCCCCGG
>JAKAEO010000281.1 GCA_021818285.1 Myxococcales bacterium
CGCGGGCGCGCCGGGGCGGCGCTGGCCGGCGCGGCCTGGCTGGCGCTCGGCGCCGCGGCCTGGCGGCGCAACGCCGTCTGGGAGACGCGCGTCGCCCTGTGGAGCGACGTCGTGGCCAAGGTCCCGGACGCCCAGCGCCCGCGCCGCAACCTGGCCTTCGCCTACCTCGACCGGGGCGAGCCGGAGAAGGCGATCGAGGAGTACCGGCTCGCCCTCCGCCTCGGGGGCGCGGCCGCGCCGCGCGACGAGGCCTTCATCCGGAACAACATGGGGCTCGCCTGGCTGGCGCTGGGCCGCCTCGACGAGGCGGCCGCGGACTTCGCCCGGGCCATGGAGCGCGACCCGGAGAGCCCCCACGCCGCCGCCAACCTGGCGCTGGTGCGGCTCCGGCGCGGGGACGCGGCCGGCGCCGAGGAGCTGGCGCGCCGGGCCCTGGCCCTGGACGCCGACAACGGCGGGGCGCTCGAGGTCCTGGGAGGCGCGCGGATGGCCCGCGGCGACGGGGCCGGGGCGCTCGAGCCCCTCGGGCGCGCCGTCCGGGTGGACCCGGACGACCCGGAGCGGTGGTTCAACCTGGGGACGGCCCAGGCCATGGCGGGGAGCGCCGCCGACGCCTGCGCCTCCTGGAGCCAGGTGCTCCGGCTCCCCGGCGACCCGGGGCTCCTCGCCAAGGCCCGCGCGCGGGGCGCGGCCCTCGGCTGCGGCCCGCGCTGACGCGAAGGCTCGCCCCCGGGCCGGCTCCCTCAGCGCCGCAGCCCGTCCTCGAGCCGCTCCGCCTCCTGCTCCATCGCCCGGGCCGCCGCCGCCTGGCCCGCCTCGCGCAGCCGGCGGGCGGCGGCGTTCGTCCAGCGGACCGCCTCCTCGGCGCTCCCGGCGTCGAGCGCGGCCGCCCGGCGGTTGGCCTCCACCGCCTCCCCGAGGCGCCCGGCCACCGCCAGGGCGTTCGCCATGGTGAGGTAGGCCTGGCCGTCCCGGGGCCGGAAGGCGAGCAGGGCGCGGCACTGGGCGACCGCCTCGTCCGGCCTCCCGGTCCGGGCCAGGGCCTCGGCGAGCCGCAGGTGGGCGAGCGGGAAGCGGGGGAGGAGCGCCAGGACCCGCCGGTACTCCGGGATGGCGCTTCCGGCGTCGGTCCCGCCCCGGCGGGCGAGCCAGACGTCGCGGGTGTCGAGCAGCTGGGCGTGGTCGAAGCGCAGCCAGGGGTCGTCCGGGCTCCGGGCGATGGCGGCGCGGTAGGCCTCCTCGGTGCGGCCGAACTCCTCCCGGGCCCCCTGGTCGCGCTCCGCCGTCACCTGGGCCACCTGCTCGGCGTGGTCGCTCTGCAGGGTGAAGGGCGGCCGGGCGAGCCGCGCCAGGACCTCCCGGGCCACGCGGTAGCGGTCGAAGCCGGTGAGCGCCAGGCGCGCGGCGCAGGCCTCCGCCGGGGCCGGCGCCGCGCCCGGGTTCGCCGCCCGCACCGCCGGCGGCAGCGCGGCGACCACGGCGGGGAACAGGGCGGCGGCGAGGAGCCGGTTCCCCTCCGGCGTCGGGTGGACGTGCTCGTAGAACAGCCGGGCGCCCGGGGCCCCGCCGCCGGCCCCGTCGAGGGCCGCCTCGCCGTCCACCAGCCGGACCCGCGGCCCGGCGGCGGCGGCCACCTCCCGGATGACGGCCTCGATGCGGCCGTCGGCGCGGAACCGGAGCGCGTCCAGGTCGCGGGCGCGCCGGAAGAGGACCGCTGCCCCTGCCTCGTCGCCGCTGCGCCAGAGGCAGCGCGCCCGGCGGTAGGCCAGCTCGGCGTGGTCCGGGTCGATGCGGGCCGCGGCATCCCAGGCGGCGAGCGCCTCGGGGCAGCGGCCCGCCGCCTCCAGCGCAGCGCCGCGGTCGAAGGCCGCCTCCCACTCCCGCAGCGCCGCGGCGGGGAGGCCGGCCCGGTGGAGCGAGGCGAAGGGCGCGAAGTCGCGGAGCCGCGTGCCCACGGTGCTCACGATCACCGGCGCGCCCGAGCCGGCCGCGACCCGCAGGATGTCGCGCAGGTTGGCCCGGAAGTCGGCGTAGACCCGCTGCAGCCCGGGGGCGTCCGCGGCCTCGCGCTGGCCCAGGAACATCTCCATCCCGCCCCACTCGCGCGGCGGGCGGCTCCCGCGCCCCAGCCGCAGGGCCCGGTCGAGGAGCTGCCCCACGCGCGTCGAGCGGATGGCGACGGCCGCCCGGACCAGCGCCAGGCTGGGGAGGCCCGGCCGCAGCACCGTCCCCGCCCCGAACGGCCCGACCACCTCGTTGTTCCCGGCGTAGACGACGAAGAGGTCGGCGCCCAGGGGGGCGACGTCGCGGGCGATGGGGAGGATGACGTGGGAGCTGATGGCCGGGATGCCGGTGTTCACCACCTCGAAGCGCTCGGCGGGGAAGGCGGCCTCCAGCATCGCCTGCAGGAAGCGGCCGAAGCCGAAGGCGGGCTCCGGGTCGCCCTGGGCCGCCGACTCGCCGAGGATGAAGATGCGGAAGGTGCCGGGGGGCTTCGCCCGGGGGATGACGAAGGAGGTCGGGTTCCGGCCCAGGCCCGGCGGGAAGAACGGGGCGGTGAAGTCGGGGTTCTCGCAGCGGGCCTCCTGCCCCGCCACCCGGCAGGGGACGGTGAAGCCCGCGGGGTGGCCGAAGCCGGCGACCCGGAGCCCCCCCTCGAGCAGCCCGAGCAGCAGCGCCGGGACGGCGACCGCCGTGAAGAGCCGGAAGGCCCAGAGCCGCGCCCGCGAGGGCGCCGCCGGCCGGGCGCCCGGCACCGGGCGCGGGTCGGGCCGCGGCCGGCCCTCGAGCTTGCGTCGCCGCGCCACGCCGCCCGCCTAGAACAGGGCGTAGATGAAGGGGGCCAGCGCGCTCCCCTGGGCGAGCACCAGGATGGCCCCGAAGAGCAGCAGGAGGAGGACCAGCGGCAGGAGCCACCACCGCTTCCCGCGGCGGAGGAACTCCAGGTACTCGGCGACGATGCGGACCTTGGACACGGCGGCTCCTAGGACATCTTCTCGTAGTCGACGCGGCGGCCGGGATCGCGCCGGACCCAGTAGCTGGAGGCGGCCGGGTCGGGCCGGAGGTCGAGGAAGCGCTTGCCGGCGAGCCTCGCCAGCAGCGCCACCGGGACCACCACCAGCGCGAAGATGGCGGTGAGGAGCAGCCGGGACACCGGCCACCCGACGGCGAGGGCCGCCGCCATCCAGGCGCGGTAGGGGCCGGCCAGGCGGCCCGGGGCGAGGGCGCCGGCGGCGAGGAGGGCGGCGCCGGCGCCGGCGACCAGCAGCCCGGCCGCGCGGGCCGGGCCCCGCGCCGCGAGGCCGAGCCCGAGCGCGCAGAGCAGTCCGCCCACCGCCAGGCCGAAGGAGCGCAGGCGCCGCCGCGACAGGTCGAGCGCGGCC
>JAKAEO010000059.1 GCA_021818285.1 Myxococcales bacterium
CCATGCCCTTCGCCGCCGCGACCTTGGTGATCGCCGCCGTGAGCGTGGTCTTCCCGTGGTCCACGTGACCGATCGTTCCCACGTTCACGTGGGGCTTCGTGCGCTCGAACTTCTCCTTGGACATGTGCGCTCCCGGTGTTCGACCTTCGCGGTTGCCGCCGCTGCGATGCTGGAGCCCTCTTCCAGGATTGAACTGGAGACCTCGTCCTTACCAAGGACGCGCTCTACCGACTGAGCTAAGAGGGCCTTTCTCTCTCTCGTGTGGAGCGGGAAACGGGATTCGAACCCGCGACATTCAGCTTGGAAGGCTGACGCTCTACCAACTGAGCTATTCCCGCGTTCTTCCCGTCCTCGTCCTTCCGTTCGACTGCGAGCCGATGCGTTGCGTGGTGGAGGGGGGTGGATTCGAACCACCGAAGGCGTAAGCCGGCAGATTTACAGTCTGCTCCCTTTGGCCGCTCGGGAACCCCTCCGGTGTCGTTCACCTTTCGTGACAGTGCCCTCGCCGCGTGGAGCTGGCGGTGGGATTCGAACCCGCGACCTGCTGCTTACAAGGCAGCTGCTCTACCGACTGAGCTACGCCAGCCGAAACCTTCCCTTCGAGCGGCCGCTCACGTTCGGACAAAAGCGTCGATCTGTCCAGAAGCCGAACCGGACCGGTGGAGGGGCGCTTTTAGTCGATGGAGCGGCCTGGTGTCAAGTGCGAGAATCGCCTTCGATTTCGCCGGTTGCGGCGGGGCCGGCCGCCGCGCGCCGGACGGGTTCAGCTCCCCGCCCTGGCCGCCCTTTGACGCGCCGCTTCATACAGGCAGATGGAGGCCGACGCCGCTGCGTTGAGCGATCCGATATCCCCCGTCATGGGGATCCGGGCGACGTGGTCGCAGTGCTTCCTGACGAGCGGCCGCACCCCCTGCCCCTCGCCCCCGACGACCAGGGCGATGGGGCCCGTCAGGTCGACGGCCGGCAGGTCCACCTCGCCGTCGGCGGCGGTCGCCACGGTCCAGATGCCGGATTCCTTCATCGTTTCGATGGCCTGGGACAGGTTCGTCACGCGCGCCACCGGGCAGTGCTCGACTGCGCCGGCCGACGCCTTGGCGGCCGCCGGGGTGATGCCCGCCGCCCTGTCCTTCGGGATGACCACCCCGTGGGCTCCCAGGGCGTGGGCCGACCGGATGATGGCGCCGAGGTTCTGCGGGTCCTCGATCCCGTCGAGGAGGACGAGCAGCGGGGGCCGACCGCTCCCCCGTGCCTCCTCGAGCAGCTCCGGCAGCTCGCGGTACCGGTAGTCGGCGACCACCGCCACCACACCCTGGTGGCGGTCGGTCCCGGCCAGCCGGTCGAGCTTCTGGCGCGGCGCCTCCCGGAGCTTGGCGCCGCGCTCCCGCGCCAGACGGAGGATGTCGGCGAGCCGCACCCGCTCGGCGCCGGCCGCGACCCAGATCTCCGCGGGGGCCTCCCGTCCGGCGCGCAGCAGCTCGCGCACCGGGTTCACGCCGTGGACGGTCCGCACCTACTTCACCGCCACCCGGAAGGCGACGGTCGCGGTCTGCTGCGCGCAGATGGTGTCGCGGCAGAGGAAGAACTTGAGGTGGGCCTTCGCCTCCTGGGCCCCGGCGGCGGCCGCGGTCACCGGCAGCTCGAAGCGCGGGATCTCGGCCCTGGGGTCCACCGCGTCCTTGCGCCCAACGGTGGCCTTCTCGGCGGTGAGCCCGGCCGGCAGCTCCAGCTTGATGGAGAGGGGCGCGCGGGGATCCAGGTGCCAGGGCGCCCGGGGGCGGATGGCCAGGACCAGCTTCCCCTTCTGGCCCTTGTGCAGCACCCGCGCCGAGCCGGCGGTGTCGACGGTGTAGCCGTCGGCGCCGGGGTTGGGCTCGGCGGCCGCGGCGGCGCCGGCGGCGATCAGGACGGCGAGGACGGCGGCGGCTCTCTTCATGGCTCCTCCTGGCGGGCGCGTCCCTGGGGGATCGACGCCGCGGGTTCTCGGGACATTCACGGCCCGGCGCCGCGCCGGGCGGCCGTGGCCCCGGGCCCGCGGGCGGCCGCCACCAGCGCCTCGGCGCGCTCCACGACGGCGCCGGCGACGTCGACGCCGCAGTCCTCCTCCACCTCGCGGATGCCCGGCGAGCTGTTCACCTCGAAGACCAGCGGGCCGCCCTTCACGTCGAGCATGTCCACGGCGCAGACCTCGAGCCCCACCACCCGCGCCGCCGCCACCGCGGCCCGGCGGCAGGCCGGCGAGAGCTCAGCGCGGTCGTAGCGCGCCCCGCGCCCCAGCGAGCGCGCCATCCGCCCGACCGCCGGGCGCCGCCGCAGCCCGGCCAGGACCCGGCCGCCCACCACCAGGGCCCGCAGGTCGCGCCCCTCGGCCTCCTGCACGTACTGCTGCACCACGATGTTCTGGCCCAGCCCGAGGATGGCCTCCAGCGCCGCCTCCAGCGACTGCATGGTCTCGCAGATCATCACCCCGCCCCGCTCGTTGGCGGAGAGCAGCTTCACCAGCACCGGGACGCCGCCGGCGTGCTTCACCATCTCCTTGAGGCCGGCCGGGTGCGCCGCCATCACCGTGCGCGGCACCCGGACGCCGCTGGCGGAGAGCAGCTGCAGGCAGCGCATCTGGTTGCGGCTGGCGCTGATCCCCGGGGCGGCGTTCACCAGCGGCACCCCCAGGATCCCCAGCTGGTTCACCACCGCCAAGCCGTACTGGTTGATGGAGACGGCGATGCGCGGGATGGCCACGTCGGTGGCCGGGAAGGGGCGCCGCCGGTGGAAGAGGCGGGGCCGGGCGCCCGGGCCCAGCCCCAGCTCCACCTGGGCCGGGTCCAGCACGCGGACCGCGTGGCCGCGCGCCCGCGCCGCCTCGGCGAGGCGGCGCGTGGTGTAGATGGCGCGCGAGCGCGAGAGGATGGTGACCCGCACCGGCGGGATGGTAAGGCCCTTCCCGCCGGATTGCGAGCCCGCCCGGACGGCGGGCGGACGCCTAGACCTGCTTGAACTCGGCGTCCACCACGTCGTCCTTCTTCTCGTCCTTCCCGGCGCCGGGGGCGGCGCCGCCGGGCGGCGGGGCGCCCGGGCCGGCGCTCTTGTAGAGGTCCTCGGCCGCCTTGTGGCTGGCCTGCTCCAGCTTCTCGGTGGCGGCCTTCACCTCGTCGAGGCTCCCCTTCTCGCGGACCTTGTGGGCCTCGGCCACCGCCTCCTCCAGCTTCCCGGCGGTCTCGGCGGAGAGCTTCTCCTTGTTCTCCTTGACCAGCTTCTCGGTCTGGTAGGCCAGGTTCTCCAGGCGGTTGCGCGCCTCGATCTCCTCGCGGCGGGCCTTGTCCTCGGTCTCGTGCGAGCGGGCGTCGGCCACCATCTTCTCCACCTCGTCCTTGGCCAGGCCCGAGGAGTGGGTGATGGTGATCTTGGTCTCCTTGCCCGTGCCCTTGTCCTTCGCCGAGACGTTGAGGATGCCGTTGGCGTCGATGTCGAAGGCCACCTCGATCTGCGGCAGGCCGCGCGGCGCCGGCGGGAGCCCCTCGAGGTGGAAGCGGCCCAGGGTGCGGTTGTCCCGCGCCATCTCCCGCTCGCCCTGCAGGACGTGGATCTCCACCGAGGTCTGGTTGTCGGCGGCGGTCGAGAAGGTCTCGGCGCGCCGGCAGGGGATGGTGGTGTTGCGCTCGATGAGGCGGGTGGTGACCCCGCCCAGGGTCTCGACGCCCAGCGACAGCGGGGTGACGTCGAGGAGCAGGATGTCCTTCACCTCGCCGGAGAGCACGCCGGCCTGGACCGCCGCCCCCACCGCCACCACCTCGTCGGGGTTCACGGTGCGGTTCGGGTCCTTGCCGAAGAGCCGCTTCACCGCCTCGATGATGGCCGGCATGCGGGTCTGGCCGCCCACCAGCACCACCTCGTCCACCTGCCCGGGCTCGAGCTTGGCGTCGGCCAGGCAGCGCCGCGTCGGCTCCAGCGAGCGCTCCACGAAGGGCTCGACCAGCTTCTCCAGCTTCGCCCGGGAGAGCTTCACCGCCAGGTGCTTGGGGCCGGTCTGGTCGGCGGTGAGGAACGGGAGGTTGATCTCCGTCTCGGTCATCGACGACAGCTCGATCTTGGCCTTCTCGGCCGCCTCCTTGAGCCGCTGCAGGACCATCTTGTCCTTGGAGACGTCGATGCCGTTGTCCTTCTTGAACTCGGCGATGAGCCAGTCCATCACCGCCTGGTCGATGTTGTCGCCGCCGAGGTGGGTGTCGCCGTTGGTGGCGAGCACCTCCACGACGTTCTCGCCGACCTCGAGGATGGAGATGTCGAAGGTGCCGCCGCCGAAGTCGTAGACGGCGATCTTCTCGTTCTTCTTCCGGTCCAGGCCGTAGGCCAGGGCCGCGGCGGTGGGCTCGTTGACGATGCGCCGGACGTTCAGGCCGGCGATCTCGCCGGCGTCCTTGGTGGCCTGGCGCTGGGCGTCGTTGAAGTAGGCCGGCACGGTGATGACCGCGTCGGTCACCTTCTCGCCCAGGTGGTTCTCGGCGGCCCGCTTCAGCTTGAGCAGCACCTGCGCGCTGATCTCGGGCGGTGAGTACTGCTTGCCGTCGATGTCGACGCGGGCGTCGCCGCCCGGGCCCTGGACCACCTTGTACGGGACGCGCCGGATCTCCTCGCCGATCTCGCCGAAGCGGCGGCCCATGAAGCGCTTGATGGAGTAGACGGTCTTCTCGGGGTTGGTGATGGCCTGGCGCTTCGCCACCTGCCCCACCAGCCGCTCGCCGTCCTTGGTGTAGCCGACGACGGAAGGGGTGATGCGGGAGCCTTCCTCGTTGGCGATGACGACCGGCTCCTTCCCCTCCATCACCGCGACGACGGAGTTGGTGGTGCCCAGGTCGATGCCGATGATCTTGCCCATGGTCTTGGTGTCCTCCTGACGCAGCCCAACGTAAGTCCGCGATGCGGCCTGTCAAATCGTCGCGGCAGGGCGCTCCGCGCCCCGCCGAGGGTGCGCAGGCCGTTACGCAGTCGCCACCGGAATGACGCAGAGCCGCCGCGCGAAACCCGGTGCCGGGCACGCTCCAACCGGCCGAGATCACTGCAACTGCATGCGATGACGCGCCGTGGCACCTCCCTTGCTCCAAGCACGGACAATGCTGTCAGACCTCGACGAGAAGGCGCCGGGCGCCCTGCCCGACCGCGGGCTGGCCGGGGGGAGCCCCACGGCCATCCTCCTCAACGCCAACGCCCGGCAGGTGAACGACCGGGTGCGGCGGACCCTCGCCAGCCTGGTCCCGGCCGGCGACCTGTACTTCTCGCGCAGCCCCGACGACGCCGCCCGCATCGCCGAGGCGGTGGTGGCCCGCCGGTACGGGACGGTCTTCACCGGCGGCGGCGACGGCACCTTCGTCTCCTGGGTCAACGCCATCCTCGACCGGGCCGAGCGGCGCCGGGCCCCCGCCCCGCGCTTCGGCCTCCTGCCGCTGGGCACCGGGAACGCCGTCGCCGAGGCGGTGGGGACCCGTCCCGACGCCCAGCTGCGCCACCTGCGCGCCTTCCTCGCCGGCGAGGCCCCGGCGACGCGCCGCCTCGACCTGCTGGCCTGCGAGGGGCGGCGCACCCCGTTCGCCGGGATGGGGCTCGATGCCGCGGTCCTCAACGACTACAACTGGCTCAAGGGCAAGCTGAAGGGCGGCGCCCTGGGCAGCCTCGGCACCGGCATCCCCGGCTACGGCCTGGCCATCGCCCTCCGCTCGGCCCCGCGCTTCCTCCTGGAGCGGCGTCCCACCTACTGCGAGATCGTGAACACCGGCCGGGCCGCCTGGCGGCTCGACGCCCGCGGCAACCCGGTGGGCCAGCCCATCGCCCCCGGCGAGCTGCTCCACGCCGGTCCCTGCCTGATGGCGGCGGCCAGCACCGTCCCGTTCTACGGCTTCGGGGTGAAGGCCTTCCCCTTCGCCGCCAGCCGCGCCGGCATGATGCAGGTGCGGGTGGCCGGGAACATCCCGCTGGCGACGCTCCTCGCCAACGTCGGCCGGATCTGGTCGGGCCAGTTCTCGCACCCCGGGCTGCTCGACTTCCACGCCGAGCGGGTCCACGTCTCCTTCGAGCGCCCCATGCCGCTGCAGCTCGGCGGCGACGCCGAGGGGTGGCGCGACGAGATCGGCCTGGGGATGGCGCGCCCCGTCGAGCTGGTCGACTTCCAGCCGTCCCAGCTCCCGAACTGACGCCGACGGCGGCTGGGGCCCTGCCGGCGGGGCGGGGGCGCGGCCCCCGTCACAACAGGTTCGCCGCGAGCTCGGCCAGCGGCGAGCGCTCCCCCTTCGACATCGTGATGTGCCCGGCCAGGCGCTCCTGCTTGAAGCGGTTGGCCACGTGGATGAGCCCGTTGTTGGTGGCGTCCACGTAGGGGTTGTCGATCTGGTAGGGATCGCCGGTGAGGACGATCTTGGTGCCGTCGCCGCAGCGGGTGATGATGGTCTTCACCTCGTGGGGCGTGAGGTTCTGGGCCTCGTCCACGATGATGTACTGGTTGGGGATGGAGCGGCCGCGGATGTAGGTGAGCGGCTCGATCTCCAGGATCCCCAGGTCCATCAGCTCGTGGTAGCCGCGCCCCTGCTTCTTCTCGGAGCGGGAGAGGTTCATCAGGTACTCGACGTTGTCGAAGATGGGCTGCATCCAGGGGTTGAGCTTCTCCTCGACGTCGCCGGGCAGGTACCCGATGTCGCGGCCCAGCGGGAAGATGGGGCGCGAGACCAGCAGCTTCTGGTAGACGCCGTCCTCCATGGTCCGCTGCAGCCCGGCGGCGATGGCCAGCAGCGTCTTGCCGGTGCCGGCCTTGCCCACGATGGTGACCAGCCGGACGTCGTCGTTCAGCAGCAGGTCGACGGCGAAGGCCTGCTCCTTGTTGCGCGGCCGGATCCCCCACACCCCTTCCTTGGGGATCTTGATGAGCGGGACGTACCCCTGCTTGGCGGCGCTGTACTTGCCCACGGCGCTGTGCTGCGGGTTGTCCCGGTCGCGCAGCACCACGAACTCGTTGGGCGGCGGCGCGTCGGCCTCCGGCGCCCCGACGGCCACGAAGCCGGCGGTGTAGAAGTCGTTGACCTCCGCAGCGCCGACGTCCACCTCGGCGACGCCGCTCCACAGCTCGTCGAGGGCCACCTCCTCGACGTCGTAGTCCTCGGCGTGCAGCCCGAGGGCGTCGGCGCGGATGCGGAGGTTGGTGTCCTTGCTGACGAAGACCACCGGCCGGGGCTTCTCCCGGTCGCTGAGCTCGAGCGCCACCGCCAGGATCCGGCTGTCCACCGAGCCGTGGCTGTCGGCCAGGTGGCGCGGCAGCTCGCGCTCGGAGAAGAGCACGCGGATGGTGCCCTTCCCGTCGCCGAGCGGCACCCCCTCGGCCAGCTTCCCCTGGGCCCGGAAGTCGTCCAGGTAGCGCGCCACCTGCCGGGCGTTGCGCCCCAGCGAGGACAGGTCGCGCTTGAAGTTGTCGATCTCCTCGATCACGTAGATGGGGACGACGACGTCGTTGTCCCCGAAGGAGAAGATGCTGCGCGGGTCGTGGAGGAGGACGTTGGTGTCGAGGACGAAGTTCTTTTTCAAGTCCGGGGCTCCCGGGGCTTCCCTGTCACCGGAATCCTAGCAGGATCGGGCGGGGCCGCGGGGCGCCGGGGCGCGTCCCCGGCCGCCACCGTCCGGTTGCGCCCGCCGCGCTTGGCGGCGTAGAGGGCGCCGTCGGCCGCCTCGACCAGCCGGGCCTTGCGGTCGCCGTCGGCGGGGAAGGTGGCGAGCCCGATGGACACCGTCACCCGCAGCGGCCCCAGCCCGGTCTCGGAGACCGCCGCCGCCACGCGCTCGCGGATGCGCTCGGCGATCACCCGGGCCCCGGCGGCGTCGGTCTCGGGCATGACGATGGCGAACTCCTCGCCGCCGTACCGCGCCACCAGGTCGGTGGTGCGCGCCTCCTGCCCGAGCAGCGCCGCCACCCCGCGCAGCACCTGGTCGCCCACCGGGTGGCCGTAGGTGTCGTTCACCGACTTGAAGTGGTCGATGTCGGTGAGCAGCAGCGAGAGCCGCCGCCCGTAGCGGCTGGCCTCGGCCAGCCGGGCGTCGAAGCGCTCCTGGAAGGTCCGGTGGTTCACCAGCCCGGTGAGCCCGTCGGTGGTGGCCATCCGCTCGGTCCGGTCGAAGAGCTCGGCCCGCTCCAGCGAGGCGCCGGCCTGGAGCGCCACCACCTCCAGCTGGCGCAGCTCCTCGGCCGAGAGCGCGCCGCGCCGGCGGCCCGCCACCAGCGTCCCCACCACCCGCTTGCCGGCGCGGATGGGGAGCACCTTGAGCGAGGAGAGGCCCCGCAGCCGGGTCTGCTCGTCGAAGATCACCGTGGCGTCCAGCTTGAGCTCGCGCCCGGGGAGGGCGGCGTCCAGCTTCACCGCCTGGGAGACCAGGCCGACGTTGTCGGCGAAGACCAGCCCCTCGATCCGCCCGGCGCCCCCCTCGGCCTGGGGCAGGCTGCAGCGTGCCACCCGGTGGCGCACCGTCTCGCCCTCCCGCTCCACCAGGGTGATCGCCGCGAAGGAGAGCTCCACCATCTCCCGGGCCGCCTGGAGCAGCGTCTCCACCACCTCCGGCCCGCTGCTCGCCCGGTTCAGCTTCTCGATGGCGGCGTAGAAGCGCTCCTTCTCGTCGCGCGCCGCCTTGAGCGAGGCGAGGACCCGCTCCCCCTCCACCGCCCGCAGCACCTCCCCGGCCAGCGTGGAGAGCAGCCGCTCGTCCTCGTCGCCGAAGGGCACCGCCTCCATCCGGTCCACCAGCAGCGCCCCGCGGACGTGTCCCCCGCGCCGGTCGAGCAGGGGGACGGCCAGCAGCGCCCCGGGCCGCGTGCCGTCCTGGTAGTGGGTGGCGCTGCGGATGTCGCCGCAGAGCCGGACGGCGGAGCGGCGCCGCACCGCCCCGCCCAGCGGCCCCTCCCCCGCCGGCAGCGGGCCGCGCGCCACCCGATCGCTGCGCGAGCGGCAGTCGCGCAGCCGCAGCTCGCGGTCGTCGGCGGAGAGCAGGTAGAGGGCGGAGGTGTGGGCCCGCAGCGCCACCTCGGTCACCTCCAGCACGCCGCGCACCGCGGCCTCGATCTCCAGCACCGAGGCCTCGGCGAAGCGCCGGTCGCGCTCGGCGGGGTCGGCCGCCGCCCCGTCCCCGGGGGCGAGCAGCCGGTATTCCCGGGCGCGGTCCTCGATCTCCCGCAGCCGGCGCGCCACCGCCCGGCGCTCGGCGCGCCGCGAGGCGCCCAGCTGCGCGGCCAGGGCGGCGTGGAAGAGCAGCGCGAAGAGCAGGATGAAGGCGGCGTGGGCCGCCAGCCCCGGCAGCTCCCCCGGCGCGGCGCCCCGCCCGTGCCAGACCGCGGCGTCCACGCCGACCGCGAAGGCGGCCAGGGCCAGGCCGACCGGCCGGGCCAGGAAGGCCACCAGGAAGGCCATCACCAGGTAGACCACCGGGAAGAGCGGCGGCTCGGCCGAGGCCGCCTCGCCGCTGGCCTGGGCCACGGCGAAGGCCGCCACCACGAACAGGGCGCCCAGCTCCAGTTGCTGGCGCGCCGTGGCCGGGCGCCCCGCCGCCGCCCCCCGGGCGCGGAGCCCCGCCACCGTCCCCAGGGTGGCGAGCAGCACCGCGAGCGCCGCCGCCTGCCGCCAGCCCAGCACCGGGTCGGCGAAGAGGCGCAGGGCCAGGAGCGCGGTCAGGCCGGCCACCACCGCCGCCGGGACGGCCCGCAGGGCCCCGCGCGCCAGCCGCCGCCGGCGGCTCCGGGAGATCAGCCCGGCCTCGCCCAGCGCCGCCGCGTAGAGCGCCACCAGCAGCGGCCGCGGGCGCGGCTCGAGCAGGAGCGACCGGGGCTGGCGGGCGGTGCCGGCCGGGGCGCTCACGGCCGCCCGCCCTCCCCGACCTTGAACACCAGCTCGCCGGGGCGGACGAAGCCCAGCTCCTCCCGCGCCGCCCGCTCCAGCGCGGCCGGGTCGCCGTGGAGCGCGCGGATCTCCCGGCGGAGCCGGCCGTTCTCGCGGGCGATGTCGCGGTTCTCGGCGGCGACCCGGGCCGCCTCGGCGGTGAGGCGGCGGTGCTTGCGCAGGCCCTCCGGATCCCAGGCCGAGTAGGACAGCAGGCCCAGGGTCGCGGCGGCGAGGATCAGGGTGGCGCGTCGGCGCAGCAAGGACATGGGCGACCCCTCGGCCGGCCTGTCGCCGACCGTAGCAGGGCCCCCGCCCGCCGCAAGAAATCGGCCGATTTCATTGGATCGGGGGCTGCACCCCCGCCCCGCCGGCGGAGCCGTCGGGGCCCCACCCCTGCTGCGCCGGAGCCTGCGGCGCTTCTGGCCTCCGGCCCTCGCGCCGCGTCCGGCGGGGAGGGCTGCGCCCTCCCCGGCTTCGCCGGGGCCCCACCCCGCCGGTGCCCCTACCGCCCGGCGTCGGAGGCGCGCGCCTGGAGCCACGCCAGCACCTGGGCACGCTCCTCCGGCGCGAGGTGGGCCCGGGGGCCGAACCGCTCGACCGCCCAGGCCCAGCGCGCCTGGGTCTGCTCGCCCGGGTCGCGCAGCCGGTGGCAGGCGGCGCAGTGGCTCCGGTAGAGCCGCTCCCCCGCGGAGCGGGCCGGCGGGGCGCCACCTCCGCCGCCGGTGACGCAGCCGGCGGCGAGGAGCGCGGCGCCGAGGGCCCCGGCGGCGCGCGCGGCGCGGCTCACAGCTGCACCGCCGCCACCGCCCGGAGCCGGAGGCGGTCGCTCTCGGCGGTGAGCCCCCGGCCCGCCGCCACCACCAGCCAGAAGCGCGACCAGGCCAGGGAGACGGCGGGGCCCGCCCAGTGCTGCTTCACCCAGGTGGAGAGGCCGGACGACCGCACCTCGGTCCACCCGCCGAAGGCCTCGGCGCCGACCCGCAGCGCCGGGTGCAGCTCCCAGGAGGCGCCGCCGGCGTAGCCCCACTCGTACTCCCGGTCGCCGCCGGGGATGAACTCCTGCTCGGCCACCAGGTTCAGGGAGAGGTTCCAGCGGCCCAGGTCGCGGGCCAGGATGAGCTTCTCCTCCACGGCCAGCGGCCGATCCTCGATGAACTCCTTCTTCACCTCGAGGTAGAGGACCGGGTCCACGAACCACTCCCCGGGCTGGGAGAGGCGGAAGCGGCTCTCGGCGCGCAGCGCCTCGTAGCGGGTGGTCCCGCCGAAGTCGCGGCGCCAGTCGTTGTAGACGGCCAGGTCCCAGCGGTCGGTGAGGCCGGTCTCCAGCTCCAGCTGGTGGCGCCAGTAGGAGGTCCCCCCGGCCCGCGGCGCCTGCGAGAGGGTGGTCCAGCCCTCGACGTCCAGGCCGCCCGGCGCGGCGGTGGCGGCGCTGTAGGTCTCGCCGTAGTAGCGCCGGTCGGCGCGGGCGGCGGCGGGCAGGAGGGCGGCGAGGGCTGCGGCGGCGGTCCAGGCGATGCTGCGGTTCATCCTCGGGGTGTCCGGGGCTCGGAAGGCCCTCGATCGCTTTCGTGCCGGGTGGGTCCGTGTGCGGCGGCCCGGCGTCCGCCGCGAGCTCAGATGCGCTTCACGAAGATCTCGCCGGCGATCTCCGGGTCGAGGGCGATGGTGGTCTCCCCCAGCTCGATGACGTAGGAGGGCGAGCGCTGGTGCAGCCGCACGGTGCTGCCGGGGATCACCCCGAGCGCCGCCAGCCGGTCCATGCGGTCGTGGAACTTGGGGGCGATGAAGACGATCCGGCCGGTGGCCCCCATCTCGAAGTGGGGCAGGCCGGTCACCAGCGGCCGCAGGGTGCGCTGGGTGGTCCCGCAGCAGGGGCCGGGCGGGATGGGCTCGCCGTGCGGGCAGGTGGGCGGGTGGCCGAGCAGCGTGCAGACCGAGTCGGTCACCTCGGCCGACAGGCTGTGCTCGAACTCGCAGGCCTGGCTCTCCATCGCCCCCTCGGCCACGTCCAGCAGGTCCTTGAGCAGCCGCTCGGCCAGGCGGTGGCGCCGCACCACGCCCCGGGCGCGCCGCTCCCCCTCGCCGGTGAGCGCCACCCGGGCCCCGTCCCGCCGCAGGAGCCCCATCGCCTCCAGCTCGGCGAAGTCCGCCTCGCTCTTGCCCTCGGCGTGGTCGCCGGCCCGGGCCAGGACGCCGGCGGCGTCGTCCCGCCCCTTCTCCCGCTCGGTGAAGACCGTCTCCAGCAGCTCCTCGATCTTGCGCTCCTGCATCCCCTCTCCCTCAGCGCCCGGCGCGGCGCCGCTCCAGGAAGCCCTTGAGCCGCCCCGCCAGCCCCGTCTCCTGCGGGAAGCTGTAGCTGCAGCTCGGGCAGCACACCACCTTGCAGCCCTGGGCCAGCGGGCAGCTCGGCCGGCAGCCCTGCCCGGCGGCGTCGAACTCGGTCCCGCAGAGCGGGCAGCGCTCCATCCTGGCGACCAGGGCGGGCATCAGTAGAGCCACCGCATCAGCACGTTCACCGTCGCGCCCACGCCGACGGCGAACGGGACGATGAATCCGGCGATGGCCAGGCCGGTCTTCCACCCCCGCTCCTTCACGATCATGAAGAAGTTGGCGATGCAGGGGATGAAGAGCGTGAGCGTGACCAGCGCCACGGTGATCTGGATCTGCATCTCGCGCGTCAGCGTCCCGGCGCGGATGAAGGGCTCGTAGTGCAGGAAGAGCCCGGCCGCGGCGTAGTCGCGCCGCAGGAAGCCGAGGATGAAGGCCAGGGCGGCCTCCTTGGGCAGGTGCAGCACCCCGACCACCACCGGCGCCGCCACGCGCTGCAGGACCACCAGGCCGCCGACCCGGTCCAGTCCCCAGAGCAGCAGGGTGCCGACCAGGAACAGCGGCAGCGCCTCGCGCAGGTACCACTCGATGCGCGCCAGGGTCTTCACCGCCACGTTGCCGGCCTGCGGGATCCGCAGCGGCGGCAGCTCCAGCACGAAGTCGGAGCCGCGCCCCGGGAGCACCTTGGCGGCGAGCCAGCCCACCAGGACCAGCGTCCCCAGCAGGGCCCCGCCGAACCAGGCCAGGGCGCCGGGGCTGAGCGAGGCGGCCATCGCCAGGATGACCGCCATCTGGGCGCTGCAGGGGATGGCCAGGGCCAGGAGCAGGGTGACGATGATCCGCTCCTTGCGCGTCTCCATGATCCGCGCGGTCATGGTGGCCATGGTGTCGCAGCCCAGCCCCAGCACCATGGGCAGCACCGCCTTGCCGTTCAGCCCCATGCGCTTGAACAGCTTGTTCACCATCACCGCGAGGCGCGGCAGGTAGCCCGAGTCCTCCAGGACGCTGAAGGCCACGAAGAAGGTGGCGACGATGGGCAGCACGATGGCCATGCCGTAGGAGAGGCCCATCGAGAAGAGGCCGTAGCGCCCGACGAGGAAGCCGTCGTGCTCGCGGAAGGGGACGCCGGCCGGCCCCACCAGGAACCGCTGGGCCGCCTGCCAGGGGACCAGCCAGCGGACGGCGGCCTGGGTCCAGGGCACCAGCCGGTCGTAGAAGACCTTGTACTCCATGAAGTCCACGGCCACCCTGGCGCCGAGGACGCCGACGAACTCGTAGGCGGCGAGGAGCACCGCCGCGAGGATGGGCACGCCCCAGATCGGATGGGTGGACCAGGCGCCGAGCCGCTTCCCGAAGTCGCTGCCGGCGGAGCGCGCGCCCCGCGTGACCACCGCGTCGTGCAGCCGGTCCACCGCCGCCAGGCGCTGCTTGGAGATGACGAAGCGGAGCGACTCGGGGTAGCGCGCCGAGACGCGGCGGCGCGCCTCGGCCACCCGCTCGCGCGCCTCGGCCGGGAGGCCGGCGATCCGGCCGTCGAGGGAGTCGTCGCCGGCCAGCAGCATCAGCGCCACCGCCCGCGGCGCCAGCCCGCCGCCGGGCGGCAGCAGCGGGACCACCTCGGCGAGCCCCTCCTCGATGGCCGGGTCGTAGCGGACGGCGAAGGAGGACGGGCGCGCCGCCGGGAGGGCCGCCTGGAGCTGCGCCAGCCCCTTCCGCTCGACCGCCACCGTCGGCACCACGTCCACGCCCAGGCTCTTCGCCAGGGCCTCGACGTCCACGTGGATCCCCCGGCTGGCCGCCTCGTCGGCCATGTTCAGGGCCAGCAGGAAGGGCACGCCGGCCTCGGCGAGCTGGACGGTGAGCAGCAGGCCGCGCCGCAGGTTCTTGGTGTCGCAGACCTGGAGGCAGGCGTAGCCGACCTCGCGGAGCAGGATGTCCCGGGTGGCCTGCTCGTCCTCCGACATCGGCGTCAGGCCGTTGGTCCCGGGCGTGTCCATCACGTTCCAGGCCCGCCCCTCGATGGTGGCGTGGCCGCGGGTGACCTCGACGGTCGTGCCCGGGTAGTTGGAGACGGTGACGTACTTCCCGGTGAGCGCGCCGAAGAGCACGCTCTTGCCGACGTTGGGGTTGCCGACCAGGATCGCCGTCCGCGGCTCGGGCACGAGCTGCTTGTCGAGGCGATCGGCCGGGGCGGTGGCGGCGCGCGGGGTCATGCGGCGTCCGCTCCCTTCCCGGCGGCGCGGCAGCCGGCGCAGCGGCCGTACAGCTCCACGTGGCGGCGCTCCACCTCGAAGCCGTGGCGCCGGGCCAGGCGCCGCTGCAGCGCCTCGATCTGGTGGCTCTCGAACTCGGCGATCCGCCCGCAGCCGGTGCAGACCAGGTGGTCGTGGGAGTGGGCGTGGCGCCGGTGGGCCGCCTCGTACCGCGCCCGCCCGTCGCCGAAGTCCCGCGGCACCGCCAGCCCGACGTCGGCCAGCAGCTTCATGGTCCGGTAGACGGTGGCGACGCTGACGCCCGGCTCCTGCCGCCGGACCGCCTCCACCAGGGCCTCCACCGGAACGTGGCCCCCCATGACGAAGAAGGTGCGGGCGATGGCGTCGCGCTGGCGCGAGCGCCGCAGCCCCTTGGCGGCGATGGCCTCCGAGAGCACCTCCATGGGCTCGCGCGCCGGCGGGCGCCGCCCCGGCGCCGCCGCGCCTCTCGCTCCGCCCCCTGCTCGTCCGGTCCGGGAGTCCATATTGATAGTGATTCTCAATAACCGATCCGCCCCGGGCGGGCAAGCCCTTTCTTCCCGGGACGCGGGGCGCGCCCCGGCCCGGCCCCGGGGACCCCCGGGGCCCGGGCGGCGGGACGGGGGCGGCGGCGATCAGGGGACCGCGACGCCGCGGGCGCGCCAGAACTCGCGCCAGCGAGCCGGGGACTCCGGCCCCTCGCCGCCCGGGTCGGCCCCGGCCAGCGCCACCAGCGAGGCCCGCGCCTGGCGGCGCACCTCGGGCGACGGATCGGAGAGCAGCGCCACCAGCCGCGGCACGTAGCGCAGCGCCTCGGGGCGGTCGCGGTGGCGGGTGAGCTCGGCGGCCATGGCCCGGGCCTCGGCGTCGGGCGCCGCGAGGTAGCGCGCCAGGTCCACCGGGCGCACCGTCCCGGCGGCGCGCCAGCGCTCCAGGGAGCCGGGCAGCAGCAGCGTCAGCACCAGCAGCATCAGCCCCACCTGGACGAAGGCCTTCCCGGCCAGGTAGTGGCCGCTCCGCACCAGCAGGTAGCGGTAGCCGGCGAAGAGGACGATGAAGAGCAGGAGCAGCAGCGGCGCCACCACCAGCGCCGACTGCGGCAGCCGCCCCTCGCGCACCGCCTGCTCCAGGGAGGGGCCGGCCAGCAGCGTGGCCAAGGCCGAGGCGACCAGCAGGGCGTAGAGCAGCATGCGCGCGGGCCGCAGCAGGCGCCCACCCCACTCCGGCCGCTGGCTCGCGTCCGTCGCCATCCTCCGCAGTGAACCACGCCGGCGGGCGGCAGGCCAGCGCTTGACTTGGGGGACGCTCCGGCGCAGCTTCCCCGTCCCATGGCCGAGATCGACGACGAGCTGGTGGCCCGGGCCATCCGCTGGTGCGCCGAGGCCGGACGTCACGCCACCCCGGAGGAGGTCCGCAGGGCGCTCGCCCCCCTCTCCTGGGACCAGCTCCTGGCGGCGCGCGCCCTGCTCGCCGACCCGCCCGCGGCCCGCCCCCTCGGGCCCCACGCGCTCGCCGACATGGCGCGCGGCGCCCCCGCGGACGCCGCGGCGGAGCGGGAGCGCGGCGGGCGCTACGTGCCGGAGCGCGACGAGCCCGC